>JARIED010000034.1 GCA_029266945.1 Slackia sp. | reverse complement strand
TCTGCTTTACCTGGTCAGTCGCAAAAAGGTCGATATCGGTTCCATTTCGGTGGCACAGATCGTCGACCAGTACCTGGCTTATGTCGACCGTATGGAGGAGCTCGATCTGGACGTCGCGAGCGATTTCCTTCTGGTGGCGTCGACGCTGCTCGAAATCAAGGCTGCGGCGCTTCTGCCATGCGAAGAGGAGGAAGGCGTCGACGAGCTGGAGGACCTTTCGCCAAGCGAGGCGCGCGATATGCTAATCGAGCGCCTCATCGTCTACAAACAGTTCAAAAACGCGGCCGCGGCCCTCGGCGCGCGCTTCGAGCACGAAGGCCTGATGCATCCGCGCTTGTTCGGACCCGACGAGGAATTCCGCGACCTGGCGTCCGATTACCTCAGGAAGACTTCCCTCGACGACCTCGGGCGCCTGGCGGCCCGCGCCCTTGCGCGCCGCGACGTGTTCTTGTTGGAAAGCGAGCATATCGCCGCCAAGCCCATCCCGGTGGAGACGCACGTGCGCTCGATCCACCGCAGCATCAGTGAACGCAAACATATGATGTTCAGCGAGGTCTTGGCGGATGCTCCGACGCTCGCGGTGCGGGTGGCGAGCTTTCTCGCCCTGCTCGAGCTTTACAAGCGCACGATGATCGACCTGGGCCAAGACGGGCCATTCGCCGACATAGCCATCGATTTCATCGAGGGAAGCGGCGAGCTCGTCTTCGGCGAAGAGGACGAAAAGGAGTGGTCATGACGTTTCAAGACCTGCCCGATTCCGACATCCCGGGAGCGCTCGAGGCGCTGCTGTTCGTCAGCGACGAGCCCGTCGCCGCTTCGGCGCTTGCCGAGATGCTCGATGTCGACCGCGCGTGCGTCGTCGAGGGGCTTGCGACGCTGCAGCATCGCTTGGCGACGGACGAATCGGGCATCCAGCTACGCGAGGTGGCGGGCGGATGGAGGCTGTACACCCATCCGCGCTACCACGTCCTCGTCGAGCGTTACGTGCTTTCGTGGGATACGCGCCGCCTTTCCCAGGCGGCGCTTGAGACCCTCGCGGTGGTCGCATACTGCCAGCCTGTCACGCGCACTCAGGTGGCGTCGATCCGCGGCGTGAATTCGGACAGTCCGCTTAATTCGCTCGTCGAAAAGGGGCTGGTCCGCGAAGCGGGCAAGGACGCGAACAGTCCCGGGCAGCCGATGCTGTATGCGACCACGCGGACGTTTCTCGAGAAATTCGGGCTTGCCGGCCCGGCTGACCTTCCCGACCTCGAGCAGTTCGCCCCCGACGAGCGGACGCGCGAGCTTATCGGGGAGAGGCTCGGTATAACCAGGGCGCAGGCCGATGAGGCCGCCGCGTCCTGCGATGACGATGATGCTGCGCTCGATGCGGGCTTCGTGTCGGATTTCGCCGACGAGTTCGAGTTCGAGCCTTACGATGCAAAGGAGGACGGCCTTGTCCGATGAAGCCGAAAAGACGCGTATCGTGCCGATGCGCTTGCAGAAGTTTCTCGCTCGCGCGGGCGTCGCGAGCAGGCGGGGAAGCGAAAACCTCATGACCGCGGGCCGCGTGCGCGTGAACGGCGAGGTGGTGACCGAGCTCGGCAGCAAGGTCGATCCCCGCGTTGACACGGTGACCGTGGACGGCATGACGGTGCGTCTGGCCGATGGCGCCGTGACGATCATGCTGCACAAGCCCGCGGGCTATATCACCACGATGTCGGATCCCCAGGGCCGGCCGACGGTCGCCGGCCTCGTGCCGCACGACCGTTATCCGGGACTTTTCCCGATCGGCAGGCTCGACTACGACACCACGGGACTGCTGCTGTTCTCGACCGACGGCGAGCTCGGCAACGGGCTTCTCCATCCGCGAAAACACGTCGACAAGACCTATGAAGCTCTGGTCGACGGCGTCATGACCCCTGCCGAGGCGCGACGTCTTCGCGAGGGCGTGCTGCTCGACGACGGCATGACGCTTCCCGCGGAGGTCGAGCTGCTCGACGCCTCGCACGGTCGATCGCTTGTCTCCATCACCATTCATGAAGGAAGGAAGCGCCAGGTCAGGAGGATGTGCTCGTTCGTGGGGCATCCGGTGGTCGAACTGCATAGGAAAAGTTTCGGCCCGCTCGGGCTCCGCGGCCTCGAAGAGGGCGCATGGAGGGTTCTGGACGCGGATGAGGTGGCGGCGCTTCGTCGCGCCGCCGGGCTCGAGGGCGCAGTGGTAGAATCCGCTGCAGAGCGCGTTTAGGCGCGCGTCGTTCGACGACGAGGAGCGATTATGGATACGCAGGCAAAAACCATGACTATCGAACCGCTCGAAGGCCCCCTGACGGGCAGCGTGCATGTGCCGGGGGACAAGAGCATCTCTCACAGGGCGGTGCTGTTCGCCGCCATGGCCGAGGGGACGACCCGTCTTTCCGGCGTGCTCGATTCCGACGACGTGCGCTCCTCGGTTCGCGCCGTCCAGCAGCTCGGCGCCCGCGTCGCGCTTGAGAAGATGGCGGACGGAAGCCTTGCGGGCGGAATTACCGGATGGGGCGCGCAGGGTCCGCACACGCCTGATGCGCCGATCGACTGCGGCAATTCGGGAACGACCGTCAGGCTGTTGATGGGCATCCTCGCGCCGTGGAATATCGAAGTCGAGCTCACGGGCGACGATTCGTTGCGCCGCCGTCCGATGCTGCGCGTGACCGCGCCGCTTTCCAGGATGGGCGCGCGCTTCTATCCCGAAGACAGGGGAACGCTTCCTTTGACGGTTCGCGGAACGCGTCCGCTGCGCGCGATCGATTATGATTCTCCCATTGCATCCGCCCAGGTGAAAACGGCCGTTTTGCTCGCCGGCGTCGGAGCCGAGGGCATCACGCGCGTCGTCGAGCCTTCCCCTTCGCGCAACCATACCGAACTTATGCTGCCGCGCTTCGGCGTGCAGACCATGGCGGCGTCGGGCATGGCCCAGGTGAGCGGCCCCGCTTCGATGCAGGCCTGCGAAATCGACGTGCCGGGCGATCCGTCGTCGGCGGCGTTTCTCGCGTGCGCCGCAGCCCTCACGCCCGGAAGCGCCATCCAGATCGAAGGCGTCTCGCTCAATCCCGCTCGCATCGGCTTTTTGCGCACGCTCGAGCAGATGGGCGTCGACGCCTCGCGTCGCGGCGTGACATCAGCCGGCAAGGAGCTTTCGGGCATCATTTCGGTTCGGTATTGCGAAGACCTGCATGGCTGCGAGGTTCCTGCGGAAAAGATCGCGTCGCTCGTCGACGAGGTGCCCGTGCTCGCCCTGGTAGCGGCGCATGCGCGCGGAATCACGGTATTTCGCGAAGTGAACGAGCTGCGCGTCAAAGAGACCGATCGCATCGCGGCCATCGTCGACGGGCTCGCCAAGCTCGGCGTCAACGCGTGGATGGACGGAAACGACCTCTACATCGAGGGCGACCCCGACTTGAAGGCGCCCGAAGGACTTCGATTCTCCTCGGGCGGCGATCATCGCCTGGCTATGATCTGGGCTCTCGTCGGTCTGACGGGAACCGTGCCGGTGAGGATCGACGGCTTCGAGGCGGTATCTATAAGCTATCCCGGCTTCCTCGACGACATCGCCTCGCTTGCGCGTCGCGCCTGATGCGGCCATCTTTCTGAAAGCGATCGCGGCAGATTCCCGCGTTTCGCCTTATACTAGTGCGTCTGCGATAGTGCGCATGGTTTTCAAGAAAGGCTTTTCATGATCATTGCTATAGACGGCCCTTCCGGGGCGGGTAAATCGACGGTCGCCAAGGCCGTCGCGAAAAACCTCGGTTTCAGCTGCCTCGACACCGGGGCCATGTATCGCTGCGTCGCCCTGGCCGCGCTCGAGGAAGGCTCCGACTTGTCCGACGAGCAGCGCTGCGGGACCATCGCCCGCGAAAAGGCCATCTCGTTCGGCCACGTCGAAGGCGATCCCGTTCCCAAGCGCGTCTTCGTCGATGGCGTCGAAGTGACCGACGCCATCCGTACCGCGCAGGTCGACCGTTCGGTCAGCATCGTGTCGGCTCATCCGCTCGTGCGCGAAGCGCTCGTCGAGCAGCAGCGCAGGCTCGGCCGTGAGGGCGATTTCGTCATCGAAGGCCGAGACATCGGCACGGTGGTGTTCCCGAACGCCGAGGTCAAGGTGTTCCTGACCGCGAGCAACGAAGAACGCGCCCGACGCCGCGTCCTTCAGAACGAAGCCCGCGGCGTCGGGTCGGTCGACTTCGACGAGGTGCTCGCCGACATCGTCCGGCGAGACGAGCTCGATTCGAGCCGCACGACCGCCCCTCTGACGCCCGCTGAAGACGCAGTGCAGATGGATTCCACCGGCCGCACCATCGAAGACGTGATCGACGACATCTGCGCGCGCGCCCGCGCGGCACGCGGCTTCTAGGGGCAGCCGATGCTTGCGTATAAGGAAATGTGGGACATGCCCATGGATGCCGCTTCGGCCGAGCGCGAAGGAAAGGGCGTCAAGCCCATTCCTCATCTGGTGGGCAACGTGGTCTACGGCGTTTTGTTCGCGGCGTTCAAGGTCGCGTTCAGGTTCTCCGTCGAAGGTATCGAGCATGTGCGCGCGTTTCGCGACGGAAAGGGGTGCATCGTTGCCGGAAACCACGCGTCGTATCTCGATCCGGTATTTCTGTGGCTGTCGGCGCGTCCGAGCCAGTGGATCAGGTTCATGGCCCGCGACAACATGTTCGAGAACGCGAAGGGCCTGGCGGGCCAGGTCATCTCGCGCGTAGGGGCGTTTCCCATCAAGCGTTCGAGCGCCGACAGGACCGCCATCAAGCGCGCCTCTTCGATGCTCAAGCGCGGCGAGGTCGTCGGAATCTTTCCCGAAGGCACGCGCCGCGGGCGCGGCACGGCCGATCCCGAACTGCATGCGGGCGTGGCGTTCATCGCGCGTATGGGCAAGGCTGCGATCGTGCCGTCGAGCGTGCGCAACGTCGAGAAGGTCAAGCCGAAGGGAAGCAAGTTCGTTCATTTCCCGAAGATCGAAGTGGTTTTCGGGGCGCCGGTTTTCTTGGAAGATTTCGACTTTCTTCCCAAAGAAGACAGGCTCGATGCCGCGTCGTGGTATGTCATGAGGGAGTGCTATGCGCTTTCTCGCGACGTCGATCGCGAGCAGGTCGATATGGGGGAGCTTTTCCCCGATGCGAAGGATTTCGCCTCCGCATTCGCGGGGCGCGATATGTCACGAAAAGGGGAGTAACCGATATGCGCGTTGTCAGGGCGAAGCATGCGGGAGTGTGCTACGGAGTCGAGCGTGCGCTCGATATGGCCGTCGCAGCCATGATGGACGAGGACGACACCTATACGCTCGGCCCGCTGATTCACAATCCCACCGTGGTCAAGCAGCTCGAAGAGCAGGGCGTCAAGGCGGCGAAGTGCGTCGACGACATCGAGAACGGCATCGTGGTCATTCGCAGCCACGGGGTCGAGCCCCACGTGCTGCAGCAGCTCAAGGACAAGGGCCTGACGGTAATCGACGCCACGTGCCCCCATGTGGCGAAAGCCCAGCGCTCCGCAGGCGAGCTGCGCGACGCGGGCGGCACGGTGGTCGTGATCGGCCGCGCCGAGCATCCCGAGGTCAAGGGCCTGTGCGGCCACGCGGGCGAGCGCGCCGTGGTGGTGGCCGACGTCGACGAGCTTCCCGACGAGCTGATCGAGCCCGTCGGCATCGTCGTGCAGACTACGGAGAGCAAGGAAAAACTCAATGCCGTGGTCGAAGCGATTCGCGCGCGCGGCATCGAGCCCGTGGTGAAGAACACGATTTGCTTCGCCACGCGCCAGAGGCAGAATTCCGCGGCCGATTTGGCCGACGAAGTGGACGCCATCGTGGTCATCGGCGGAAAGAACTCGTCGAACACCACGCATCTTTATGACATCTGCAAGGCCCATTGCGAGCGTTCGTACTTCATCGAGCGCGTCGACGAAATCGATCCCGCATGGTTCGAAGGCTGCGAGACGGTAGGCGTGACTGCCGGCGCCTCGACGCCTGACGACCAGATCTGCTCGGTGGTCGATTATCTGGAAACCTTGTAAAAGTGGAAGCGGACGTGTCGCTCCTGCTATCATCATAGGGTTCAAAGACATTGCTCGGCAATGCTCGACAGATCAGGAGCGATCACACTATGACCGAAACAAGCTCTCAGTTGCACGGCTGGACACGCCGTAATTTTCTTAAAGCAGTCGGCGCCGCCGGAGCCATGATGCTGTTCCCGTGGCTTGCCTATGCTGCAGAATCCGACGAATTGGATGCCAAGGCGAACGACCTCGAAGCCTCTGCCGCTGAAAAGCAGGCCCAGGCAGACGAGATGGCCGCGAAGCTCGAAGCGCTTCAGGCCCAGTTCAACGAGGCGCTCGAACGCTATAACGTGGCAAACGACGCCCATGAGGCGGCGGTCGATGCCATGAATGAAGCCCAGGACCGCATCGACGAGGCCACCGTGCGCATCGCCCAGCTCCGCGAACAGCTGAGCGACCGTGCCACGGCCATCTATCGCAAGGGCGAGCCGTCCTTCATCGACGTGCTTTTCGGCTCGGAGTCCTTCGAAGACTTCGTGACCAACTGGGATTCCATGGAAAAGATCGGCCAGCAGGACGCCAAGCTGGTCCAGGAAAGCAAGGCCGCCAAGGCCGAGGCCGAGGCGGCCCGCGAAGAGTACTCGAAGCAGGAGCAGATCGCGGCCGAGGAGCTCTCGAAGGCTCGCGCCGCCAAGGAGGAGCTCGAAAGCACCCAGGCTTCGCTGCAGGCGGAATACGACCGCATGAGCGAAGACATCATCGCCATCCATGCCGAAATCGAGCAGATCCGCATGGACGCCGACGCCGCGCGCGAGAAGGAAGAGGCCGCCAAGAAGGCGGCCGAGGAAGCGCTGGCCAAGCAGCAGGCCGCCGCATCGCGTCCGTCGGCTCCTCGTCCGTCCGGCGGCGGGTCGACGTCTTCGACGCCTTCGCCGAGCGTGTCGGGCTGGGTGAACCCTGCTCCCGGCAAGTTCATCACCAGCGGCTTCGGATACCGCGCCTCTATCGGCGACTACCATCAGGGTGTCGACCTGAGCTGCAAGTACGAGCCCGTCTATTGCATGGCCGACGGAACGGTCACCACGTCCGGCTGGTTCGGAACGGGCGGCCAGGCCGTGACGGTCAACCACGGCGGCGGCATCGTGAGCTGGTATCTGCACGGCAGCCAGCTTCTGGTCAGCGTGGGCCAGAAGGTCTCGGCGGGCCAGCAGATCATGGTTTCCGGCAATACGGGCTTTTCCACCGGCGCCCATTTGCACTTCCAGATCAACGTGAACTCTCCGAACGGAGTCACGGGCACGGCGGTCAATCCCACGGCGTATTTCGGCTGGTAACGACATATGTACCTCAGAGGGCGGCCTCATGTGGGCCGCCCCTTTTTCGATAGGAGCATCAATGGAATGCAAAGCTTCCGCCGGCGTGCGGGAATATCCCGGCGATCCGGCGCGAACCGCCGCGGTGATCCTCGAAGTCGAAGAGGATTCCCCCGCCTGCGATGCGGGATTCGAGCCCGGCTGCAAGATCTGCGCGGTCGACGGCCATCCGTTGCGCGACGTAATCGATTGGCAGTGGTACAGCGCCGATGACGAAATCGAGCTTTCCTACATCGACCTCGATGGCGAAAGCGGCACCGTCGTCCTCGAGCGCGAAGAGGGGGAGAACTGGGGCATCACGTTCGACGGCGCGGTGTTCGACGGCATCCGCACATGCCGTAACGCGTGTGTGTTCTGCTTCATGCGCCAGCTTCCCGAGGAATCGCGCGACACGCTCGTGCTGCGCGACGACGATTGGCGCCTGAGCTTTCTGCAGGGCAACTTCGTCACGCTGACCAACCTGAGCGAGGAAGACGCTGAGCTCATCATCGAGCGCCAGGTGTCGCCGCTGCGTGTTTCCCTGCACGCTATTACGCCCGAGCTGCGCAAGAAGATGATCGGCAAGCATGCCCCGCACGGAGTCGCGATGCTCGAGCGCCTGCTGGAAGGCGGCATCGAGGTGCACGCTCAGATCGTGCTCGTTCCCGGCATCAACGACGGCGACGAGTTGAAAAAGACGCTCGCATGGGCGTATACGCATCCGGGCATCGAAAACGTCGGCATCGTGCCGCTCGGTTTCACCAAGCACCAGACGCGTTTCGAGAAAAGCTTCAACGATCCCGACGACGCCCGCGCGGTGGTCGAGACGGTCGAGCCTTTCCAACGCTACGCCTTGGAGGAGCGCGGCCATCCGTGGGTGCATCTGGCCGACGAGTTCTACTGCAATGCTTATCCGGGCGATGTG
>JARIED010000025.1 GCA_029266945.1 Slackia sp. | reverse complement strand
CCCACCATTTGCGGACATGGCTCAGTTGGTAGAGCACAACCTTGCCAAGGTTGGGGTCGCGGGTTCGAGCCCCGTTGTCCGCTCCAGCAATGTTCAGGCCTCGCGGAAGCGGGGCCTTTTTCGTATTCTTCCTTACTAATATATGCGGCATCGTTCGGGTCGCGATCGCGCTCTTGCAACGCGACTCCCGAAATGTGGGCATTGAAAAGCGCCCGTTGCACGATTCTGTCGCGAATCGGTGCCGACGGGCGCTTCGGACGTATGGAGCGTTTTCGGGCAGACTAGCGCTCCAGATACTCCATCAGGCTGCCATAGCAACGTGCGGCTTCGGCGTATCCCTGCTCGTACAAATCGAACAGCTTCTCGGGATCTTTTTCCATATTGGAGATGGCCACGGGTTTGGCGGGCTGAATCATAAAAACCTCGCCGGCGTCGTGCAGGCGCTTGATCCAGCGATACGCGCGGTTGTATTCGACGTGGCGGTATTCCATACGTTCGAGGAACAGCGGGTAGTCGCCGTAGATGCGTCGAGCGAGCGGCATGGTTTTATTGGGCCCCTTGATGTATGTTTCGTCCTGCGTGAGCACCACGATGCGCTTGTTGGAACGATGGTCGAGCATCGAGCGAAGCAGGGGCACGCTGTCACACGTTCCGCCGTCGAGCAGCTTCTTGCCGTCGACTTCGATAATCTTCGATACGAGCGGCATGCTTGCCGACGCCTGCAGGTACGAAATCTCGCGCTCGCTGCGCGCCTCCTCCATGGTGTGATAGTCGGCTTCTCCCGTTTCGATATTGCTCGCCACGGTGGTCAGATTCATCGGGGAATCGCGGAATGCGTCGTAGTCGAAGGGGTCGAGCACGTTCGGAATGGCGTCGAACATGAAGTCGCGCCGCAACGCGCTGCCCGTGAGCGCGAAGTTGCGCATCGACAGATAGCGTGAATCGGTGCAGTACTTCGTGTTCAGATAGCAGGTGCGTCCCAATTCTCCGGCGATGTAGTTGTATCCGTTGAGCGCGCCCGCGCTCGTTCCGTAGACGTTTTTGCACCAGATTCCGTGGTCCATGAAAAAATCCAGCACGCCGGCCGTGAACTGGCCGCGCATGGCGCCGCCTTCCAGGATGAGGTCGGCGTCCATGATAGCCGCGTCTTCGTATGCGGGCGTGCGCTCGAGGGCCGTGCGGGTGGAATACGATTGCTTCATTCTTGATTCCTTCCTCGTCCATGCCATCGTCGGCGAAATAGTATCGGCGGTCAAGCGTGGGGAAGGCGGTGTCGCGAAAGCGTCGAAATAGAAAGGCGCAATGTCCGAACGTCGCGATGTCGCGGATGTGCGATAGCGATCGGGTTTTGCGCGTCGATGTGCAGGAATCGTGATGAAACAGGATTCCGCTCCGAGACGCTTGCGTCCTTCGCGCTATATGTTATCATTCAGATATCAAATAAGCGATCGGCATGCGAAGCCTGGCGAAAGCCCGCCGAGCATGACCGACATCAGAGAAAGGTCCCTATCATGGCCAAGGTTATCAGCTCCTCCGAATTCCAGTCCGAAGTCCTCGAGTCCGACGTTCCAGTCCTGGTTGATTTCTTCGCCACCTGGTGCGGTCCTTGCAAGATGGTCGCTCCGATTCTCGACGAGGTCGCCGAAGAGGTCGCCGGTAAGGCAAAGGTCTACAAGGTCGACGTCGATCAGTCTCCCGATCTGGCGCAGCGTTACAGCGTCATGAGCGTCCCCACCATGATCGTGTTCGAGAACGGACAGGTCAAAAAAACCTCCATGGGCGCTCAGCCTAAGCAGGGCCTGCTCGCTCTCCTCGATTAAAATCAACGCATGAGGCGCCCGGCTCTTCGGAGCCGGGCTTTTTCGTATACCATCGCGGAAGCGTCGCGATCGCGCGATGGCGACGCGGCGCCGCTTTGTTTCATAGGAGGTCGACGATGAGCAATCAAGAGAAGCATTTCGACGTGGCTGTGATCGGGCAGGGTCCTGCAGGCATGACGGCCGCTTTGTATACTGCCCGTTCAGGGCTTTCCACCGTTTCGTTCGAGCGCATGGGGCCGGGTGGCCAGATGACCGATACCGAGCAGCTCGACAATTATCCCGGCTTCGCCGACGGCGTGGCCGCATTCGAGCTCGCGTTCGCCATGAGCGGCCAAGCGGCCCGTTTCGGCGCGCAATCCGTGGGCGAAGAGGCTGTCGAGCTGGATCTGAACGCCTCACCTAAGAAAATCGTCGTTGCTTCGGGCGCGGTCTATACCGCCGATGCGGTCATTCTTGCCATGGGCGCCGAGCCCAGGCCGCTGGGCGTCGAAAGGGAAGGTGAGCTGGCGGGCCGCGGCGTTTCGTATTGCGCCACCTGCGACGGCGGATTCTTTCGCGGCAAGCCCGTGGCGGTGGTCGGCGGCGGCAACACGGCCGTCGGCGACGTCTTGTATCTGGCGCGTATCTGTTCCGAGGTGCATCTGATCCATCGACGCGATGCATTGCGCGCCGATGCCGTCTACACCGAGCCGCTGCGCGAATTGCCCAACCTGACGGTGCATTTCGACAGCGTCGTGGACGCGCTGCATGACGAGGACGGCAAACTTTCCGGTCTGACGCTGCGTAACGTGAAGACCGACGAGGTCTCCGACATCGAGGCGGCCGGCATGTTCGTGGCGGTGGGAACCGCGCCGAAAAATGCGCTTTTGGCCGAGGCGGGCCTCGAGCTCGATCGCGGCGGATACGTTGCCGCCGATGAAACGGGCAAGACGAATATCCCCGGCGTTTTCGTGGCGGGCGACTTGCGCACTAAGCCCCTGCGTCAGGTTTCTACTGCCGTTGGCGACGGAGCAAACGCCGCTCAATCTGCTTTCGAGTTCCTTTCGCTCTCGTAGGTATATGGTATGTTTCTTAATCGGACGGGTCGCATTGCGGCCCGTTTCGTCGTGTCCGGACGCGTTTCGTAGCGTCTTGCCGCGGCGGTCCGAGAAGGTCCGTTTCGACGATAGGGAGGATGTCGAACACTATGAAGATGAAAAAGGTTCTCATGTCATTGGCATGTGCGGCCGCGCTTGCGTGCGGTCTGGCGCTTGCGGGATGCTCCGGCGGTTCCGAGCCGCAGGAGAAATCCGAGGAGGCGCAGGTGCCCGCCATGCGTATCGGAACCATGCAGACCGAGGACGCGCTGCCGTTCTGGGTCGCTGAGCAGGACGGTCTGTACGGCGACGCGCAGGTCGATATCGTCACGTTCCAGAGCGCCCAGGAGCTTTCCACCGCATTCGCGGCTGGTGAAATCGACGCCGCGATGACCGACGTGCAGCAGGCCGCGTCCCTGAAGCTTTCCGGCGTCGACGTCCAGCTTGCCTGGGTTACGCTTGGCACCGAGGCTTCTCAGGGCCGTTTCGGCATCATGACCTCGCCTGAATCAGGCATCAAGAGCCTTTCCGACCTTGCCGGCAAGGGCATCGGCGTCGGCTCCAACACTGTTCCGGAATACGTGATGGACAAGCTGATGGAAGCCGCGGGCGTTCCTGACGATCAGATCGTGAAGGAAGAGATCAAGAAGATGCCCGTTCGCTACGAGTCCATGGCGAACAACCAGGTCGCCGCGGCAGCGCTTCCCGCGAGCCTGCTCGCTCTCGGCGAGCAGACGGGCATGGTGCTCTTGGCCGACGACACGCAGGGCGAAAACATCAGCCAGTCCGTCCTGGCTGTGCGCGCCGATTGGCTCTCCGACGGCGGCGACAAGACGCTCGACATGGTGCGTGCCGCATGGGACGAAGCCGTGACCTCGATCAACGCCGATCCCGAGGCGTATCGTTCGTTGCTGGTCGAGAAGGCCAACCTTCCCGCGCCGGCCGCCGACACCTACGCGATCTGCACGTATCCTGAGGCGGCGCTTCCTACGACCGCCATGGTCCAGCCCGTGCTCGATTGGATGCATGACAAGGGCTATATCGCCAAGGCGATGACCTACGACGAATCGACCGGCACCTTCTCGGTTGCCGAGTAGGCTTCGAAGCGTTCAAGCCCCGCGCCGTGGACTCGTTCGTCTGCGGCGCGGGGCCTTTCGTTTTTCGGGGGATGTGCGCTTTCAGAACCGCGCGATCGATCGGCTGCTGTGGAAAGCGCATGACGAGGCCTCGGGCGTGGTAATATATACAGTTGGCAATTCTCTACGAATGGAAAACGCGGCTTTATACCGCTCGAATAAGGGAAACAGAATGCGCGATAAGCTCGAAAAGATTATCAAAGGCTATGAAGACCTGCAGGAAAAGCTCGGCGATCCTGCGGTTCTCGCCGACCAGAAGGAATACACCCGCCTCTCGAAGGAGTACGCGAACCAGGGCTCGCTCGTGGCCAAGGCTCGCGAATACGTCCAGGCGTGCGATGATATCGCCGACGCCAAGGAAATGCTCGACGACCCTGACATGAAGGAATTCGCCCAGGAGACCATCGCGGCCGCCGAGGCGAAACTTCCCCCGCTTGAGGAAGACATCAAGTTCATGCTCATCCCGTCCGATCCCGCCGATGAGAAAGACATCATCGTCGAGATCCGCGCCGCTGCGGGCGGCGACGAGGCCGCCATCTTCGCGGGCGACCTGTATAAGATGTACATGCGCTTCTGCGAGCATCATCGCTGGAAGGTCGAGACCATGGACGTCTCCGCGTCCGAGGCCGGCGGCTACAAAGAAATCCAGTTCAAGGTGAAAGGCGACAAGGTCTACTCGGTCATGAAGTTCGAGTCGGGCGTCCATCGCGTCCAGCGCGTCCCCAAGACCGAAAGCCAGGGCCGCATCCACACTTCCACCGCCACGGTGGCCGTTCTGCCCGAGGCCGACGAAATCGATATCGAAATCAACGAGAACGACCTGCGCATCGACGTGTATCGTGCAGGCGGTCCCGGCGGCCAGTGCGTCAACACCACCGACTCCGCGGTGCGCATCACGCATCTTCCTTCGGGCCTGGTGGTCCAGTCTCAGGACCAGAAATCCCAGCTGCAGAACAAGATCGCCGCTATGGCCGTTCTGCGTGCCCGCCTCTATGAGAAGATGCTCGCCGAGCAGCAGGCGGCCGAGGGCGCGGAGCGTCTGGCTCAGATCGGCTCGGGCGACCGTTCCGAGAAGATCCGCACGTACAACGGTCCCCAGGACCGCGTGACCGACCACCGCATCGGCTTCAACTCCACGTATAACGGCGTGCTGCTGGGCGATGGCCTGGGCGACGTTATCACGGCGCTTCAGGCGGCCGACCGCGCCCGCAAGCTCGAGCAGGCGGTGTAATTCCGAAGGCACGCGAGATACGGCTTCTCGCATCGAAGCGCCCGGCATGTCCGGGCGCTTTTCTGTAGGGTCGCTATCGCGCAAACAGCGCCCATGTGCATAATGAGCAGGGGAAAGAGACAAGAAGGGGAGGCATTCATGGCGAATTCGGCCGAGGTGTGGACCGTCAAGGCGGCGCTCGATTGGACCGTGGGCTATCTCGAAAGGAAAGGCGACGAGAATCCCCGCCTTTCGGCCGAGTGGCTGCTGGCCGAAGCGACGGGTATGCGCCGCATCGACCTGTACGTGAATTTCGACCGCCCCCTCTCTATGGACGAGCGCGACATCCTGCGCGGCTACGTCTCGCGCCGCGGCGCAGGCGAGCCCCTGCAATACATCACCGGCGAAGTGGCTTTCCGCCATATCGCCGTTAAAGTCAGACCTGGGGTTTTGATTCCTCGTCCCGAGACGGAAGTGCTGGTCAGTGAGGCGTTGTCGCTGCTTCCTGCCCAGAAGCGCCGCTGCGCCGTCGACTCGCTTTCCCTCGAGGAGCAAGAGGCGCTGCTGTCCGCCGCAGCCGAAGGCGACGATACGGCGTGCGCCGGCGACGAAGGGGAGCGCGGTCCTTTGGCGGCCGACTTGTGCACGGGCTCCGGCTGCATCGCATGTTCGATCGCCTACGAGTATTCGTGCGCACGCGTCGTGGCGACCGACATCTCGCCCGTCGCGGTTTCGCTCGCGAACGACAACGTCGCGGCGCTCGGGCTGTCCGACCGCGTCGAGGTGCGCGAATGCGATCTTGCGGGAACGCTCGTCGACGAGCTTGCGGGCGCTTTCGACCTGGTGGTTTCGAACCCTCCTTATATTCCCGACGACGTGATTGAGCGCCTGCCCGACGAGGTGGCGCAGCATGAGCCGCGCCTGGCGCTCGCGGGAGGCGCCGACGGGCTCGACGTGTATCGCCGTCTGCTCGAGCAGGCCCGCGTGCTGCTCAAGCCCGGTGCCGCATTCGCGTTCGAACTCCACGAGGACTGCCTCGATGCGGCCGCGTCCATGGCGCGCGCGGCCGGCTACGAAGATGTGCGCATCGTGAACGACCTGGCGGGCCGCCCGCGCATCCTCACGGCGCGCCGGGCCTGCGACGGCCGATAGGGACTCTTGCGCGACGCTCGAGACGCTGACGCGCATCTTCGCGCCGCTGCTCCGGCGCAGAAGGCAGGGCCCGCGGGATCGCAGGTATAATCGGGTTTCATGGTCCGTTTTCTGCGGATATGCACTATTTCGCCGTCTATGCCTGCAAGGGAGTATGCCGTGAAGATTCTGATAACCGACAAGATCGTCGACGAGGGAATCGCCATTCTCGAGAAGAAGGGCTATACGGTCGATACCCGTTACGATATGACCCCCGACGAGCTGCTTGCGGCCGCGCCCGAGTACGATGCGTTCATCGTCCGCAGCGCTACGAATATGACCGCCGAGGTGATCGAAGCGGCGAAGAGCTGCAAGATCATCGGCCGTGCGGGCGTGACCTGCGACAACATCGACGTCGATGCGGCAACGGCGTGCGGCATCCCCGTATGTAACGTGCCTACCAGCAATATCGTCTCCGCCGCCGAGCACACTATGGCCCTCATGCTGGCCGCCGCTCGCGAAGTGCCCGCTGCCAATACGTCGGTGCACGAGGGCGCCTGGCGTCGCGACGCGTTTATGGGCCACGAGCTTTTCGAGAAGACGCTCGCCATCTTCGGCCTGGGCCGCATCGGAGGCCTGGTGGCCGAGCGCGCCCGCGCCTTCGGCATGCGCGTCGTCGGCTACGACCCGTATTGCTCGCCGTCGCGCGCAAGCCAGCTCGGCGTGACGCTGTATGACACTATGGATGAAGTCTTGCCTCTGGCCGACTTCATCACGGTGCACGTTCCGCGTACCGAAGAGACCTACCATATGTTCGCCGCTGAGCAATTCGCGATGATGAAGGACGGCGTGGTGCTGGTGAACACCGCTCGCGGCGGCATCATCGACGAGGCGGCCATGGCCGATTTCATGGCCGCAGGTCGCGTGTTCGCCTGCGGCGTCGACATGCTCGAATCCGAGCCGGTCGCCGAAACCCCCCTGGCCGAGTTCGACCGCGCGGTGTTGACCCCGCATCTCGGCGCCAATACGGAGGAGGCGCAGATGCGCGCAGGCGTCAATATCGCGCGCTACGTGGCCAACGGCCTCGAGGGCCTCGTCGTACCCACGGTCATCAACATGGTGGCCGACGATCTGGCCGATGCCGTGGCGAAATACATCCCCGCCTGCCAGATGTGCGGCAGCATGCTCGCCCAGCTCGGAGGCGATGTCCCCAAGACTCTTTCCATCATGGCCGCAGGCCCCTGCGCGGGCGATCTGCAGGTGTTGTCGGCTTCGGCTTTGAGCGGCGTGCTTTCCCGCCACGGCCAGGCTTCGGTTTCCACCGAGAACGCCGACGCCTCGGCGCGTCGTCACGGCGTGAAGATGGAGGCGTGCGCCTCGGCCGATTCGCGCGGCTACGATTCGATCGTGTCCATGGAGGCCGACGGCCTCGAAATCTCGGTCACGGTGCCGGGCTCGCTGCATGAGGCCCACATCGTATCCATCATGCGCTATCGCCTCGACGTGGTCCCCGCCGACCATGCGCTGGTCTTCATGTACGCCGATGAGCCCGGCCAGATCGGCCGCATCGGCACCATCCTGGGCGAAGAGGGAATCAACATCTCCACCATGGCCATCGGCAAACGCGCCGGATGCCATGAGGTGCTCGTGTTCCTCAACGTCGAAAGCGAGGCGCCCAAAGAAGTGGTCGATCGCGTCTCCGAGGCCATCGGCGCCACGCACGCATGGAGCATCCGCCTTTAACGGCGCTGGAAAAGGCTCCCGAACACCATTCTCAGGCAACAATGCCCGCGCTTCGTGCGCGGGTTTTTTCTTTATTCAGGACCTTCGCGATTCGGCCTTTATGTGTATGCGGTCTGCATCGCGTTCTCGCAATTTTTCGTGTGCTAAAATGAGCGGTCGTGTATAGCGGCTATGCCTTGGGGGCATGCTGAAGATAGAGAAAACGAAACGGAAAAGGACTCTCTCTATGTCGTTCATGGATTTCATAAGCAACCTGACCGGTGGCTTCGGCGGATTCGGGGGTTCCTCTTCGTCTGACCTGGCCATCGACTTGGGTACTGCGAACACGCTCGTCGCGGTGACGGGGCAGGGCGTGGTTCTGAACGAACCGAGCGTCGTTGCGATAGAACGGAGCACGCACCGCGTGCTCGCCGTCGGCCATGAGGCCAAGCAGATGATCAACCATACGCCCGACGCGTTTTCGGCGGAACACCCGCTGCGCGACGGCGTGATCGCCGACTACGATGTCACCGAAGCGATGCTTTCCGCCTTCATCAACAAGGCGATAGAGCGCCGCTATCCGTGGCAGGCCAAGCCGCGCATCGTCATCTGCATCCCGTGCGGCGCGACGTCGGTCGAAAAGCGCGCCGTGTTCGAGGCCGCGATCCAGTCGGGTGCCCGCCAGGCGTACCTGATCGAAGAACCTATGGCCGCCGCCATGGGCGCCGACCTGCCGGTGACCGAGCCGACCGGCTCGATGGTCGTCGACATCGGAGGCGGCACCACCGAGGTCGCCGTCATTTCGCTCGGCGGCATCGTGACTAGCTCCAGCCTGCGTCTCGCCGGCAATAAGATGGATGAGGCGATCGCCATGCACCTGCGCGACCTGCTGGGCATCAAGGTGGGCGAGCGCACGGCCGAGATCATCAAGATCAAGATCGGCTCCATCCTGCCGTTCGAGGACGGCCGCGAGAAGGACATGATTATTTCCGGCCAGGATGTCGTTACCGAGCAGCCTCGCGA
>JARIED010000023.1 GCA_029266945.1 Slackia sp. | reverse complement strand
CCGGCAGCTAAGCCCGCCATCGCCCGACGTACTGCGGTGTAGTCCGCGGAAGGCAGGGTCGTCGCGCTCGCGCGGGGCGCTTCGCGCCAGAGAGGGGGTCCTTCGGGACCCCCTCTTTTTGTTGCGCATCGAGCGTACAATCGAGCGAGGCATCGACGCTGCAAGCTTTCGGTTCGCCGCCTGAATCAGAAAGCTCTGAAGTGTCGCTTTCGTTCAACGTTGTCTCTTGACCGAAGGGTGTCTGTTAAGAGGCTGCTCTTGTTCATGGTTTCCGTCGTCCTTTCAAAGACGACGAGCGCATCGCGTCGTCTTTTCGACAGCTCGCTTTACCGCGTGCATATCGAGACGACAGCTTCTTCCCATATGCGCAGGGCGATTTCGTCCGCTGGTACGAGCAGGAGCGATTCGGTTGGAGGGCCTGGTTTCTCCCTCAAGAATTTGAAATATCCGTGCATTCGACCGTTTGCCGGCTTGATGATTCTGTTTTTCTGAAACCACTCCATCAAAGTGGAGTAAAATAGTGGAGCAACGTAATGAAAGTGGGTGGGATATGAGCAATCTGCGTACGCCTGAGGTGGAGAACCTGCTTGAGGTCTTGTCGGCCATGACGGACAAAGACGAGCTCTACGCATTGTTCGAAGACCTGTTCACCATTCGTGAGATCAAAGAGACCTCCCAGCGTCTCTCCGTCGCGCGTCTTCTGGATGCGGGAAATCCCTATACGGCTATCGCCGAGGCCACCGGCGCTTCCGCGACCACGATCGCGCGCGTTTCGAAGGCGCTCAACTACGGCAGCGGGGGATATCGTCACGCTCTCGACGTGCTCGCATCCCGCGAATGATGCAGGAACATACGTGCAACGAAAGGCCCGATTTCAGGGCCTTTTTCTTTTGTTCCCGCCGTTTCGAGAGCATGGGCTTTTCGATGGCGACGCGCCTCGGTCGGAGGGTTCTTCGTTTTGCGCGCGATGGCGAATTCGGGTACTCTGGAAAACGTGCGCAATCGTCCCGGCGAACCGATGCTCGCCGGGACGATTGCTGAAGTGACGATGCGTCGCCGCGGCCGCATGGCGCAGACGCTCTAACGAAAGGGAACACATGGCTAAGCAGCTCCCCTCCATCGATTGCTGGCTCGAGGAAGCGAAGCTCGACGAGCAGGCGGGTAATGTCGGAATGTATCTGACCCATAACGGCGTGGTCCGCATCACGCCGAAGCAGCAGGTTCGCGCCGCAACGTCCGAAGAAGCGGCCGAAGCCGCCAAGCTCGGAGCCGTGGAGGCCGTCGAGTTCTCTTACGATGCCGAAGGCCTTGCTAAAGCCGTGGAAGACGCGAAAACCTGGCCCGGCATCTATTACGTGCGTGTCTGGCTCAATGAAGGCAGGCTCTCCGTCGGCGACTCTCTTATGTACGTGCTGATCGGCGCCGACATTCGTCCGAATGCGGTCGATGCGTTGCAGAAGCTCGTGGGCCACATCAAGAACGATCTGGTCGTCGAGCGCGAAGTCTACGCCGAATAAGAGGCGCAGGCGCTCGCGCTCTTCTATGTCCGCCGCGCTGCCTTGGGGCGCGGTCGGCGGATTCGGCGCGGGCGCGCCCTATAGCTGGTTTTCATACAAGGGGAGGGGAGCAGATGACCACGCTCCATAAGCCAAGTCCTGCGGTCTCGTTCGTCGGCCGCCATAATTCGGGCAAGACCACGTTGCTCGTCAAAGTCATTGCGGAGCTTGTCTCGCGCGGGCTTAATATCGGCACGGTGAAGCATCACGGCCACTGCGATTTCGACATCGATTATCCGGGCAAGGATTCGTTTCGCCATCGCGAAGCGGGTTCGTGCGACACGGTGATCGTGTCTCCTGTCCGCATGGCGCGCGTGACCGCGCTCGAAGAGGAGCCGAGCTGCGACGAAGTGGTCGCGTCGATGCCCGACCACGATCTGGTGATCGTCGAGGGCTATCGCCAGAGCGGCCTTCCCGTCATCGAAGTCATCCGCAGGGCGAACGAGCGCGACCTTGCCGCAGCAGAGGAATTCTGCGCCATCGGTAGCGTTCGCGGAGCCGTGCCGTGCGCCGTGGTGACCGATATGGACGAGGTGGCGGCCTCGGCGCTCGAGCGCGGTATGAGGGCGTTCGGTCTCGAGGACGTGGAGGGCATCGCCGACTACCTGATCGAGCGCTTCGCGCGTCCTGCCGTGACCGTTGCCATCCAGGCGGGCGGGGAATCGCGCCGCATGGGGCAGAGCAAAGCCACGATTCCGTTCTTGGGCAAGCCCTTGATCGAGCGTATCGTGAAGCGCGTCGCCCCCGCGGCCGACGAGGTGCTCATCACCACCAACGAGCCCGAGCAGTTGGGCTTTCTCGAAGACCTCGACCTGAAATGCCCCCTTCGTCTGGTCACCGACCACTATGAGGAGCGCGGCGCCTTGAGGGGCATGGCGACGGCGTTCGAGGCGGCGAACAGCCCGCTGGTCGCCATCGTGGCGTGCGACATGGTGTTCGCTTCGGCTCCGCTGATCGTCGAGGAGGCCCGCATCCTGCACGAGGGCCGCTATGACGCCATCGTGCCTGCCAACAAGTTCGGCTACGAGCCGTTTCATGCGGTGTATCGCAAGCGGGCCTGTCTTCCCGCCGCCCATGCCGCTATCGATCGAGGCATGGTGCGCGCCCGCGATTTCTTCGGCGATGTGAATCTGGGCATCTTGCATCGCGACGAACTGCGCAGGGCTGTTCCCGAGGGCGGATGCTTCATCAACGTGAACACGCCCGACGAGCTCGCCCGTATCGAGCGCTCCATCGAAGAGGACGGGGATAGGTGATTCTATGCCGTCGGTAATGGACATGGTCGAAATCATGGAGCGCCTCGAAAGCAAGGCGCTCCATGTCGATCCGCCGCACTGCGTGCGGGTGCGCAACAGGAACGCGTCCTGTTCTCGATGCGTGGACGTGTGTCCGTCAGGCGCCATTTCGCTGCAAGGCAATGCGCTCCAGATCGACGCGCAGCAGTGCATGAGCTGCGGAGCCTGCGCGACGGCATGCCCGACGAGCGCGATCCGTTTCCGTGACCCGGACGATGCCGCTTTGGCCGCGTCGATCGACCGGTCGGCGCGGGCTTTGGGCGGCGATGCCGTGATCGTGTGCGCTCGTGTGGCGGCGAAGCGCAAGGCCGATGCCGACGCCGTGGCGACGGTGCCGTGCGTGGCGCGCGTGGGCGTCGAAACGCTCGTCGGCGCATGTTCGCGCGGCGCTTCGTCGGTGACGGTGGTCGACGGCGTATGCTCGACGTGCAAATACCGCTATGCAGCTGCAGGATTCGACGGCGAGGTCGCCGAAGCGAACGAGCTGCTTGCCGTTTGGGAAAGCGATGCGCGAGCGCGACGTAGCCAGGAAGTGCCCGCTGCGGCGCTTGCGGACAGCGTGGCCCAGGGGACGGGCGGCGTGTCTCGCAGGGGCTTTTTCACGGCGGCGAAGGCCTCGGTGAAAGACGTCGCCGTCGAAGCGGTGGCCGTCACGGTCGAAAACGAGCTCGGCATCAAACGCGATGCGCAAAGCCTGCGCGCCATGCTGAAGGTGGACGCTTCGGGCACGATGCCCCATGTGCAGGCGCATAGCCACGAAACCCTGCTCGAAGACCTCTACGAACTGGGCGATCCGGCGCCCGGCGCGGTCGTTTCGACGAAGCATTGGGGCGATGTGCGTATCGATGAAGCGGCTTGCATGATGTGCGGCATGTGCGCGACGTTCTGCCCGACGGGCGCCTTGCGAAAGGTATTCGCCGACGGGCCGAGAAGGCCTGCGCTCGACAGTCTGGAGTTCAGGCTTGCCGACTGCGTGCAGTGCCGCTTGTGCGAAGACGCCTGTATGCGAAAGGCGGTCAAGGTGGGCTGCGAGGTCGAAGCGGAGCGAATCCTCGAGTTCGAGCCCGTGGCGTTTAGGGGCGAGAAGAAAAAGAAACAGGGGTCTTTCCTCGGAAGGTAAGACCCCTGCGGTCGGTCGTATCGGGGCGCCTTCGGGGCGCCCCGGCGGTTTAACGGTCGAGCTCGGATGCGATAGCGTCGAGGCGCTCCCGGGCGAAGCGCTCGACTTCCCGCTCGAGCTGCTCATAGGCGTCGAGCAGGGCCTTGCCCTCGTTGGTGAGGGTGGAACCGTGGGCGCCGTTGCGGTCGAGCAGCTGCATGGAAAACGCTTCTTCCGTATGCTTGATGATGCGCCATGCCTTGCTGTAGGCCATGCCGATTTCTTTGGCGGCCTTGTTAAGCGAGCCGGTTCGGTCGACGCCGCGGCACAGCTGGGCGACGCCGCGTCCGAAAATCGCGTCGTGCTGTTCCGAAGACCCCTCGAAGCTGAGTTTGATGCGGGGCGAGATATCGGCGAAATGCATGGACTCTCCTGTGGTCGCGTATCGGCGTCGAAGCGCGTCGGGCGGCTTCGGCTTTCCGATTGTAGGGCAATGGCTCCTTTCTTGCATACGATAGGAAGGATTCCATCGCTTGACAATATATTTATTCTAGTGTGAGAATAAAACACGGTACGAGGGTGTTTCGTCTATCGGACGCCTGAAAAAGGGGTGCGGCCTTGCGCCGCTTGCAAGGAGGATGATTCCGATGAAATCATGGAAGAAGGCAACGGGCATCGCGGCATGCGTGCTGGCATGCGCCGCGCTAGCCATGATGGTGCTCGCCGGATGCTCGAAGGCGGCCGAAGAGCCCGCCCCCGAAGCGGCCGAGCAGCCCGTGGCCGAGCAACAGGCCGTCGAGCTGCAGGTCTTCGCGGCGAACTCGCTGTCGAAGGCGCTCGACGAGGTGCAGACGCTCTACACGGAGAAGCACCCCGAGGTCGCTTTTGCCGACACGCAGTACAAGGCGTCGGGCGAGCTGGTCGAGATGCTCAAGGCGGGCTCTTCCGCCGACATCTTCATCTCCGCCTCTAAGGGCAAGATGGACAACGCTGCCGAGGCGGGCCTGATCGACGAGGTCACCCGCTTCGATATGTTCGTCAACGACCTGGTCATGGTGACGAGTGCCGACAACACCGACATTCCCGAAGGCCTGACGCTCGAGGAGGCCGTCTCTGGCGACTACGCCATCTGCGTCGGCGACGAATCCGTTCCTGCAGGCAACTACGCGTGCCAGTCGCTGGCCACTGTGGGTGCGTATTCCGACGTTTCCGGCAAGGGCGGCGAATTCGTCGGCGCCGTGGCCGACAAGGTGGTCCTGGACACGTCCGTGGGCAACGTGTGCAAGCATGCCGAGTCCGGCGACGTCGACATCGCGTTCGTGTTCAGCTCCGACGTGTATCGTTTCGGCGGCGTGAAGGTGCTTTCCACCGTTCCCGCCGACACGCACAAGCCGATTGTCTATCCCGCGGCCGTGACCGTGGACGACGCCAACCTCGAGGTTGCCCAGGCGTTCCTCGATTGGGCCGCTAACGACCCCGAGGCTCTCGTGATCTGGCAGAAGTGGGGCTTCGAACTTGCATAGCCGCATTGCGACATGCATAGGCGCGGTAATTCTGGGCATCGCTTTGGCGGTGCCCATTTCCGCATATGCGGCCGAAGAAGGGTTCGCGTCCGGGCGCGCGTCGTCGTTTTTCACGGATGTAACGGCCGAAGCGGGTGCGGGGCTTGCCTGTGCGCCGGTGGATGCGGCCTCCATCGAAATCGATAAGGAGGGAGAAGATGCCGTAACGCCCGCCGCCACGCTCGACATTGCGCAGTTCGTGCGTGCCCAAAAGGGAAGCAATCGCCCCATCGACGGCGTATATCGGGGCTATGCCTATCTGCAGGGCGCCGAGCGAAACGACGTATGCCTGGTGGCCGTCGACGACTACGCGGTGCTTTATGTTGATGCCGTCGAATTGGCCGCTCGCACGGGCACGCAAGGGTGGAACGACGTGGCCGGCGTGCTTGGCGACGCGCTGGGCGGCGCGATCGCCGTCGACGATGTAGCGGTGAAGACGGAGCTTTCGTGGGTCGTCGCCTACCTTCAGGCGCTCGACGCCGCTGCCGCGAACGGATCGTCGAGCATCGGGTCGGGCACGCGCTTGTTCGTGACGACCGAGGAATCGTTCGAGCTGAGCGATGCGGGTCTGCGTTTTTCGTTCAACCAGGAATACGTTTCGGGTTCGTTTTACACAAGCATTATCGGTATCGACGGGTCGGATGTGATGGGCGGCGCATCCGGCGTTCGACCTGAGCTGCGTTTCGCTGATTTTTGCAATACGGCGTCGTGGGCCGAAGGAACGTTTGCGGCGGAGGCGGATGCGGCGGGCGCGTTCGGGCGGTTCCTAGACGACCTTGACTGGAGCCCTTTGTGGGTGACGCTCAAGACCACGGGCACCGCCATCGTCATCGTGTTCATCCTGGGCCTTCTGGCCGCGTGGTGGAGCCTGCGCATTCCTTCGCGTGCGCAGGATATCGCCGATTCCATCTTCACCATTCCGATGGTCTTGCCGCCTACGGTGTGCGGCTTCGTGCTGCTGTTGCTGCTGGGCAAGAACACCCTGGTGGGCCAGTGGTTCATCGACATCGGATTCCCGTTGATCTTCAGCTGGCCCGCGACGGTGCTCGCGGCCGTGGTGGTGTCGTTCCCGCTGATGTATCGAAGCGCCCGCGGCGCGTTCGAAAGCATCGACCGCACCATGCTCGACGCCGCCCGCACGCT
Organism: Slackia sp.; assembly: GCA_029266945.1. GTDB lineage: Bacteria > Actinomycetota > Coriobacteriia > Coriobacteriales > Eggerthellaceae > Slackia. Next base: position 99,285 of record JARIED010000023.1, on the reverse strand, counting down.
CGGGTGGAGCGAGGGCAGGATCTTTTTCAGACTGATGCTGCCGCTGGCGTGGTCGTCGATCGCGGCGGGCACGGTGCTCGCCTTCGCCCGCGCGCTCGGCGAGTTCGGCGCTACGCTGTTTCTGGCGGGCAACTATGTGGGCGTCACGCGTACCGTTCCGATCGCCATCTATTTCGAATGGATGAACGGCAATACCGACGTGGCCCTGTTCTGGACGGGCGTCATCATCGTGTTCAGCTTCATGGTCATCCTGTTCATCAACCTGTGGAGTCGTCGCACGACGCGTTATAGGCGCCGTACGCAGGATGCGTAGCGGCCGCGAAACCACATTTAGGACGGGCGCTTGCGCGGCGTTCGTCGTCGCATTGCCGAGAAAGGGGGCGGGCTCGTGAGTCTGGAAGTCGATATCGAGAAGTCGATGGGCGGATTCCGCCTCGAGGCAGCGTTTGCGGCGGGCAACGAGACGCTCGGTTTTCTGGGCGCATCGGGTTGCGGCAAGTCGCTGACGCTGCGTTGCATCGCGGGAATCGAAAAGCCCGACGCCGGCCGCATCGTTGTGAACGGAACGACGTTTTTCGACAAGGCGCCCGGCCGCCGCGCGAAGATCGACCTGACGCCGCAGCAGCGCAAGACCGCGCTGCTGTTCCAGAACTACATGCTGTTTCCCAACATGACCGTGCGTCAGAACGTGATGGCGGGTATGGACCGGGGCATGCAGCCCGACCGGCGCGATCGTATCGTGGATGCTCAGCTGCGCAGGTTCGGCCTGGTGGGCATGGAAGGGCGCTATCCCGCCCAGCTCTCGGGCGGCCAGCAGCAGCGCGTCGCGCTTGCGCGCATGCTGGCGGCGAATCCTGGGATCCTCATGCTGGACGAGCCGTTTTCCGCGCTTGACGCGCATCTGAAAAGCTCGCTCGAGCAGAATCTCATCGGCTTGTTCGAAGAGTTCGAAGGCACGATTCTGTACGTGAGCCACGATATCGACGAAGCCTATCGCTTCTGCGACCGCATCGCCGTGGTCGATGCGGGCCATATCGACGAAATAGGTCCCAAGGATCAGGTGGTCCACCATCCCACGAGCCTTGCCGCGGTGAAGCTGTCGGGGTGCAAGAACACGACGCCCGCCGTATATGCGGGCGATCACGAGGTGCGCCTGCCCGAATGGGGCATCACGCTCCATGCGGCCGAGGCGGTGCCGCGCGACGTGAAGTGGTTCGGCGTGCGTGCGTTCATGCTGCGCCGCGCGAGCGAGCCGGGCCCCAACGTGTTCCGCGTGCGGGCCGACCGCGTGAGCGATTCGCGCTTCGAGCGCACCGTGATGCTGTCGTTCCTCGACGCGGAGGGGCTTGCCGTGGCGAAAGACGCCGCAGAAGAGGACAGCACGATGAAGTTTCTCAAGAACCATATCCAGTGGAAGGTGGATAAGCTGGCCGCGTCGCGCGACCTCTTGCCCGAGGAGGGCGATGAGTTCCTGATCGAAATACCGCCGCGCAGCATGTATCTGGTCACGCGGTAGCGAAAAGCAAGATGCTATGGCGACAGGCTCCCGGCTTCGGTCGGGCGCCTGTCGTATATGGGGCCGCGCGAGTGCCGTTTTTCGTTCAGGGCTTTCTGCATGCTTTATACTATTCGCGTATGAGTATAAAAAGGGGAGGGGCCTCCATGAAGGATTCTCACGGGCGCACGATAGATTATCTGCGCATCTCTTTGACGGACCGGTGCAATCTCCGCTGCATTTACTGCATGCCCGAAGAGGGGGTCCACGCGCTTTCGCACGACGACATCCTGACGCTCGAGGAAATCGAGCGCCTGGTGCGGATCGCGGCGGACATGGGTATCACGCGTGTCAGGTTGACGGGCGGCGAGCCGCTCGTACGCCGCGGCGTGACGGGTTTGGTGCGTGCGCTGAAGAGCATCTCGGGTATCGAAAGCGTCGCGTTGACGACGAACGGCATCCTGCTGCCGCGCATGGCCGACGAGCTGTCGGAAGCGGGCCTTTCGCGTGTGAACATCTCGCTCGACACGCTCGATCCCGAGCAGTATCGCGCCATCACGCGCTGCGGCTCGTTCGAGGATGCCATGGCGGGCATCGACGCGGCGCTTGAGGCGGGCTTTTCGCCCGTGAAGCTGAACGCCGTGGTCGTGCGTTCGCTGAACCAGGACGTCTTGTCGTTCGCGCGCATGTCGATCGACCGGCCGTTGCATGTGCGCTTCATCGAGTACATGCCGGTGGGCGCAAGCGCCGGGTCGTGCGGGTGCGGATGGGGCAAAGAAGACGTCATCCCGAGCGACGAGCTGCGCGCGATGATCGACGAGCGGGCCGAAGCCGCGGGGCTCGGACGCCTGCGTCCTGCTTCGAAGCGTACGCCTTCGGGCTGGGGTCCTGCGCGCTATTTCGAGTTCGAGAACGCGCAGGGAACGGTGGGGTTCATCTCGCCGCTTTCGCGCCACTTCTGCAGCGAATGCAACAGGCTGCGCTTGACGGCCGACGGCAAGATCAGGCCCTGTCTGTTCTCCGACGAGGAATTCGACGTGCGGGCGGCGCTTCGCTCGGGTGAATCCGACGACGCGGTGCGCGCCGTTTTGTACGAAGCCCTGGGTGCCAAGCCCGACGAGCATCACGATAAGGTGGGAACCCGACGCGGCATGAGCCAGATCGGCGGATAGGAGAGAACAATGACCGAGACGTTGACCCATATCGACGAACAGGGCGACGTGCGCATGGTGGACGTGTCGCAGAAGGCCGACACCGAGCGCGTTGCCGTGGCGGAAGGCTTCATTGCGATGAAGCCCGAGACCCTCGCGCTGATCACGTCGGGCACGGCCGCGAAAGGCGATGTGCTCGCCTGCGCGCGCGTGGCGGGCGTGATGGCGGCGAAAAAGACCAGCGAGCTTATTCCCATGTGCCATCCGCTCAACATCACGAAGGCGAAGGTGTCGTGCGACCCGGTGCGCGAGGGCGAGCGAGCCGACGGCCTGGTGGGCATCCATATCACCACGACGTGCGGCGTTACCGGCAAGACCGGCATCGAGATGGAAGCGCTCACGGCTGCGAGCGTTGCATGCCTGACCGTTTACGACATGTGCAAGGCGGTCGATCGCGGCATGGAAATCATGGACGTGAGACTCCTTAAGAAAGACGGCGGCAAGACGGGTCTGTGGGAGCGTTCGCAGGGGTGCGAATAGGTCGTCTGCTGCGCCGCCGTCCTTCTGCGAGGGTTGCGAGCTTCGTCTTTCCTGCGCGGTTTTTCGAGTTTCAAGTTCGAGAGGCGCGAGCGACCCGCTCGCGCCTCTGCTTGTTTGGAGGGTAGACGAAACGAGGCCGCGATCGCGGCCTCGTTCGCTGTGTCGGTTTTAGTGGCCTGCACCCTGCATCATGAGGGCGGCGTGCGGCAGCACGTCGACGATTCCCTCCCAGTTTTCACGGGCCGCCTTCTCGCTGCCAGGCAGGTTGATGACGATGCTGTTATCGCGCTGCATGCATACGGCGCGAGACAGCATGGCGCGGGGCGTGATGCGCATGCTGTGGGCGCGCATGGCCTCGGCGATGCCGGGGACGTCGCGCGTGCACACGTCGCGCGTGGCCTCGGGGGTCACGTCACGCGGGGAAAGGCCGCTGCCGCCGCAGGTCAGCACGAAGTCGGCTTCGAGGTCTTGAATCGCGTGGAGCAGGGCGCCCGAAATGAAGGGGCGATCGTCTTCCACCACGACGCGATCGAGGCAGGTCCAGCCGCGTTCGGCGATGAGCGCCTCGAGCGCCGCGCCCGCGGAGTCGGTTTCGAGCGTGCGCGTGTCGGAGCAGGTGATGATGGCGAAGGTGGGACAGGGCTCCCGATATTCTTCAGTCATGGATTCCTCTTTCCGTGATTTCTTCCCGCATCCGTCCGTCAGGACGGGATCGAGCGCGTTACAGGACGATGTCCTCGGGCGCATCGAGCAGAATGCACTCTACCATGTCGCCCTCGCGCACGGGGTCGAGGCCTTCGGGCATGATGGCGACGCAGTTGCTTTTCTGGATGACGCCGAACAGGCCGGAGCTCTGGTTTTTGGCGGGGGTCACTTCGAGCACGCCGTCGGCGCCGCGCGCGATCGTGGCGCGCGAGAAGATGCGGCGCGGGTCCTTCTTTTTCTTCGACGAGGTAATGCGCGCTTTGACGCACGGGTGCTCGAGGGCCGTATAGCCCTGCATGGCGCGCAGCGCCGGGCGGATGATCAGCGAGAAGCCCATGTAGGCGGCCGCCGGATTGCCAGGCAGGCCGAACACCGGCGTGCCGTTCACCAGGCCGAACGTCTGGGCTTTGCCGGGGCGCATGTTCACGGTGGTCATATACAGCGTGCCGAGGCGCTCGACGACGGGCTTGATGAAGTCGAAATCGCCGTTGGAGGCGCCGCCGGTGGTCACGACGAAGTCGTATTCGGCCGCCGCGCGCTCGACGGCCTGGGCCAGCAGGTCCTCGTCGTCGACCACGATGGGAAGGATGTCGCAGAGCGCGCCGGCATCGCGCGCGCAGGCCGCCATGGCGTAGCCGTTGGAATTGCGGATGTGGCCGGGACCGGGCTTTGCGGGCGGTTCGACCAGCTCGCTGCCGATGGGGATGACCGCCACGCGCGGACGGCGGCGCACGGCCACCTCGAGCGCCCCGCACCCGGCGAGAAAGCCGATGCCCGCGGGGTGGATGACTTCGCCTTCATGCATGACCGTTTCGCCTTCGCGCGCCTCTTCGCCCGCTTCGCGCACGTTGCTGCCGGGCTTGCAGGGCTCGCTGAAGCGGACGCAGCTGCCCGCTTTTCCGTCGCCCGAGACGGTTTCGACGATTTCGTATTTCACGACCGAATCGACGTCGGCGGGAAGGGCGGCGCCCGTCATGATGCGCACGCAACGGCCGGATTCGATTGCTCCTTCGTAGGTGCTGCCTGCGGGGACGTCGGCGATGACATCGAGCTCGACGGGCGTGTTTTCCGACGCTTCGGCCAGGTCGCTCGCATGCACGGCGAAGCCGTCCATGGCGGCGTGGGCGAAGGGGCTCACGTCCATGTCGCTTTTCACATCGGCGGCCGCGACGCGTCCGATCGCATCGAGCAGCGGCACGGTTTCGGCGGGCAGGACGCTCACGTGCGAGACCACGAGCGCGCGGGCCTCTTCGAGCGAAATCATGGAGGGGGTATCCGACATGGCCGGTCCTTTCTTTCGGGCCCGCATGCGCGGGCGTAGGTGCGGCGCGGCAGCGCCGGCCGGTTTGGAAGCGATGCGTCGCGTGCGGCGGCGCATCGCTTAGTAGGCGTTTTGCGGGCGAGCGTCCCAGGAGATGAAGGCCCACGATACGACCCGCAGCACATCGAGGCACAGGAGACCTTCGGGCACGCCCTTGCGGTCGGGCTTGCCGGCATCGGGATTTTCGACGATGTGCTGCTCGAGCCAGACGGAAAGCTTCTCGACGGCCGCATCGCGCTCGGCGTCGGTCAGGGGCGTTCCGCAGCGGTCGATCATGCGCGTGAAATCGGCCAGCGCCTCGGCATGCGAGTCGAAGGTGTCCTTGCGCGTCGAGTAGACGTAGTCGACCTTGGGTTCGAGGCCCTTCTGGGCAAGGATGCCGAAGGCGTAGAGATAGTCTTTCGTCGAGGCGGCGGGAACGCCTATCGCGGCGAGGATGCGGCTGTCGACGTAGGGCGCCGTGCCGGTGGTCATGGTGATGCAGCATTTGCGGCGCGCGATGCGCGTCAGCTTGTCGAGCGCTTCGTCCAGGTGCGCGACCGACATGGATCGCGATGCGATGGCCACGTCCACCATGTCGTCTTCGATGCCGAAGGCGGACCAATCGTCTTCCCAGCTCATCTTGAACGCGTCGATGCCCTCGACGCCGCGGACGGCGGCGTTTTCGGCCAGCTTGGCCAGCATGCCGTCGCTGAAGTCGGCGGCATGCACGTCGCAGCCGCGTTCGGCCAGCATGACGGCCAGCGTCCCCGTTCCGCATCCCATGTCGAAGACCGATTCGTTCGGATAGATTTCCGCTAGCCGCAGGAAGTCTTCCGCATAAGCGTTTTTCATGTCTTTGTTGTCGTAGCGTGCGGAGCGTTTGTTCCACCCCTGCGCGTCGTTGGGCTTCGGGCGCGTCTGCTGGACGAGCTCCCATTCTTTCTCGAAGTCGATCATGGACCCTCCTGCGCTCGGCGCGCCGTGTCGTCGCGACCCCTTTCCGGCGGCGAACGGGCCGAAAAGGGGAGCGGGTGTATTATTCTCGAACATGATAACGCGAAGCGCCGGCGCATGCGACCGTTCTTGTGTCGGGCTGGGTTTCCATCGTGCATAAACGGACATTTCTTATGCAGCCCGTTAAATGTGAAGTTCGTGTGATGCTAACTTTGTGCATACTCGTGAGGTTTTTAATCGGATAAATTTCGAATATCCCGTAAAGTCGCTATTTTGCATCGATATATGCAAATAAATGAATCTTTTTAGACCCTCCGTGACCTTCGCGTTTTTGTGCAGGTGTTCAAGAACGGGGTTCTCCCCTTTTCGGGCGCGCGGGAAGCACCTAATGCCGCGCATGGTACAATCAGAAAGCTTATAGGTATTTTCAGCCCATGCCGTCCGGTACGGTATGCGGCCTCAGCTCGAACGAAAGGGAAGGAACCTATGCAACCTCGCGAGGAACTGACGCAGCTTATCGGAGCTGCGCTGGACGCGGCCATCGCTTCCGGCAAACTTCAGATGGAAAACGCTCCCGAAATCACGCTCGAGCGACCCCGAGACGAAGGCCACGGCGATTGGGCGTGCACGGCCGCTATGCGTTGCGCGAAGCTCGCTAAGAAGAATCCTCGCGAAATCGCCCAGGTCATCGTCGACGCCATTCCCGAGAACACGCTGGTGAACAAGGTCGAGATCGCAGGCCCCGGCTTCATCAACTTCTACCTGAACAACGATGCGCTGCAGGACGTTGTGACCAAGGTCCGCTCCGAGAAGGGCGACTACGGCCGCGGCACCGTGCCCGAGGGCATGCGCAAGGTCAACATCGAGTACATCTCTGCCAACCCCACCGGCCCCATGCATGTGGGCCACGGCCGCTGGGCCGCTCTGGGTTCCGCGACGGCCAACCTGATGCGTCACGCCGGCTACGATGTTTTCGAGGAGTTCTACATCAACGACCACGGCGTCCAGATGGACAAGTTCGGCCTGTCCATCGCCGCTCGCTACCTGCAGCAGCTCGGCCATGAAGACGCCGAGGTGCCCGAGGGCGGCTACAACGGCCTGTATGTCAACGACATCGCCAAGGAAATCATCGACCGCGACGGCGACAAGTGGGTCGACGCCGACGAGAACGAGCGCATGGTCGAGTTCCGTGAGTACGGCTACGCTTACATCATGAAGATGTTCCGCGACATCACGAACCGCTTCGGCAACCACTTCGAGCGTTGGCAGTCCGAGCGCGAGATGTATATTCCCTCCGACGAGTTCGGCGGCAAGAGCCCGTTCGACTTCTGTCTCGATAATCTGCGCGACCAGGGCGACATCTACGACCAGGACGGCGCTGTGTGGTTCCGTTCCTCCAAGTACGGCGACGAGAAGGACCGCGTCGTGCGCAAAGCCGACGGCGACTACACCTACTTCGCTTCCGACGTGGCCTATCACTACTGGAAGAAGCTGCGCGGCTTCGACCATCTGATCAACATCTGGGGCGCCGACCACCACGGCTACATCGCCCGCGTCGCCGCCGTTCTGTCCGCCATGGGCCATCCCGGCGCACTCGAGATCATGCTTGGCCAGCTGGTCAACCTGTTCCGCGACGGCAAGCCCGTCCGCATGTCCAAGCGTACCGGCGAGATGATCACCTTCGAGGAGCTCATCGACGAGGTCGGCATCGACGCCACGCGTTACTACATGCTGAGCCGTTCCAGCGAGCAGCCGATCGACTTCGATATCGACGTCGCCAAGAAGCAGGACTCCTCCAACCCGGTGTACTACGACCAGTACGCGCATGCCCGCATCTGCAAGCTGCTGCGCGACGCTTCCGGTCACTCGGGCGAAGACAACTTGGACATGGGCGCCGTGGCTGCCGAGTGCATCCCGGCCGACGTGGACCTGAGCGTCCTCACCGATCCGTCCGAGTTCGCTCTGATGCGCAAGATGAGCGAGTTCGGCGACCTGATCGCCCTCGCTGCCCGCGACCGCGCTCCGTTCCGCCTGACGCACTACGCTCAGGACCTCGCCAGTCTGTTCCACCAGTTCTATACGAATTGCCCGGTGCTCAAGGTTGAGGACGAGAAGCTCAAGCAGGCGCGTCTCGCCCTGTGCGACGCCACCCGCATCGTGCTTTCCACGACGCTCGGCATTCTGGGCATCTCCTCTCCGCAGCGCATGTAGAAGCCGCTCGCGAGAGCATACGAATGAAAAAAGGGAACCGCATGGTTCCCTTTCTTTTTGCACTCTTGGACAGGGGGGCGGGGTTTTCGGTTGTTCGATTCCACGTGTGGCTTGTCGCTTCCGCCCCTCCGGCCGCCGAAGGGGCGCTCGGTCTTGCTTGACGCTCGTCGCCGTCTTCCGACAATGCAGGAAAACGATTTCTTGCGGCGCACGCGCCGCGGATGCGGAGGTGTGCGATGCGCTTGATCGAACTCGATAAAGACAACTTCGACGAACTGGTGACCGATGCGACGTGTCCGGTGCTGGTCGAATTCTTCAGCCCTGGATGCGGGCCGTGCCATGCGCTCGGCGCGCTGCTCGAGCAGATGGCCGACGCCTACCCGCATATGCGTTTCGCGGCCATGGATACCGTGCGATTTCCCGACGTGGCGTGGGCCTTCGATGTGGCCGCCGCGCCGACGACGCTTCTGTTTTCGGGTGGAAGGCGGGTCGATGCGGTGACGGGCTATGTGCCGCGTTCCCGCATCGAAGAGATGCTTGCCGCTGCGAAGTAGGGCGCGGGCATAAAAAAGCGCGCCTTGTCGCAGGGCGGAGGCGCGCAATACGTGCGGATGGATGCGGCAGGGCGCAGGCCTAGTCTTTCGCGTGCCTGTCGTTTTTCGTGTCGGCGATGTCGAGCACGATATCGATCATGTCCTGGCGGTCGCGGATGCCGAGCTTCGTGTAAATATGCGCGACGTGCGACTTCACGGTGTTTTCGGCCAGCACCAATTCTTCCTGGATGTAGGTTCGGGTGCGGCCCTGGGCGAGTAGGACCAAGATTTCGCTCTCGCGCGGCGAAAGCTTGTACTTCTCGGAAACCTCGGCGCAGCGGCGCTCCAGGGCGTCGGTCACCACGGCGGCGGCATCGCTCGGCGCGGATTCGCGCTTGTTCCAGCTGTAATACATTGAGGCGATGGAGAGCACGTAGATCGCCGCGATCACGATGAGGTTTTCGACCGCGTCGGCTTTGCCCAGGAAGAGAACCCAGACGATCGATCCTGCAGCGTAAAGCGCCGTGGCCGTGCCGATGACGCGATACGAGGGGATGGTGGACAGGTCGAGCAGGATGGCCACCACCGCCCAGAACATCAGGTGCGAGAACGAGTCGTTGAGCCTCATGAGCGTGTCGAGCACGGCGGGGTTGGCGTTCTGGTCGCCGGCGAGGATCATGGACACGGACAGCGTGATGATAATCGTGATGAACGACGGCTGGAAACGCAGGCGTAGCGGCCAGTTCTCGGTGCGTCCGAGGGCGAGATAGGAAAACGCCGCCAGGCCGAGGCAGTAGGCCAGGAAAAGCAGCGGACTCGACGTCATGGACGGGTGGTCGAACTCGTCGATGTGGCCTTCGCCCCACAGGCCGACGAAGCTCAGGCTGCGCACGGTGGCCAGAAGAAGCGATGCGGCGGCGATAAGGATGATCGCGTCGCGAATGTCGTCTCGCATGCCTTTTTTCTGCTCGCCGCGCGGACGCGAAGGAACGCCGAACACCGTGCGGCCGGTCTTTTCGCTGCTGCGCTGCTTGAGCGCGGCGCTGCGGGCGCACTGGAAGAACACGGTGGAAAGAATGGGCATCAGCACGACGAGGGATACCTGTGCATCGGTGCTGAGGAGCCGTTCGGCGAGCGAGACAAGCGCCGGCTCGGCGATCAGCGATATGGCAAGGCACGCCATGGTGGGCATGAAGGTTTGTGTGCGCGCGAGAAGCAATACGAATCGTGCCGTAAGCCAGAAATAGCCGACGCCGAAAAGCAGCAGGCCTCCGATGGCAAGCGCGACAGGAGGGAAGGTGCTTTGGGTCGACGCGATGGCGAAGCATGCCGTTCCGACCGATGCGAGAAGGGTGACCACGGGCCACAGAGATGATTCCATTTCCCTCATTTTGCGCGGCAACGCGGCGAATACGACGCTCATGGCAAGGATGCCCATGAGGAAGAACGCGCGCGGGTTGACGGGCACGCCGAACCCTGACAGGGCATCGGTGAACCCTGGCGTGTGCCCTGCGAGCGTGCACCAGGTTAGGTTGACGGTGAGGCCGATGGCGGCGAATAGCGCACAAAGGCCGGCATCTTTAAAGGATGCGAGCATTCCCTCTCCTTCGGTATATTGCATGTTTTTGCGGTCGTACGGCTTTCTCCGACCGCGGGGAGCGGACGTCTTATCACCTGTTCCTTCATTGTCCGTGAAAAGGCTCCGTCTGTCTATGGAGAAAGCCTCACTATTGGTTTAGTGCTGGTCATTTCACCCATCAACCAAAAGGGTCTATGCCATTTATCAGGCATTTAGCGCGGATGTGTTGATGCGCGCCCGCCTTGCGGAGGGCTAATCTCGAGTCTGTCAGATGGACCCGAGGGGTCCGATAGGGGGCGGCGGCGATCGTTTTCGGGTAGGAAACGGCGACCGTCGCAATGAAGAAGGGGGAATGATGAAGAAGGTGACGAAGCGCGCTGCCATGGTAACAGGCATAGCAACCGTGCTTGCGGCGTCGGCTCTCATGGTGCCTGCCTTCGCAGTCGATTCGGCTTCCACCGCGGCAGAGATCGTGCGCGGCGGCGAGCCCGACGGCGATGTGCAGTATCCTGGCAAGGAGTACATCATCGAGAACTACGAGAAGTGGGACCGGATCGCCGAGGAGTATGCTCCCGAGGTCCGTCAGCTTCCCAACGGCAAGCTGGTTCAGCGCACTCCTTCCGAGTACGAGTGCCCGCACTGGATGCAGCAAAGCTGGACCATTTCGTACAACACCTACTATCTGGATGCCGACAAGAAGGGCTGCAACTCCTGCCATGCCGACCTCAATGAGACCGTCATGAACATGGAATACCGCCACGCCGTGCTTCCCAACAAAGACCTTGAGACCTACAGCGACGTCGAGCAGTGCATCACCTGCCATCGTGACAACGGCGACGAGTTCGGCCGACTGATGCACGGCATCCACTTCAACAGCCGTAACTCCGAGAAGTTCAAAGATGGCTTCGACGGCACGTGCGAGTCCTGCCACACCGCCACGGGCGACGGCAACGGTCTGCAGCTGTGGGAGAACGTGAAGTACGACGCTCTGAAGGACAGCATCACCACGGTCGAGAACGTCGAGGGCAACTTCGACTTCACGCAGGACAAGGTCCAGACTATGGACGAGCTGTACAGCTACGACTTCGTTCACGGCTATTACGACCACATGCGCTATGCATGCTCCGATGCCGCTCTCGACCTCGATCTGCCCCAGAGCATGATGGACGAGTGGGAAATCACCATCGAGGGCAACGTGCCCAACCCCTACACTGCTAAGCTGGTCGACCTGATCGCCGAGGCCGAGGCCGAAGGCGCTGTCGTGACCAAGGCTTCCAAGATGGTCTGCGACCTCAACCCGACCGGCGGCGGCGGCATCGGCCAGACCGAGATCACGGGTATCCCCGTGAGCTGGCTGATCGAGCGTGCCGGCGGCATGACCGAGGGCACCAACTCCATCCGCTGCGTCCGCGCCGACGGTTCTTCCAAGAACGGCATCGACGTCTCCATGCTCGAGAACGAGTACCTGGTCTACAAGATGGGCGGCGAGTACCTCGACGCACGTCGCGGCTTCCCCTGCATCAACTGGGTCGAAAGCTATGACGCTCAGGTCTTCTCCAAGCAGCCCTCCGGCTACATCGTTTCTTCCGACGAGATGAAGGAGCGCGTCTGCGGCCAGGTGAACCAGGAGGAAATGCTGGTCAACCGTCCGAACGCCACGATCTGCGGCACGCCTGAAGGCGTGATCATCGAGACCGGCAAGCCCTACACCTTCCAGGGTTACGTCGACGCTTTCGACCACAAGGTCAAGACGCTCGAGTTCTCTATGGACCATGGCGAGACCTGGACCTCTTACGATCTGGGCGACACCGACACCAAGCGCTGGATCTGGTGGACCTTCGAGTGGACCCCGCCTGAGCACGGCGCCTACTGCCTGAGCGTTCGCGCAACCACCGAGCAGGGCGAAGTGAGCTTCCGCGAGCATGAGGTCATGGTCAACGCTATGGACCAGCTGCCCGCCGAGGACAAGGTCATCAAGGCCGGCGGTCCCGATTCCGACCTGCCTCTGATGTTCTCGACCGGTCTTGAGAACGAATAGTCAACACGAAGGAGCGTTTTCTTATGAATAAGAAGAAAGCAATGGCTGCAGGAGCGGCTGGTGGCGCCCTTCTGCTGGGAATGACCGGCGTTGCCGTCGCCGCGGGCGGCCCGACGATCCTGGGCGGCCAGGATGCACCCGAGGGCGCTACGCACGAGAACAACGGCTACACCATCGACTCGCACACGCTGCAGCTCGAAGAGAGCGACTATGTCAAGGTCGCCGACAAAGAGGGCACGTTCTTCTTCAACCAGGACGGCGTGACCCCCAACGACGATCTGTTCAACGTGTTCGGCACGACGATTACCTCGATGTGCTCCAAACCTGCCAACGAGCTTGTGGTGGGCGAGCCTGCCGAGGGCGTTGCGAACTACTACATCAACGTGGGCGGCAACATCAAGGAGAGCTTCTCCGTGAACCTCGAGGACATGGAAGAGCAGTCCGAGGAGCAGACCATGGTGTGCTCTTGTGCGACCGGCGCTCCGTTCGGCCAGGCCGCCGTCGTGGGCGTGCCTTTGGCGGCCGTGGTGGACATGGCCGACCTCGAGGACGGCGTGAACACCGTGACGGCTTACGGAGCCGACGGCTTCGGCCAGGCCCTGCCGCTGCAGTACTGCCTCGACCGCGATGCGCTGCTGGTTTATGAGGTCAACGGCGAGAAGCTCAAGAGCGAAGCCGGTCCTTCCGCCCAGCTGTGGATGCCCGAGACCGTCGCCCGTTACTTCACGCGCAACGTCATCGACATCAAGCTGACCGCCGAGGAGCAGGTTCCTGACGTTCAGTCCGTCGATCCGGCGTACCGCAACAAGATCGAGATCATGAACAGCGCCGACGGCTGCGTGTTCTTCGCTGGCGACGCGATCACCTTCGAGGGTGTGGCCGACGACCTGGGCAGCGCCATCGAAGCCATCGAGTTTTCCTTCGACGGTGGCGAGACCTGGACCGAGTGCCTGACCGAAGGCGCTACCGCCGACAAGTGGGTCAACTGGCAGTTCGAGACCTCCTTCGAGGAGGCCGGCGAGTACCAGCTCACCGTCCGTGCCCGCACGGCCGACGGCATGGTATCGCCTCTCGAGGCTAGCCTGACGTTCGAAGTGATCTAGCCTTTCCGGCTATCCTTCCGAAGCGGGGCATGCGGCGGCGGGCCGTCGATCCCTCCCCAAGCCTGAGGCTCGCCGCCCGCCCGACTCGGCGTCGTTTGGGACGCCGTTCCCCTCCTTTTGTCATGCGTAACTGCATCGGCCCCCGTTCCGGTTTCGACCGGAACGGGGCTGCTTTGCGTTGAGGGGCTGAAAGGGGGCGGGCGTGCGCGTCTTGGCATGCGCGTCGCATCGAGCCGCCGCCGTCGAAAGCTGTTCATTCGATCGATGGTTTCCTGGTGAGAATGCAGGTCGGTCTTCGCGTAAACATGCTTGATATGCACGCGTACCGTGGCGGGGGTGATGCAGAGGTCTTCGGCAATCGCTTGCTGCGTCTTGCCGAGGGCATACAAGCCGATCACCTCCGCCTCGCGGTCGGACAGTCCGAATTCCTTTTGCGGCTTTTCCGCATCGTGCAAAATCAGCTCTTTACGCATGGAGGCACCGCTCATTTGCGCGCCCTTCAGGCCGAGCAGCTCTTCGAGGCGTTGTGTGCTCTCTTGAGCCGCGTCGGTGTCGCTGTGTGCGGTCTTCAGCAGTCTGACGAAGACGAATTGCATCGATGCCAAAATCATGGCTCCCGATAGCGCGGCCAAAAGAGCGGGGTCGCTGAGGAACGGGCCGGGGGTGTGTCCGACGACGATTTGCACAAGCGCGCGCGGGAGGAGATAGGCGAGCTATCCAGCCAGCCCGTAGAAGAAGGGGTCCTTGGTTCCATAATGGGAAAACGCCATGATCAAATACCAGACCAAGCCCGTCATGACCGCGCTGAGCGTAGTGGAGACGGCGGCGATCGACGATACCGCTTGCATGCGGCGCAGCCATGAGAGAATCGATATCCAGCTGGAAAGCGACGTTATCGCGGGAAGCCCGATGGATGCGGAAGGCGCTTTCGCCGCAAGGAGGCCGAGCGCCGCGATGGATGCGCACTGTACGGCGATCGATATGAAGAATGCGGCATCGATGGACCTTTTCGAAAAAAAGAGGGGTTGTGCGCCTTGTAGAGCGCGAGCGTGGCGATGAATATCGGCACGGAGGCGATGCCCGTTCCGAGTCAGCTGCTCAGCACCTCGAATCCGCTCGCGAGTCCGCCGAGCCCCGACATGATTATTGCGATATGGGAAAGGGCCGGGCCTGCGATGATCGGGATAGGCGCGGCGTAGGCCGTGAGCGAACGAAGCTTCGGAAGAGGCGAATGCACGGATATTTCCTTTCGACGGTCGTGTCGGCGGTTAAGTATATCAAGGGCGATTCCGACTGCATTTTATTGCGGCTGCGAGGTGCTATTTTCTTAAAACCCCAGTACAAATGCATACTCACTAAGGGGGTAGAGTCGCTATTTTCCCTCAAATGGGGCATGCGAAGACGGTTTTCGACCGGTGATAATGCGTTTGCGCCGCATCGG
The DNA here is from genome assembly GCA_029266945.1 of Slackia sp. Taxonomy (GTDB): domain Bacteria; phylum Actinomycetota; class Coriobacteriia; order Coriobacteriales; family Eggerthellaceae; genus Slackia. Next base: position 84,232 of record JARIED010000023.1, on the reverse strand, counting down.
CGGGGACCATGGCCTTGTCCGTCGACGCAGCGCGAACCAATCAACCGACAACGCAAGGGGGATCGATTTATGCCGAGTAGTGCTCTTGCGAGACGTTCGTTTCTCGCTGCAGGCGCTGCAGCCGGCGCGGCGGTCGCGTTCGGCGGCGTGGGCGGCAGACGCCCCGAGGCTTTCGCTTGGGGCGAAGACCTCGTCGTGGGATACGCGGCGACGACGTGCGATGGTTGCGGCAACAAATGCGGCATGGGGCTTGGACGCGGGACGGCGCCCTGTGGTGCTTCATGGGACTCGAGGACCATCCGTTCGCGCATGGGTATCTGTGCGTGCGCGGCTTGAGGTACACGGCGGTCGCCTATTCCGAAGACCGCTTGACCACGCCGCTGAAAAACGACGGCCAGGGCAATTTCTCCGCCGTATCGTGGGACGAGGCGATCGTCGATATCGCGGTCCGTATCAATGAGGCCGAACCGTCCGCGTGGCGTTGTTCCAGGATTCTCGAGCGACCGACCAGTATTACGCCCAGCGCTTCATGAACGCGCTGGGGTCGGCGAACTACTACACCGATACCGTGCTGACCGACATGGACATCCTTACCGGCATAACGAATACCTTGGGCGTGTTCCCCGCGCCGCATGCCGAGGGATCGAAATATATCGTCCTTCTGGACAAGAACTACTACGAGGGCGTGCGCCCTGCGGAGACCGAGGAAGTGATCCGCGTTCGCGAAAACGGCGGTAAAGTGGTCGTCGTAGACCCTCGTTTGCCGAGCATCGGCACATTGGCCGATGAATGGGTGTGCGTCCGCCCCGGCTTCGAGCTTGCGTTCCTCCTGGGCGTGATGGGGCACTTGTTGAACAACGATTTCTACGATAAGGCGTTCGTCGAGGCCAACGGATCGGGATTCGAGGCTTTCGCCGAAAGCGTGCGCTCCTATGATGCCGCCTGGGCGAGCGGGAGGACCGGCATTCCTGAGGCCAAAATCGCCGAGATCGCCGAAGGCTTGGCCGCCGCCGCGCCGCATTGCTATGTGGACATGCAGTGGGCCGGCGCCGTAGGAAGCGGCTACCGCAACAGTGCCGAAACCGTGCGTGGCATCATTTTGCTTAATGCGATGCTGGGCAGCTTCAACCAGAAGGGCGGCTGGGTGTTCCCGCTGGGCCCGTGGGTCGACGACAGCGCGTTCGATCCGACGGTGTTCAAGCCCGTCGGCTATCCGCAAAGCTATGCAATCGGCGCGGGCGTGCATCCTCTTGCTTATATGTATGCAAACGATTGCCAGGCCGTCATGGCCGCGCCCGCCGAGGGCGCGCTCGACGTGGCGTTGTTCTTCGGCAGCAATCCTCTTGTCGACTATCCTCAGGCCGCGATGACTGCGCAGGATGTGGGAAAAAACGACTTCAAGGTGGTCGTCGACAGCTTCATGACTGAAACCGCCAAAACGGCCGACTATGTGCTGCCCGAGACGACCTATCTCGAGCGTCGCGGCATCGTGGGCACCGCTACCGCTCCTGCGACCGTGGCCACGCTGCGCAATCCCGTGATCGACCAGGTGCATCCCGAGACCAAGCCGACGTATCGAATCATCGTCGACCTGGCCGAGGCATGCGGTTTGGGCGAATACTTCTCTTTCACGCTCGACCAGCTCAACGAGACGTACTGCGCGGCTTACGGCGTTTCCTACGATGCGCTGAAATCCGATGGCTTGGCCCCTATCCCTGGTTGCGAGCTCGAATTCGGCAACGTTCCGGCGTTCGCTACGAAGTCGGGCAAAATCGAGTTCGCGTGCGAGGCCTACGCGGCGGGCGGCATGTCTGCCGTTCCCGCATGGATCGAGCTGGCCGTGTCCGCCTCCGGCGAATCGTTGCGTCTGATCACGGGCGACCAGGTATTCCAGAGCAAGACCTACACCATGGCGAGCGATAAGCTGGCGCAGCTCGCGAAGGATTTCGAAGCCGACCACGTTTGGATGGTGACGTCGCGCGCCGCAGAGCTCGGCATCGAGGACGGCGACGTGGTGGAGCTTTCGAACGATAGCGGATCGGTGCAGGTGAAGGTTCGCGTGACCGGCCGCATTCGTCCCGACGCCGTGTATCTGCCGCCGCATTATGGCTGCGAATCGGAAGAGATTCGCACGGCATTCGGGTTCGGCGCGTTGCATAAGGCGCTCGTCACGCGCCAGGCTGAGCCCGAATCTGGTTCCGGCATGCTGCAGGAAGTTTTCGTGAACGTGAAGAAGGTGGGTGCCTAATGGCTCGTTACGGAATGCTTATCGACACTACGAGGTGCATCGGCTGCAAATATCGCATGGCCGCCTGCCTGTATCAGGCGCGTGTTGTGGACCATCGCACGGGCGTGGTGGACAAGTATCGTTTCTGCACGCTGTATGCGCCGCTCGAAGAGGGCATGTCCACGTGCTTGACGGCCTGTCCCGCGGGCGTGCGCATGTTCGGCGACCTGGACGACCCCGAGTCCGATATCTCCAAGCGCATCGTCGAGACGAATGCTCGGTCCATCGTGGGCGATCCGACCAAGTCCAAGGTCTACTACGTGAGGTGATGAAGGATGTCTATCGAACCTGTATGGGGCGCGCCGATCGCGTGGTGTCTATTCCTTGCGGGCCTGGGTGCAGGCGCCTGTATCACGTTGGCGTTTTTGCGTTGGCGCCACCCCGAGGCTCGCGGCATGCGCCGCGCCGGCCACGTCATCGCGCCTATCGCGGTGGCGATCGGATTGGTGCTTTTGATGGTGGACGCCGAGGCCTGCTTGCATAATCCCCTGCGTTTCGCGCTATTGCTGAGCAACTTCGGCTCGGTCATGACGTGGGGCGTGGTCTTCTTGAGCGTTTTCATGGCGGCGGCCCTGGTCACCGCGGTGTTCGACTTCATGAAGAAGAAGGTGCCGGGTTGGCTTGAGGTGGCGGGCGCCGTGGCGGCGCTGTGCGTGGCGGGCTATACCGGCGCGCTGCTTGGCGTGTGCAGCACTTACCCCCTGTGGAATAATGCGCTTCTACCCGTGCTGTTCACGGTGTCGGCCCTTTCCGCGGGCGCGGCATCGGTTTTGCTGGCGGCCGTGGTGCGCCATGCCGACGAGTTCGACAAAGCGGGCGTGCTGAAGAAATTCCACTTCTGCTTGCCGATCATCGAGATGCTGCTGGTCGCTTCGCTGTGCTTCATCACCGCATTCGATTCGACCGCCGGTTTCGAGTCCGTCGTGAGCTTGGTATCGGGCGAATGGGCCGTGTGGTTCTGGGTCGGCCTGGTGTTCGTCGGGCTGGTTCTTCCCACGGTGCTCGAGACGTGGCTGCTGTTCTTCACGTCGAAGGAATTCGAGGAAAGCCGCAAGGCGCATTGGATCGGCTTCGCGTCCGATGCGGGCGTTCTGGTCGGCGGCTTTATGCTGCGCTACTTGGTGGTGATGGCCGCCGTGCCGCTGACCTTCGTGATGTAGGCGGAAAAGAACGAAGGCGGCATTCGACCCTTCAGAGACCGGAGTTCGCCTCTGGTCTCTTTTTCTGCGGAAGGAGATGCGCGCGGCGGTCGCCCTCTTGTCGCGGCCTTGCTCGAAACGGTTGCGCGCGCACCCTAGTTACTAAAAGAAACCGCACGTCATAGCCGAAAAATGCAGTCGATTTTTCATGAAGGCTTATTGACGGCGCCGAGTACGATTCCTATACTGTAAAAGTTCGCTTTCAAAAGCCCCGTACTTGCTGCGCAAAAACGGGACACGACGTGAATGGAAGTCCAGATCTAGAAGCGTCGGCTTGGCGTAGGAACCCGAGCAGTCTTGTTGCCAGCACTTTTGAACTAGAACAAAAAGAAATCTATTGGAGGATACAGTGAAGACGTATTACGCAAAGCCGCAGGAGGTTGCGCGCGAGTGGTTCGTCATTGACGCCACTGACCAGGTGCTGGGTCGCGTTGCTGCCAAAGCCGCCCACATTCTGAAGGGTAAGCACAAGCCGCAGTACACCCCCCATGTCGACACCGGCGATTTCGTCATCATTCTCAATGCTGACAAGATCCGCATGACGGGCACCAAGGCCACCAGCAAGGAATACTACCGTCACTCCGGTTATCCCGGCGGCCTGAAGATGGAAACCTTCGCCGAGGCTATGCAGAAGCATCCCGAGCGCGTCATCGAGCACGCTGTCAAGGGCATGCTGCCCAAGAACACGCTTGGTCGCGCCCAGGGCAAGAAGCTGAAGGTGTACGTCGGCTCTGAGCATCCGCATGCTGCTCAGAATCCCCGTGAGATCAAGATGGAGGAGAACTAACAATGGCAGCTGAAGCTCTGTATTACGGCACTGGCCGTCGTAAGAACGCCGTTGCTCGCGTCCGCCTGGTCCCCGGCACCGGCAAGGTTACCGTCAACGGCCGCGACGCGAAGGAGTTCTTCGGTCGCGAGGCTCTGGTGAACTACGCCATGGCTCCGTTCAAGGTCACCGACACCCAGGGTCACTTCGACGTCATCGCTCGCTGCAATGGCGGCGGCATTTCCGGTCAGGCCGGCGCTCTGCGTCACGGCATCAGCCGTGCGCTGCTCCAGGCTGGCGAGTACCGTCCCGAGCTCAAGAAGGCTGGCTTCCTGACTCGTGACGCTCGTATGGTCGAGCGCAAGAAGTACGGCCTCAAGAAGGCTCGTAAGCGCCCGCAGTTCAGCAAGCGCTAAGCTTACCGCGTTATTCCGTCGGTTCGAAAGCCCGCTTCTTCGGAGGCGGGCTTTCTTTTTCTATCGCGCCGCGCAGGGCGTGTTCGTACGATGCGGACGTGCCTTCCAGGTTCGCGGTTGCGGCCGCGCATCTGCCCGCGCATGCCGTCGGAGACGTGCTTCCGATGTGGACAGCTAATCGGAAGCACGATCCTGGCGCATCGATGGCGCGTCATGCTGCGGATCGGGTTGTTTTTCGGAGCGGCCCGCTTCTTGTTTCATCGTGCGCCGCGACGCACTACAATACATAGTTCGTGTCTTCTCGCCGGCCTGTCGCGTCGGCGTTTTCCATCATGCCGACCGCCCATCGGAAGGAGCGCTTTGAGTTCTAAGGCCTTGAAAACGATCGATCTTTTCGCCGGCATCGGCGGTATTCGCATGGGCTTCGAGGCAGCGTTCGGCGACGGCGTGGAAACGGTGTTCGCGAGCGAGTTCGACGAGCACGCGGTGAAGACCTATGCGGCCAATTTCGATACGCCCTCGGCGCCGTGCTCGTCGAAGGAGCCTATGTGCTCCGAGCCGTACGTGTACGGCGACATCACGCAGATTTCGGCCGACGATATTCCGCCGTTCGATATCTGCCTGGCGGGTTTTCCGTGCCAGGCGTTTTCGATCGCGGGTTCGAAGATGGGCTTCGACGACAACTTCAAAGGCCGCAGCCGCGGCACGTTGTTCTTCGACGTGTTGCGCATCTGCGAGTATCATAAGCCGAGCGTCATTTTCTGCGAAAACGTGAAAGGCCTGGTCATGCATGACAAAGGCCGCACGTTGAAGGTGATCAGGGGCGCGCTCGAACAGATCGGCTATACCGTGTACGACGCCGTGCTGAACAGCAAGGATTACGGTGTGGCGCAGAATCGCGAACGCATTTACATCGTGGCGTTTCGCAACGACGTGGACTCGAGCGCGTTTCGCTTCCCCGAACCTACCGATGCAGGCGTCGTGTTGGCCGACATTCTGGAAGACGCGCCCATCCCGTCGCGCTACTACCTGTCGGATACGTATCTCGCGACGCTCGAACGTCATAAGCAGCGCCATCGCTCGCGCGGCAACGGATTCGGCTACATGGTGCGTCCCCTCGATGGCAAATCGGGCGCCATCGTGTGCGGCGGCATGGGTCGCGAGCGCAACCTGATCGCCGACCATCGCGAGCACAGCATGGTGCCCACCACGGCGATCAAGGGCAAGATCAACGATGCCGACATTCGCAAGCTCACACCGCGCGAATGGGCGCGCCTGCAGGGTTTTCCCGATTCGTATAAGCTGCCGTTGTCCGATACGCATCTGTACAAGCAGCTCGGCAACAGCGTCACCGTGCCTGTGATCGAGGCCATCGCGCGCGAAGTCCGCGCGGTACTCGAGGCGCGGGACTAGCATCTGCCGCGCAGGGAAGGAATCCGCGCATGGACAAGCGCATTCACGACCAGGAATACAACAGGGGGGAATGGGCCGAGCTTTACGTGTTTCTGCGCCTGCTCGGCACAGGGAGGCTTCACGCTGCCGATAGCGACCTGAACTGCAAGACGGACTCGCTTCTCGAAGTTTCGAAGATTTTGCGGTGCGAGGCGGCGGGCGAGCCTACCGTTTACGAAGTGGACTCCGCAACGGAAACGGTCGCGGTGCGTCGGGGCGACGCACCGAGCGCTGCGGCCGTTCCTGCAACGAAACATCGAGACGTTTCTGCCGACGCAGCGCATCAAACGTCGCTTTTTTCCTGCGAAGGAGATTCCGCAGGCGAGTTCGACGCCGATGATGCGGCGGGGCCGAGCGGCTCCGTGCAGACGGTCTCTATGGCCGATTGCGAACGGGCGGCTCGAATCTTGTTCGATCGCCTGACATCGTCGTCGACCGGCGCGAAAACCATGCATGCTCCCGTCGAGGTGTGCGATTTCGTCGATTCGATCGGCGTGCGTAATCCCAAGGCGCCTGGAGTTCAGGGGCACGATAAGGCGTTCGGCGGCAAGGCCGATATCGTCATCGAGACGCGCGACGGCCGCAATGCCCTGGTCAACAGGATGGGATTCTCGGTCAAATCGCAGTTCGGCAGCCCTGCGACGCTGTTCAACGCAAGCCCTTCCGCGCCGCTTCTGTACTGGGTCGCGCATTGCGACGACGCTTTGATGAAGGAATTCAACGCGTTGCATGACGCTCGCGGCAACAGGGGATGGTTTGCCTGCTGCCAGCCGTTTTTCGACGAGCACGGGCTGCGCGTCAGTTTCGCCCGTGCCCGCAATGCGGGATCGTTCGAGCGCAATCTGCTGTTCATCCGCGAAGGCATGCTGGAAATCGTCGCGGCGTGCGTGCGCGAGCGCTTCATCGGCGGCGCGACGACGTCCGACGTGGCGGCTATCACGGCATCGGTTGCCGAGCAGAATCCGATGCGCTATCCGCCCGCCGTCGCCGCGGCTGTGTATGAGAAAGCCATGAAGGATTTTCTGTACGCCGCGTTCTCGGGCATGTCGGCGACCAAGCCGTGGGACGGCATCGAGCAAGTCAATGGCGGCTATATCGTGGTGAAGCCCGATGGCGACGTGCTGTGCTATCACGCCAACGACCGTGAGGAATTCAGGGAATACCTGTTCCGCAATACGGTGTTCGAATACGTCAGCGCCAAGAAGTATGGCTGGAGCCTTATCGAGAAAAGCGACGGCGAATATCTGCTGCCGGTGAACTTCTCGATCAGGTTCAAGAAATAATACTTTCTTTGAGAATGGAACACATATTTAGTAAGTAAACATCTTGTAAGAAAGCCTGTTACTTAAAGTTTGATAGTTACTCTAAGTAACAGGGTATTTGTTCCATACTATAAAGATATTAGTGCTCGTAAATCCAATTATTTCTTAAAGATACTTAATGTCAATCAATAATTGGATTCTAATATATCGAAAGTATCTAAAAGTAATTAGCTTATTAAAAGAAGTCTAAGAACTTTTAATAAGCAAGTTTTTCAACAGTCCAGTCTTTGAGGACAGGAATCATCGTGCGGGCGATTTCCTCCGCGCCGTCCAGGTCCTGCTCGCGGTAGTTGCCGCACTCGATTTCGGTTGCACCCGGGATGGCGCCTTCGAAATCGGCGACGAAGGCCAGCATGTCGTTGACCAGCTTGATGGCCACGGCGGGTTCCATATCGCGTACGAGGAAATAGAAGCCGGTGCGGCAGCCCATGGGGCCGACGTAAATCACCTGGTCGGACAGTTCGGTGCTGCGGGCGTAGGTGGCGAAGAGGTGCTCGAAGGTGTGGATGGCGGCGTAAGGCAGGTAGGTACCGCAGTTCGGCTTGACCATGCGGATGTCGTAGGTGGTGATGTCGCCATCGACGCGCGAGGTGTACATGCCGGGGACGAGCTTGGTGTGGTCTACCTGAAAGCTGGCGATCTGCTTGAGTTCCATGGGTGCTCCTGTTCGGTAGGGCGGGCGCTGCGCGTACGGCGCGCCATTCGTTTCGTCAATGGCGATAGCATAGCGCATGCCCGCTGGGGCTGGCGCCTTCGTGCCCTTTGGTTTCCGCGGCTTCACAGCGAAACCGTCGCGTGCACGGGCGCTGCCGCGCGTTCGCGATACAATGGGGCGGGGTTCGTCCCTTTTTGCTGTTCAGAAGCGTTTTGAGCGAGGTTTTCCATGGCCGATAGGCGGAGGCGGGGGGTCGTGCTGGCTTTGGTCGGCGGCACGGGCTGGGGCTTTTCGGGAGCGTGTTCCCAGTATCTGTTCGGTCGCGGGGTCGACCCGCTTTGGGCATCGGCCGTCGCCATGGCCGTCGCCGGCGCGGCGCTCGTCGCATACTTGCTGGTCGCGCGAAGGAACGCGCTGCGTGCGCTTTGGAGATGTCCGCGATCGGTAGGGCGCCTGGTTTTGTTCGCGCTCGCCGGCTTGACGCTGTGCCGGGCGACGTATCTGCTGGCCATCCGGTATTCCAATGCGGGAACGGCGACGGTTCTGCAGTATGTCGGGCCGGTGCTCATCGTGGTGGCGTCGTGCTTCGCGGCCCGCCGCCTTCCGAGCGCGCGCGAGTTCGTCGCGGTGCTTTGCGTGATCGTCGGCACGTTTCTTCTGGCGACGCACGGCGATCCTTCCACGATGGCGCTTTCACCCGAAGGCATGTTCTGGGGCCTTGTCGCCGCGGTGTCGGTGGCGCTGTATTCCCTTCTGCCCGGAACGCTTATGAAGCGCTACGGCAGCCTTGCCGTGGTGGGAAGCGGCCTTCTGCTGGGCGGGGTCGTTTTGTACCTGGTCACAGGCGCACGGAATTGCGCGCCGCAGCTCGATGCCGCAGGCGCCCTCGCCATGTTCGGCGGCCTGACGGGCATCGGCACACTGCTCGGCTTCACCGCGTATCTGACCGCGATCAACGACATCGGCGCGGCGAAGGCGAGCCTGATCGCCAGCATCGAGACCGTGTCGGCCACCGCGTTCGCCGCGCTCTGGCTCCGCACGCCGTTCGCGCCCATGGACTTCATCGGGTTCGCGCTCATCGTAGCCACGGTGTTTCTGCTGGCGCGCTTCGATGCGCCGAAGCCAGCGCGCGAGGAGGTCGCCTGATTCCTGCGCTCGCCGAGCGCTCGGCGTTTTTCACAGAAGGGTGTCGGACGCCCGGCTGCGAAAGGCCGTGCGTGGCGAGTGGTAGAATAGCGGCGAGTGGTAGAATATGGAAGTTCAACCATTGAAAGGGGCGTCTATGGCTCGACTTTTCGGAACCGACGGCGTGCGCGGCGTCGCGAACGTCGATTTGACGTGCGAGATGGCATACCGTCTGGGCCAGGCGGCGGTGGCGTTCATGGGCGCGACCGTGGTCCTTGGCAAGGATACGCGCAAAAGCGGCGATATGCTGGAGGCGGCCGTGGTGGCGGGCATTACGAGCGCCGGCGGCGACGCCTTGCTTGCAGGCGTCATTCCCACGCCTGCGGTGGCCCTGCTCACGCGCGAGCTGCACGCCGATGGCGGCATCGTGATCTCCGCCTCGCATAATCCGCCCGAGTACAACGGCATCAAATTCTTCGACGGCCAGGGTTTCAAGCTGCCCGACGCGGTTGAAGACGATATCGAGAAATTCATCGTGGAAGGCGGCCTCGAGGGCGTCGTGGCCCGCGCCGTCGAGGCGGGCGAGGAAGCGTCCATGCCTGCAGGTTCCATGGTGGGCGTCGCGGTGGAAATCGAGGACGCGTGCGAGATGTATATCGACCATGTCGTGAAATCCATCCAGGCGCAGGGCATCGATTTCTCGGGCCTGCATGTGGCGCTCGACACGGGCCACGGCGCATCGTCTCTGACTAGCGCTGAAGCGCTGCGTCGCCTGGGCGCCGAAGTCACCGTGATCAACGACGATTTCGACGGCAACGACATCAACGTGGGCTGCGGTTCCACCCATCTGGGCCCGCTTGCCGAGCTTCTGGCCGAAAGCGGCGCCGATGTGGGCATCGCGCATGACGGCGACGCCGACCGCGTGATGATGCTCGCGGCGGACGGCTCCGAGATCGACGGCGACGTGATGGAGGCCGTGCTGGCGGTCGACCTGAAAGAGCGCGGCTGCCTGCCCGGCAACGTGGCCGTGTCCACGGTTATGACCAATCTGGGCTTCGTTCACGCGATGCGCGATGCGGGTATCGAGGTGCTGCAGACCAAGGTGGGCGACCGCTATGTTCTCGAAGCCATGCGCGAGGGCGGGTATGCCCTGGGCGGCGAGCAGTCGGGCCATATGATCCTGCTCGAGCACAACTCCACGGGCGACGGCCTTATGACGGCCTGCCAGTTCCTGGCGGCGGTTCGTCGCAGCGGCAAGCCGGTGGAAGAGGCGATCAAAGTGATGACGCGCTTCCCGCAGACGCTGATCAACGTGCGCGTGCAGGACAAGCATGCGCTCGAGGGCAACGAGGCCATCTGGGGCGCCGTCCATGCCGCCGAGGAAGCCATGGGCGATGTCGGTCGCGTTCTGGTGCGCACGAGCGGCACCGAGCCGTTGGTGCGCGTGATGGTGGAAGCCGAAACGCAGGATGTGGCCGACGGCCATGCCCGCGCGATCGCCGACGTGGTGGAGGCCGAGCTGGCGTAAACTTCGTTGCAAGCGATAGAGAAAAGAAAAGGGCCTATAGGCCCTTTTCTTTTGCGCGAAAGCCGTTTGTCGGCGTGAGCTTCTACCAGCGTGCCACGCCTTCGTAGGTGTCGGCGCGACGGTCGCGTAGGTATGGGCTTTTCACGCGGTAGGCGTCTATGTCGGCCGCGTGGAGGTCGACATAGAGGATGCCCGCCTCCTCGTCTTCGATCTGGGCGATTTTCGTGCCGCGCGGATTGCATACCATGGACTTGCCCGGCATGTACAGGTTGCCGCCTTCGCGGCCGAAGCGGTTGCAGGCCGCCAGGAACACGGTGTTTTCAAGCGCGCGTGCGGGCGCGTTGATTTCCCAGACGTCCATATCCTCGGTGCACCAGGCGCTCGGGCACACGATCAGGTCGGCGCCTTGCAGGGCCATGGAGCGCGCCGCCTCGGGGAAGCCCATGTCATAGCAGATGATGATGCCGATGCGGCCGAAGTCGGTGTCGAACACGGGGTAGGTCGCGCCGGTGCGGAAATAGAAGCGCTCGAGCGCCCACAGGTGCACCTTGTCGTAGCTTCCCGTCACGTTTCCTTCGCGGTCGATCAGCACGGCGCTGTTGAACGGCACGCCGCCCACTTCGCGGATGAGGGCAATCGGCGCGATCACGTAGCATCCCGCCTCGCGCGCGGCCTGCTGCATGGCGCGCACCGTGGGGCCGTCGATGGGTTCGGCCAGCTCGAGGATGCGCGGGCCGATGGTGTCCAGATGATATCCCGTGCTGAACAGTTCGGGCAGAACTATCAGGTCGGCTCCGTTTTCCGCAGCCTGGGCGATCAGCGTGCAGGCGTCGGCGACGTTTTTCTCGACTTCTCCGATCTCGCCTTCGAACTGCACGAGGGCGATTTTCATGTCCTTCATGAGGCACCTTCCTTTCGTCTCGGCTATTGTAGCGGCTTCGCGGGCGTTCTGCCCGCCCGCCCTTCGGCGTCCGTTCGCCGACGTGCTAGGATGCGGCTACGGTATTCGTCCGAAGGAAGGCGGCTTTTCGTGGATCAAGGAAGCGGGCGCTTCGGCGCTCCCGATCGCATCGAGGTGCGCGGCGCGCGCGTGCATAATCTGAAGAACATCGACGTGGACGTCCCGCTGGGCAAGCTGGTGGGCATCGCCGGCGTGTCGGGATCGGGCAAAAGCTCGCTTGCCCTAGGGGTTTTGTACGCCGAAGGGTCCCGCCGCTATCTGGACGCGCTTTCCGCCTACACGCGCCGCTGCGTGACGCAGGCGGCCCGCCCTCAGGTCGACGACGTGCGCCACGTTCCCGCCGCCATCGCGCTGCGTCAGCGTCCCGGCATTCCCGGCGTGCATTCGACCTTCGGAACGTCGACCGAGCTGCTCAACGCGCTGCGGCTCATGTTCTCGCGTCTGGCGAGCCATGCGTGCCCCAACGGGCATTACGTGTCACCTTCGATGGACGTTGCCCTCGAGCGGCCGCTGCGTTGTCCCGAATGCGGAATCGAATTCATGGGTCCTTCCGCCGAGGAGCTGGCCTTCAACAGCGCGGGCGCCTGCCCGACGTGTTCGGGCACGGGAATCGTGCGGCAGGTGGATGAAAGCACGCTGGTGCCTGACGAATCGCTGAGCATCCAGGAAGGCGCGGTGGCGTCATGGCGCCAGCTCATGTGGTCGCTCATGCCCCAGGTGGCGCAGGAGATGGGCGTGCGCATCGACGTCCCGTTCCGCGAGCTTTCCGCCGCCGAGCGCGACATGGTGTTCCACGGTCCGGTCGAAAAACGCCACATCATCTACCAGTCGCCCAAGACGGGTCAGGTGGCCGAACTCGATTTCACATACTTCAACGCCGTTTACACGGTGGAGAATTCCTTGGCCAAGGCGAAAGACGAGAAGGGCCTTGCGCGCCTGGCGAAATTCCTGCGCGAAGGGGTGTGTCCCGAATGCGGCGGCTCGCGTCTTTGCGCGCGGGCGCGGGCTCCGAGAATCGGCGATATGAGCCTGGCGCAGGCGAGCGCGCTGACCCTCGACGAACTCGCGGTCTGGGTTGCCGGCGTCGAAGGGCTCGTGCCCGACGAGCTGCGCCCCATGGCGCGTGCCATCGTCGACGAAATGGCCGAGCCCATTCGCCGCCTGCAGCAGCTGGGGTTGGGATACCTCGCGCTCGACCGCGCGAGCTCGTCGCTTTCCACGGGGGAGCGGCAGCGTGTGCAGCTGGCGCGTGCGGTGCGCGGGCGCACGACGGGCGTGCTCTACGTGCTCGACGAGCCCTCGATCGGCCTGCACCCGTCGAACGTGGACGGCCTGCTCGGCGTGATGGACGACCTTTTGGCGGACGGCAATTCAGTGGTGCTGGTCGATCACGACGTGCGCGTGCTGTGCCATGCCGACCACGTGATCGAAATAGGTCCCGCATCGGGCGCGGCGGGCGGAACCGTGTTGGCGCAGGGCTCGCCCGCCGAGCTCGCGCGATGCGAGCGGTCGCGCACGGGCGCCTTCCTTTCGGGAGAGCGTCGCATCTGCGCCCGCGAGCGCGCCGCGGCGCAGGATGTGTTCGCGCACGGGGCCGTGTCAATGGAGACGCAGGCCATCCACACGGTGAAGCAGCTGAGCGTGCGCGTGCCGCGCGGCCGTCTGACGGCGGTGACCGGCGCGTCGGGCTCGGGCAAGACCACCATGGTGCTCGAAAGCCTGGTGCCCGCGCTCGAAGCGGCCGCCCAGGGCGCTGCCCTGCCTGCTCACGTGGCACGCCTCGACCCGAACGGCATCGAGCGCGTGCATCTGATCGACGCGAGCCCCATCGGCGCCAACGTGCGTTCGACGGTGGCCACCTATTCGGGCGTGCTCGATGATTTGCGCCGCGCTTTCGCCAAGACCGACGACGCGCGCGAGCGCGGCCTCAAGGCGGGGGACTTCTCGTACAACACGGGGTCGCTGCGCTGCGCCACTTGCGACGGCACCGGCCAGATATCGCTCGACGCGCAGTTTCTGCCCGATGTGGACGTGCCGTGCCCGACCTGCGGCGGCGCCCGGTATGCGCGCGATGCCTATCAGGTGAAGCGTGCGGTGCCGCCATCCGGAGACGGAGCCGCCTCGCATCCTGCGGCCGTTTCGCTTCCCGAACTGCTTGCCATGACGGTGGACGAGGCCCGCGCCTGCGTGGGCGGGCTGCGCACGGCCAAGGCCAAGCTCGACGTGCTGAGCGATCTGGGCCTGGGGTATCTGACGCTCGGCGAGGCAACGCCCGCGCTTTCGGGCGGCGAGGCGCAGCGCCTGAAGCTGGCGGGCGAGATGACGCGCAGCCAGGAAAACGCGTTGTTCGTGTTCGACGAGCCCACCATCGGGCTGCATCCTCTAGACGTCGAGGTGTTTATCGGCGTTTTGCAGCGGCTGGTCGACAACGGGGCCACTGTGATTGCGATCGAGCACGACCTGGACATGATCGCCAACGCCGATTACGTGATCGACATGGGCCCCGGCGGCGGCGAGGCGGGCGGGCGCATCGTGGCCTGCGGCACGCCCGAGCAGATCGCCGCATGCGGGGCGAGCGTCACGGGCCGCTATTTGAAAAAGGAGTTTGACGAGGGGAGCGCGTCGTCCGATGGCGGAGGGCCTGCGCTTTAGCGCTCCGCTTCGCTGCAGAACCGCCGGCGGGACGTTACAATGAACTGGATATTGTTCGATCGCAAAACGAAAGGACCGCCCCATGTTGCTGCGATACCTGATGGACCTGTACGACGTTTTGGATTCCCCGCAGGCGAGCGGTGAGGCGGTGGCGAGCTATCTGCGCGGCATCGATTCCGAATGCGATGTCGAGACGTATGCCCTGACCGGCTCGAAGGGTACGACCGACATGGTCCGCGTGCGTATCCCCGGCGCCCAGGGCAAGGCCGCGGGCGGGCAGGCGCCGACGATCGGCCTGCTGGGCCGCCTGGGCGGTTTGGGCGCCAGGCCCGAGCGCATCGGCTTCGTTTCCGACGGCGACGGCGCGCTGACGGCGCTTGCCTGCGCGGCGAAGCTCATCGACATGCGCCGCAAGGGCGACGTGCTGCCGGGCGACGTGTTCGTTTCCACGCACGTGTGCCCGCATGCTCCCACTTTTCCGCACGACCTCGTGCCGTTCATGGGTTCGCCCACGTCGACGGCGGCTATCAATAAAGAAGAAGTGACCGACGAGCTCGATGCCATCCTGGTGTGCGACACCACCAAGGGCAACCGCATCATCAACGCCCGCGGATTCGCCATCAGCCCCACGGTCAAGCGCGGCGTCATCATGCGCGTGAGCGAGGACCTGCTCGACCTGGCCCAGACCGCGACGGGTCGCCTGCCGCACGTGTTCGCGCTTTCGATGGCCGACATCACGCCCTACGGCAACGGCCTGTATCATCTCAACAGCATCCTTCAGCCGTGTACCTGCACCGACGCTCCTGTGGCGGGCGTGGCCATAACCACCGAGACCGCCGTGGCGGGCTGCGCTACCGGCGCCACGCGCCTGGGCGATTTGGACGAGGCCGGCACGTTCATGATCGAGGCTGCCAAGGCCTTCGGCGCCGGCGCCTGCTCGTTCTGCGACGAAGCCGAGTACCGCGCGTTCGTCGAGCGCTATGGCGACATGGCCGGGCTGCAGGGCTTCGGTGCGCTGCCGCCGGTGGACGAGTTGGCGTAGCGCATCGCTTGGGCGCGCATGCCCGCTGCGTCGCGGCGCGCATGCGCTTCGCCGGCCGTCGCGAATGCGGCCGGTACGGGGCGCATTCGCTGCGATGCCTGCGGTTCGCGTCCTCATTCGGAATCAAGGCGCCGCCCGCGAAAGGACAGGCGCTTCTTTGCGAAAAAGAAGGAGGTAGCCGTGCGTATTATCGGCAAGCAGGAAGTCGAGGATATGGCCGTCGGCGCGGCCGTTCTTGCTTCGGGCGGCGGCGGAGACCCGTATATCGGCAAGCTCATGGCCCTGCAGGCCATCGAGGAGTACGGACCGTTCAAGATGGTGACGCTCGACGAGCTGGACGACGACGCCTGGGTGTGCGCGTCGCATATGCTGGGTGCGCCCACGGTGTTGGTGGAGAAGGTCCCCAACGGCCTTGAGGGCATCGGCGCCGTGGACGCCTTGGAGGCTCGCTTCGGCAAGAAGTTCGACGCCATCATGCCGCTCGAGGCGGGCGGATTGAATTCGCTTCTGCCGTTCCAGGTGGCCGCGGCCAAGGGCGTGCCGATCGTGGACGCCGACGGCATGGGCCGTGCGTTTCCCGAATTGCGCCATGTGACCTGGACCTTGTTCGACGTGCCCGCATGCCCTGCGGCGGTGTGCGACGAAAAGGGCGACACCGTGGTTATCGAGGCGGTCGATAACGAATGGGCCGAGCGACTGGCGCGCAACGTGGCCATCACCACGGGCGGCAGCGTGTTCATGGCCGACTACGCCATGACGGGCGTCCAGGCCAAAAAGACCAGCATTCCTGGAACGTCGACGTATTGCGAGGTGGTGGGACGCACCATTCGCGAAGCCCACGAGGCGGGCGGCGACCCCATTCCTGTTATCTTGGACCTGCTGAAGGGCAAGGAGCTTTTCCGCGGCAAGCTCGACGACGTGTCGCGTCGCACGGTGGGCGGATTCGTGCGCGGCTATGCTCATTTCGAAGGCATCGAAGGCTATCACGGCCGCACCTGCGAAATCGAGTTCCAGAACGAGCATCTGATCGCACGCTCCGACGGCGAAGTGCTCTGCAGCGCCCCCGACCTGATCGCCGTGCTCGATGCGGAAACGGCGCTGCCCATCACCACTGAGGCGCTGAAGTACGGCGCTCGCGGCGTTCTCGCGGGCATTCCCGTGCACGAGCATTGGCGCACCCCGCGCGGTCTCGAAATCTCAGGCCCGCGTTATTTCGGCTACGACATCGATTACGTGCCGGTGGAAGAGCGCTAAGGCGCAGGCACGTTCCGATACGGGAAACGCAAGGGCGTTTCCGACAAACCGGGCAGGTGCGATTAATTCGCTTCGGCGGCGGCGCGGATTCGAAGCCGCCTGCGCCGGGGCGCGGTCCGAAAGCCCGGAAGGCCGTCGGAAGCGTACGTCAGGAGGAATACATGAAGGATTGGCGTATTGGCATCGACGTCGGCGGAACCAATACCGACGCTGTCGTCCTCGATAACGAATTGAACCTGGTGGCGGCTGTGAAATGCCCCACCACCGAAGACGTGATGGGCGGCATCCGCGAGGCGATGGCCTCCGCGCTCGCCCAGGTGGAAGGCGCGCGCGAGCGCATCGGCTATGCGATGCTCGGCACCACGCACTGCACGAACGCGATCGTTGAACGCAAGCGCCTTGACCGCGTGGCGGTGATCCGTCTGGGCGCGCCCGCCACCGCGGCGATCAAACCCATGGTGGATTGGCCCGCCGACCTGCGCGAGGCCATCAGCGATCGCTGGTATCTGGTTCGCGGCGGCCACGAATTCGACGGTCGCGAGATCGCACCGCTCGACGAGGCCGAGCTCGAGCGCATCGCCGCCGAAATCGAAGGCGCCTGCGACAGCGTGGCCATCACGAGCGTGTTCTCGCCGGTGGATTCGTCGCATGAGAAGCGCGCCGCCGAAATCGTGCGCGCCCGTCTGGGCGCCGATTTCCCGGTTTCCATTTCCAGCGAAATCGGCAGCGTGAGCCTGCTCGAGCGCGAGAACGCCACCGTTCTTAACGCGGCGCTGGTCACGGTTGCCAAAACCACGTCGGAAAGCTTCGTGTCCGCGCTGGCCGCGGAAGGCATCGAGCATGTCGAGGTGTATCTGTGCCAAAACGACGGCACGCTGATGAGCGCGGCGTACGCCATGCGCTATCCGATTCTCACCATCGCCTGCGGTCCGACGAACTCCATCCGTGGCGCCTCGTTCTTGACCGGCCTCAAAGACGCCGTGGTAGTGGACGTGGGCGGCACGACGGCCGACCTGGGCGCGTTGACGCATGGCTTCCCGCGCGAGAGCCTTCTTGCGGTCGAAATCGGCGGCGTGCGCACGAACTTCCGCATGCCGGACATTATTTCGATCGGCCTGGGCGGAGGGTCGATCGTGCGCAAACACGAAGACGGCCGCGTCACCGTCGGTCCCGATTCGGTGGGATATCAGGTGCTGACGCGCGCACTGTGCTTCGGCGGCGACATGTTGACGGCGACCGATATCGCCGTGGCGTCGGGATCGGCCGAAGGCGTGGGCGATCCGTCGAAGGTGGCCGATCTCGATTCCGAGTTGTTGCAGGCGGCTTCCGCCGAAATGGCCCGCATGGTCGAGGAATGCGTCGACAAGATGAAGACGAGCGCAGGCGATATCGACGTCATTCTGGTGGGCGGCGGCTCCATTCTGATTCCTGACGAGCTCAAAGGCGTGAGCAAGGTCCACAAGCCCGAGAACTTCGGCGTGGCAAACGCCATCGGCAGCGCGATCTCTCAGGTGTCGGGACAGATCGAGCGCATCTTCTCGCTCGACGAGATGGGCCGCGCCGAGGCGCTGGACAAGGCGAAAGACCTCGCCAGGCAGGAGGCCGTTAAAGCGGGAGCCGATCCCGAGACGATCGAGATCATCGACGTGGAAGACGTGCCGCTGGCGTATCTGCCGGGCAACGCCACGCGCGTGCGCGTGAAGGCGGTCGGTAGCTTGAAGCTGTAGGTGGCGGCCGTGGCGGGCGGCGTTTCGGCGGGCGTTGCGGAGCCGTTCGCTTGCGGGCTGCGTCGCCGTCGCCTGCTACGGGCTTCGTGCGTGTCGAAGGGCGCGCGCGAAGCCCCGTACGACATCGACCGGAAGCGGGGGCTTTTCGTCCGGCGCGGCGGCGCCCGGTCGATTCGTCGTCGCTCCGAGCCCGTCCGGCTCGTGCGAACTTGAAGACGGGGCGCATCATGCGCTTTGCACTGTCAGCAAACGGCGCTTCGCTGCTTTCCGCAATGAAGCGATGAGGAAAGATGGTTGGGTGCGGTATGAGGAAATTGGGAGTCCAGGCGGTCGAAGACATCGCGCGCGGCGCGGCGGTGCTCGCGTCGGGAGGCGGAGGCGACCCGTATCTGGGCATGGTGGTCGCGCGTCAGACGGTCGAAGAGTTCGGCGCCATCGAGCTGCTCGAGCTGGAGGAAGTGCCCGACGACGCTCGCATCGCGGTGTCGATGGGGCTGGGTGCGCCGACGGTGCTGGTGGAGAAGGTGCCACGTGGCACCGAGCCCGAGTTCGCGTTGGAGGCGCTCGAGGATATGTGCGGCTATCGTTTCGATATGCTGCTTCCCTCCGAGGCGGGCGGCTGGAATTCGCTGCACCCTATGCTTCCCGCGGCGCGTCGCGGCCTTCCGCTGCTCGACGGCGACGGCATGGGCCGCGCGTTTCCCGAGCTGCAGATGGTCACGTGGTCGGTGTTCGGACAGAGCGCAAGCCCCATCGGCGTGGCCGATGAGCGCGGTAACAAGATGCTGATTCAGACCGATGACAACAAGCGCGCCGAGGATTTGTGCCGCGGCGCCACGGTTATGATGGGTGGCAACATTTCGCTGGCGTGCTACGGTATGACGGGCGCGCAGGCGAAGGCCAACAGCGTCGCGGGAACGTATACGCTGTGCGAAGAAGTGGGCGCCCTGTTGCGCTACGCGCGCACGAACAGGGTGGACGCCTACGATAAGATCATGGAGCGTCTGGGTGCGGTCGAGCTGTTCCGCGGCAAGGTGCAAGATGTGGAGCGCTGCACTACGGGCGGCTTCGCGCGCGGCGTCGCCACGCTCGAAGGGTTCGACGCGTATCGCGGAGGCTCGTTCACGATGGAATTCCAAAACGAGTTCCTTATGGCCAAGTGCGACGGCGTGCCGGTATGCACCGCGCCCGACCTGATCGCCGCATTCGACGTCGAAACGTTGACGCCGATCACGGGCGAGGCGCTCAAGTACGGATGCCGTGTCATGATCGTGGGTATTCCGTGCGCGTCGCAGTGGCGCACGCCCGAGGGTCTTGCCGTAGTGGGGCCGCAGGCGTTCGGCTATAAGGACGTGAGCTATATTCCCGTTGAGCAGCGCTAGAATCCGGCGTCATTGTTGGGAATCGCTGCGATTCTGCACGTTTTTTGCAGTAGGCGGTCTTTTCCAGGGTCGTTTTCGCCCCACGCGACGGTTTATCGCGTGGGGCGAAATTGTCAAAAGCTCGTCACCTGGGATTTTATTTTCGTGCCCATGACGTCGCGGCGCCGAAAAGACCGCCAACTGCAATTTTCATGCATCTTCTCGACTTCTGGCGGCGTGTCTTTTATCGAAAGGGTCCTGGTTGCCGGTTCAGGGACGTTTCGCGCCGTTGGTGTTACGAATCTTGAATCGATAACATCAATGCTCTATGGTGTTACGAGTCCAGAAAAGGTAACACTACAGGATGCGACGAAGCGTCCTGTCGCGGCGCAGACGGGGGGATGGCTCCGACGCGCTGCTGCGCGGCGCTTCGCTTCTTGTCCGACCAGAGAGGGGACTACCATGCAGGAATCCATGTTCATGTCGCGTCGTCGCTTTTCGCAGCTTTTGGCCGCGGGCGGCGCCACGGCGGCCTTCGCAGGCGTTCTGACCTCGTGCTCTTCGGGCAAATCGGCGCCTGGGTCCGATGCCGCCGCCGAGCAGCAGGAGGCGCCCGAGCAGGTGATCGTGTCCATGCCTACGAACGCCGAGCCCGAGGCGGGCTTCGACCCGTTCGTCGCATGGGGCTGTGGCGAGCACGTGCACGAGCCGCTCATCCAGTCGACGCTGGTCAAGACCGATACCGACATGGGCCTGCATAATGACTTGGCCACGTCCTATGAATGCAGCGAGGACGGCATGGCGTGGACGTTCAAGATCCGTACCGATGTCAAGTTCACCGATGGCGAGCCTTTGACTGCCGAAGACGTCGCCTTCACCATCAACGGCATCAAGGACGCCCCGGCGTCCGAGGTCGACCTGTCCATGGTGTCCGAGGCTGTGGCGCTCGACGACGAAACGGTCGAGATCCGCATGGTGCATCCCTTCAACATTCTTATGTACACGCTTTCCACGGTGGGCATCTGCCCCGCCCATGCGCACGGCGACGATTACGGCAGCAACCCCGTCGGCTCCGGCCGCTACAAGCTGGCCCAGTGGGATCGCGGCCAGCAGGTCATCTTCGAAGCGAATCCCGACTACTATGGCGAAGCGCCCGTGATGAAGCGCGTCGTGGTGGTGTTCATGGACGAAGACGCCTCGCTCGCCGCCGCCCAGGCCTGCCAGGTGGACGTGGCTTATACCTCCGCCACCATGGCCGATGCCCTGCCCGCGGGCTATGGGCTGCTTTCGGTGAAGACGGTCGATTCGCGCGGCATTTCTCTTCCCGTGGTTCCCGCGGGCGCGAAGCGCATGGTGGGCGGTGTGGAATACGATGCGGGCAATAATGTGACCTGCGACCTCGCCCTGCGCCGCGCCATGAACTATGCGGTCGACCGCGAGCTTTTGGTGAATCGTTCGCTGAGCGGCCATGCGACGCCTGCGTTCAGCCCCTCCGACGGCATGCCGTGGGCGTGCAAGGACATGAAGGTCGCAACCGATGTCGAGAAGGCCAAAGGCATCCTGGCCGACGGCGGCTGGGTCGCAGGCGACGACGGCGTGCTGGTCAAAGACGGCGTGCGTGCCGAGTTCAAACTCTACTATATGACCAACGACATGATGCGCCAGGCCATGGCGGCCGATTTCGCCGAACAGATGGCGCCGTTGGGCATTAAGGTGAATGTCGAAGGCAAATCGTGGGACGACTTGGAACCCATGTCGTACAGCGAGGCTCAGTTGTGGGGCTGGGGCTCCAATTCGCCCATTGAAGTCTACAACTTGAATTACTCCGAGGGCTCGTCCGACTTCGCCTGTCGCGACAACGAGACCACCAACGAGTATCTTGAGCAGGCCGTTTCCACGCCGACGATCGAGGCTTCCTACGAGCTGTATCAGAAGGCGCAGTTCGACGGCTCCGAGGGCGTCACGCCCGATACCGACGCGCCGTGGGTGTGGCTCGCCAACGTCGACCATCTGTATTTCACGCGCGACGGCCTCAAGGTGGCCGACCAGAAGCCGCATCCGCACGGCCACGGCTGGTCCATCGTGAACAACGTCGACGAATGGGCGTGGGCATAGGCTCGCGGCTTTCTTCGCGCAGGCGGCGTGTCCAGGCGCGGACGGCCGCCTGCTGTTTTGAGACGGCTGCGCTTCGTCGACTTCGCTCGGAGGCTTCTCGCGCGCCGGCGCCTTTGTCCGTCCGCATCGCGTCGTCGAGGCGGGCGAGGCGTTCGCTCTCGTGTATCCTTGACGCGTTTGCTTTCGCGCAGCCGCATCGGCGCGCTTCGACCTCGCCCGTCTTGCGGGCTGAAGAGAAAGAACGAACTATCGACCCATGGTCAAATTCGTCGTACGAAATATCCTGAAATTCGCGATGCTCATGGTTGCCGTGAGCATCGTGGCGTTCGTGCTGGTGGCGATGTCGCCGATCGATCCTGTGCAGGCCAACATGGGCCAGGCATCGCTCGTGTCCATGAGCGTCGAGAAGAAAGCCCAGCTCGCCGCCTACTGGGGCACCGATGCGCCGCTGTGGCAGCGTTATATCGAATGGGCCGGCGCCGCTTTGCAGGGCGATATGGGCCAGAGCCTGCGCTTCAACGCGCCCGTGGCCGACGTGATCGCGTGGCGCGCTGGCAATTCGCTGCTTTTGATGGGCTGCGCGTGGGCGTTCTCGGGCGTGCTCGGCTTCGTGCTAGGCGTGGCGTCGGGCCTGCGTCGCGACAGCCTGTTCGACCGCGTCGTGCGCGTGTATTGCTATGTGCTGG
Source organism: Slackia sp. (assembly GCA_029266945.1). GTDB lineage: Bacteria > Actinomycetota > Coriobacteriia > Coriobacteriales > Eggerthellaceae > Slackia. Next base: position 61,684 of record JARIED010000023.1, on the reverse strand, counting down.
CGTCCACTCCCACGTTCTGGCTGGGCCTGCTCGCGCTGATCGTGTTCGGCGTGGCGCTGGGATGGTTCCCGATCGGCTTCTCGGTGCCGATCGGCATGCCCGCCGAAGACGTGGGCCTGGGCGACATTCTGTACCACATGGCCCTGCCCGCTATCGTGCTGTCGTTTCTCGGCGTGGCGAACATCGCGCTGCACACGCGCGAGAAGACGATCGACGTGATGGGCAGCGGCTACATGCGCTTCGCCCGCGCCCAGGGGCAGTCTGCGTGGAAGGCGTTTCGCCTGCACGGCCTGCGCAACGTCGCGCTGCCGGCTATCACGCTGCAGTTCGCGTCCATCTCGGAGATTTTCGGAGGCTCGGTCCTCGTCGAGCAGGTGTTTTCGTATCCTGGCCTCGGCCAGGCGGCCGTCACGGCGGGCCTCGGCGGCGACGCCCCGCTGCTCGTGGGCATCGCGCTCGTGTCGGCGGCCATCGTGTTCGGCGGAAACCTGCTGGCGAACGTCTTGTACGGCGTGATCGACCCGCGCATCAGGAAGGGGGCGTCCCATGCGGTCTAGCACTTCGACGAACGGCGCGGCCGCGTGCGCGGCCCAGGCTTCGACCGCCGCCATGAGGCGGCCGATCATCCATTGCCCGTCGAGTCGCCGCGTTCCGTCGCGCCGTCGTGTGTTCGCCACGTCGGTCGCGGCGGCGGCCATCCTGCTGGCGGTGGCGGTGCTGGGCGTGGCGCTCATGCCCCAAGCGGTGCAGACCGATATGGGCGCGCGTTCGCTCGCGCCTTCGTTCGAGCATTTGTTCGGCACCGACCGTCTCGGCCACGACATGCTGGTGCGCACGGTGGCGGGCTTGGCGCAAAGCGTGCTGATCGGCCTTCTTGCGGCGGGCGCGAGCGCTTTGATCGCTTTGGCGCTCGGCACCGCGGCGGCCCTCGGCGGGCGCAATGTGGATGCCGCGGTCACTTGGCTGATCGACCTCATGCTGGGCATTCCCCACATCGTGCTGCTCATTTTGATCTCTTACGCCATGGGTAAAGGGTTCGTCGGCGTGGTGGTGGGCATCGCGCTCACGCACTGGCCCAGCTTGGCGCGTGTGGTGCGCGCCGAGGTGCTGCAGGTCAAAAACGCGCCGTACGTGGCGCTTTCCCGCAAACTCGGACAGTCGCGCCTCGCGGTGGCGGCGCGCCATGTGTTGCCTCACGTGTTGCCGCAGTTCATCGTGGGAACGATCCTGCTGTTCCCCCATGCCGTGCTGCACGAGGCGTCCGTGACGTTTCTCGGGTTCGGGCTTTCGCCCGAATCGGCCGCAATCGGTATCATCTTGTCCGAATCGATGAGCTATTTGTCGGCTGGCATGTGGTGGCTCGCGGTGTTTCCCGGCCTGGCGCTCATCGGCGTGGTCATGTTGTTCGACGCGGTGGGGCAGGGCCTTCGCCGCTTGAGCGACCCGGCAAGCGCGCAGGAGTAGGAGACGGCATGCAGGATATCGAAAAGAACGCGCCCGCAGGCGCCTGGACGCCCGAGCATTCCGCGGTGCATGAGGACGGCCGCGCCCATCATCACCATACCCACGCGGACGGGTCGCGCCATGCGGGCGGCCATCATCTGCTGCAGGTGGAAGACCTGTCGGTCTCGTTTTCGATGTACGACGACGCGCCCGACGCGGGCTTTTTCTCGTGGCTTTCGGCGCCGCGCCGCACGGTAGAGGCGATCCATGGGCTGAGCATCGGCGTGCACGCGGGTGAAATCGTGGCCGTGGTGGGCGCGTCTGGCTCGGGCAAGACTTTGCTCGCCGATGCCATTCTGGGTATTTCGGCCGAAAACTCCCTGGTCGAAGGGACCGTGTGGTTCGATGGGGAACGATGCGATGAAGAGAGGCTCGCCGCCCTGCGCGGGCGCGAGATCGCATTCGTTCCCCAGAGTGTCGAATCGCTCGACCCTTTGATGAAGGTGGGAAAGCAGGTCGAGCTTTTCGTGCGCGACGCGACGCCCGAGGAGGCGCGCCGCCGTAGGCGCGAGGTGTTCGAGCGCTACGGCCTGGACGAGCGCGCGGCGAACCTGTATCCGTTCGAGCTGTCGGGCGGCATGGCCCGCCGCGTGCTGCTGGCGTGCGCTCTGGCGAACAGGCCACGCCTGATCATCGCCGACGAGCCGACGCCCGGCCTCGATCTTGACCTGGCCGTGCGCGCGATGGACGATTTCCGCGCGTTCGCCGACGAAGGCGGCGGCGTGCTTTTGATCACGCACGACATCGAACTGGTGCTGCGCGTGGCAGACCGCATCGCGGTGTTCAAGGACGGAACGGTGGTGGAGGAAACGGCCGTGGCGAACTTCGCCTCGCCCGAGCTGCTGCGTCATCCGTTCAGCCGCGCGTTGTGGCACGCGTTGCCCGAGCACGGATTCGAAGGATCCGATAGGCAAGGCGGCCGATAACCGAAGGCCTTCGCCGCGCATCGGGAAGGCTCGGCGCCTGTTTGCGGCGCGCGACGCCTCGGGTGGGCCGCGTTCGCCTGATGCCGGAACGAGCGGCGCCGCCTCGTCGCGCCGTTCGCTCTGATGGCACGATTTCGAAGGGAGCACGACATGTTGCAGGCATGCGATATCGAATTCTCATACGGCAAGACGCTCATTCTCGAGGGCGTGAGCATCGCCGTGGCTCCCGGCGAGCGGGTCGCGTTGAGCGCGCCGTCGGGGCGGGGCAAAACCACGCTGTGCAAGATCTTGTCGGGCTACGACGAGCTGCAGAAAGGTACGGTCACGGTGGACGGCGCGCCGCTTCCGCGCAAGGGCTCTTCTCCTGTGCAGATGATCTGGCAGCACCCCGAGCGGATGCTCGATCCGCTGATGACCATGGAGAAAAGCCTGGCGGAATGCCCGTGCGACGCCGCAACGCTCGCCGCTTTGCGCGAGGAGATAGGCGTGTGCGACGAATGGCTGACCCGGCGTCCGCGCGAGCTGTCGGGCGGCGAGCTGCAGCGCTTCTGCATCGTGCGGGCGTTGGCGTGTTCGCCGCGCTACCTCATATGCGACGAGATTTCCACCATGCTCGACGCGCTTACCCAGGCCGACCTGTGGAAGCGCCTGCTGCGTTGGGCCGACGAGACGGGCGCGGGGCTTGTGACGGTGACCCATTCGCCCATGCTGCGCGACCGCATCGCCACGCGCGTCGTCGAGCTGTAGCCGCCGGCGTCTCAGCCGCGCTTGCGGGTGCGCCTTGCCTGCGGGCCGCCGCGTCGTGGGCGCCGCGTGCGGCCGCCGCCTGGGTTGCTCGCGGGCCGTCCGGCCCGCGCCTTTCGGCCCGGCTTCGCCGCCGCTTCCGTTTCGCGTGATGTTTCGAATGCGCTCTCGCCAAGCGCGTCCCGACGGTATAGGATAGATGTTCGTTTTTCTTCCATCGAAAAGGAGCGTCTTATGCGCACCGCGCGTTCCCGTATGCCGAAAGATTTCTCGCTCGAAGACCGCTTGGCGGCCTGCGCCGACGCCGTGGAGTCGGATCCCGCGTCGTGGGCGGGAGCATGGCGTTTCTGGGCGCCGCGAGGATCGGCCGCTTCGGTTTCGGAACATGAACCGGGAAAAGATGCGATGGCGGACGCCTTTCGCACGAGGCCGAGTCGTGACGCTTCCGTGCGCCGCGAAACTCCCTATGCACATGTGTGCCTCGATTTGGGCTGCGGCAAGGGCGAATACACGGTGGCCTGTGCGAAAGCGAATCCCGACGTGCTGTTCGTCGGGCTCGACATCGAAGGCGTCTGCGTGATGCGCGGCGCCGAGCGCGCTCTGGCCGAAGGCGTGCCCAATGTCGTGTTCGTGTTCGAGGAGAACCCCGATTTGGATCTGTCCACGCTGTTCGCGTCGGGCGAGCTCGATGCGATCCTGCTCAACTTCTCCACGCCGTTCCCGAAAAAGAAGAAGGCTCCGCTGCGCCTGACGTATGTTGACAGGCTCATGGCCTATCGCGCCGTTCTGGCCGATGGCGGCATGGTGCGCCTGCGTACCGACAGCCAGCCGCTGCGCGATTTCTCGCTCACGCAGCTCGAGCTTGCGGGCTACGACCTGCGCTGGAGCGCCGACGACGTGCGCGCGATGTTTCCCGACGAGCCGTGGAGCGGCTACGAGAACAAGCTGGTGGCCCAAGGCGCCGCGGTGTACGGATTCGAGGCCGTGCCGCGCATGCCGGGCCCCGACCCCGAATCCATCGTGCAGACCGCGCCTTTGAGCCTGGTGAGCTATCTGCCCGAAGACATCGAGAGACTCGATTACGTGCCGCACGGCATGCAAGGCTGCGTGGAGAACATGCGCGGCCGCCGTGCGAACCGCCGCGCCAAGGGTTTGCCGGAATGGACGCGCCCGATCATCTAGCATGCGTCGCGGCCGGGTCGGTCGGCGAGGGTTCAGGCCGCGTGCTTTCGCATGCCGTTCCTGCCGATTGCATGGGTTCTCGCCTGCGGCTTCGGCCTGCTTGCGCGCTGCGTTATACTTCGCATGTCTTTATTGCCGATGCGAAGAAGGTTCTCGCATGAACGCCAAAGCTTTGATTCTTGCAGCGGGTGCTGGCACCCGTATGAAATCCGATAAACCCAAGGTGGCCCACGAGGTTTTGGGCAAGCCGCTCGTGCGCTGGGTGGTGGATGCCGCCCGCAAGGCGGGCATCTCCGACGTCATTTCCGTCCTGGGCCATATGAGCGAGCGCGTCGCGCCGATCGTGCAGGACGACACGCAGATCGTCATCCAGACGCAGCAGCTGGGCACAGGCGATGCCGTCAACGCCGCTCGCGAGGCCGTGGCCTGCGACGACGGATCGATTGCCGAAGGCTCGCTCGTGGTGCTTTCGGGCGACTGCCCCCTGATCACTCCTGAGACGATTGCCGCTCTTGTCGCCAAGCGCGAAGAAACGGATGCCGCCGTGGTGGTGCTCACCATGCAGATGGAAAACCCCTTCGGCTACGGCCGCATCGTGCGCGAGGGCGACGCGGTGGCGCGTATCGTCGAGCAGAAAGACGCCACGCCCGAAGAGGCCGCGATCACGGAATGCAACGCCGGTTTCTATTGCTTCGACGCGCCGGTGCTTTTCGACGCGCTTTCCCGCGTGTCCAACGACAACGCGCAGGGCGAGTATTACCTCACCGACGTGCTTGAAATCTGTCGCGCCGACGGCCGCGAGGTGCTGGCGCTGACCACCGAGGATGCCGAGGAAGCCATGGGCGTGAACTCGCGCATCCAGCTGGCGCAGGCGACCAAGGCCATGCAGCGCCGCATCAATGAGCGCCATATGGCCGCGGGCGTCACCATGTGGGACCCCGATACCGTCTGGGTTGGCCCCGACGTGGAAATCGAAAACGACGTGGAGCTTCTGCCCACGACGTTTCTTCTGGGCGAGACCAAGGTCGGCAAGAACAGCGTGGTCGGTCCGAACACCCGCCTGATCGACACGGTGGTCGGTCGCGGCTGCCGTGTGGACGAAACGGTGGCCGAAGGCGCGCGCATCGACGACGCCGCCACGTCCGGCCCTCGCGCATATCTTCGCGCCGGCACGCATTTGTGTGAAGGCGCCAAGGCGGGCACGCATGTGGAAATCAAGAAGTCTACAATCGGCGCCGGCAGCAAGGTGCCGCATCTGTCCTACATCGGCGACACCTCCATGGGCTCGGGCGTCAACATCGGCGCGGGTTCGATCACGTGCAACTACGACGGCGTGAACAAGCATCCCACGGTGATCGAGGACGATGTGTTCGTGGGCAGCGATTGCATGCTTGTGGCTCCGGTGAAGCTCGGCCGCGGCTCCATCATCGGCGCGGCGTCGTGCGTCACGCGCGACGTGGAGGCAGGCGCCCTTGCCCTCGAGCGTTGCGAGCAGCGCGAAATCGCCGGCTGGGCCGCCCGTCACAGGGAGAAGCTGCGCGCCCGCAAAGCCGAGGCCGAAGCGCAGAAGAAGGGTTAGTAGCCCGCGCATTGCGTCGTTTCCAGCGCCCGTCCGAATCGTCCGACGGGCGCTCTTCGTTCAGACGATGTCTCGCCGCGCGAAGACGTCGACGCGCCGGGCCGCAACGAGAATGCCGCGGATGTGCCGCCGCGCCGTTCGCCGTGCGAAGACGACCTTTACGCGCCCGCTTGCCGCGCAAGGGCCGTTCGCCGCGGCGCCCGCCCGTCTTCGCCGTCCCGGTGATTTCGCGAGGTGGAGGGCATTTTCCCCAAGAACGGGGTAATATGGTATGCGGTTGTTTTCATGGGAATAGAGAAGGAGCGAATATCCATGACCGACATGAAGAAGAGCATGGCCGTTTTCAGCGGCTCTGTGAACCCCGAGCTTGCCGACCAGATCGCCGATGAACTGGGCGTGTCTTTGGGCAATGTGAAGCTCGAGAAGTTCGCGAACGGCGAAATCTATGCTCGCTACCTCGAAAGCGTGCGCGGCGCCGACGTGTTCTTGATCCAGTCTGTCGCGGGCGCCCACATCAACGACGCGCTCATGGAGCTCCTGATCATGGTCGATGCCGCCAAGCGCGCATCCGCCCGTACCATCTCCGCCGTCATCACGCACTTCGGCTATGCCCGCCAGGACCGCAAGGCCGCCCCGCGCGAGCCGATCACGGCCAAGCTGGTCGCCGACCTGCTCGAGACCGCCGGCGTGAACAACGTGATCACGATCGACCTTCACCAGGACGCCATCCAGGGCTTCTTCGACCGCCCGGTGAACCACATGACCGCCATGCCTATCTTCGTCGACTACTTCAAGAAGAAGGGCTTCGATCCCGAGAAGCTGTGCGTCGTCTCTCCCGACGTGGGTCGTGCGAAGGCTGCCAAGAAGTTCCAGACCATGCTCGGCAGCGACATCGCGATCATGCATAAGGATCGCCCGCGTCACAATCAGGCCGAAATCACCGCGCTGATCGGCGACGTCACCGACAAGATCTGCATCCTCAACGACGACATGATCGATACCGCCGGCTCTCTGGTGGCCGCCGCCGAGACCTTGAAGGCCAAGGGCGCCGCCCAGGTGTTCGCCTGCGCCACGCACGGCATCTTCAGCGGCCCGGCGTACGAGCGCATTGCCAACTCCTGCATCGAGGAGGTCGTGGTGACCAACGTCATCCCCGTCCCGCTCGACCGTCAGACCGGCAAGATCAAGGTCCTGTCCGTGGCCCCGCTGTTCGCCAAGACGATCCGCAATGTCTACGAGAACGGCTCCGTCGCTTCTCTGTTCGAGTAGGGAAGCGCCGCCCGCCGTGCCCGCGTATGCGGCCCGGCCGGACGGATACAGAGGTATGTTCGAAAGCCCGCCGCATCGCGACGGGCTTTTTTCGCGCCATGCGCCCGCGCCGTTTCGAGCGCGCGAAGGTCTTGCATGCGCCTCGGACCCGCCCGCGTGCGTGACGTCTCGTTATCAAAGGCGCGTCCAGGCCCGCACGAGGTTCGTTCGTATGAGAAGGTGTAGCGCGTACGGAAGGCGCCGTCGCGCGCCTTCTCTTCGGCGAAAAGGGAGGGCGCCCGATGCGCAACATCATGGACTACCTGGCGACGGAATTCGCCACGTTCGACGAGGTGCCGTTTTGCGCCGTCGATGCGCTCGTGCTTTCCGAGTTCTGCATGGTGCGCATGGAATGCATCCTGCCCGCCATGAAGGAAGAAAGCACGATCGGCGGCCGCGCCGCGGCGCGCCTGAAGGCGCTGTTCCCTGGGAAGAGGGGGGTTTGCTTCAAAGATGCCCTGATGGCCGAGCATTTCTCCGATATGTTCACGGGTCTTGTCCCCGAGAAGATCAAAGGGCTCATGTTCGCCCTCGCGGCCAGTCCGCGCTTTCGCGACATGCGCATGGAAGAGTGCGCGAGCGTGTTCGACGAAGGTGCGTGCACGCAGTTCGCGGCGCTCTCGTTCTCGTATAAAAACGAGTTCGCCTTCGTGGGGTTTCGCGGTACGGATTGTTCTTTCACGGGCTGGCGCGAAGATTTCGACATGGCCTACATGGATCGCGTGCCGGCGCAAGAGAGCGCGGTGCGCTATCTGGACGCGGCTGCCTCGCGCTTGCCGAGGCGCCTGTTCGTGGGCGGTCATTCCAAAGGCGGCAATCTTGCCATGTATGCCGCGGCGAAGTGCGACCCGAAGGTGCGTGCCCGCATTACGCGTGTATTCTCGTTCGATGCTCCGGGATTTCACCACGGTGTGTTCGACGGGGCGCAAAGCATCGCGCTAGCGCACTTGCTCGACCGCTATGTGCCGCGCGAATCGCTGATCGGCATGTTGATGGAATACCCCGCGCCGTATTCCGTGGTGCAGTCGAGCGAATCGGGCGCGTGGCAGCATGACCCGTTCTCGTGGGGAGTCGAAGGGTTCGACTTTGCGCGCTGCAGCGGGCTCGCGTCGTCGGCGCAGTTCGCGCACGATGTTATCGAAAGCTGGTTGGCCCGCTACGACGAGCGGCAGGCGCGCAGGATCGTGGATGCGCTGTTCGAGGCCATGAAGGCGTCGGGCGCCCAGGATTTCTCGGAGTTTCTCAAGTTCGGGCCGAAGACGCTCGGGCTGATGCGCGACGCCGCGAAGAACAGCGACGAGGAGACCCGCGCCATTCTGACGGCGGCGGTCGGCGATCTTGCGGAAGAAGCGGCGCATCGCGCGTTGCGCGGCCAGGGCGAGTCTGCGAAATAGCGAGTCGACGTGCGCGTTTTATGCATTTCGGAGCGGCTTCGCGCGGCGCATGGCACAATTCAGGCCGAAAGAATGCAAGGAGGAACGCATGCGTTTGATCGTGGGCCTGGGAAATCCGGGTGACGAATACGCCCATACGCGCCATAACGCCGGCTTCGACGCCGTCGACGATTTGGCCGAACAGCTCAGGGCGACGTACTGGAAGACCGAATGCGGCGCGTTGACCGCTAAGGTGAAATATCGCGGCGAAGAGCTCGTTTTGGCGAAGCCGCAAAGCTATATGAACGTGTCGGGCGGCCCCGTGAAACAGCTGTGCTCCACGTACAAGGTCGCTCCCTCCGATTTGGTGGTGATTCACGACGAGCTCGACATCGACCCTGGCACGGTGCGCGTGAAATTCGGCGGCGGCTTGGCGGGCCACAACGGCCTCAAATCGATCGCCGATAAGCTGCAGACTAAAGACTGGACGCGCGTGCGCGCCGGCATCGGGCGCCCGCCGGGACGCATGCCGGTGGCCGATTGGGTGCTGAGCCTGCCGAAGAAGGAGGCCCGCGACGATTTCGACCAGGTCACACATCTGGCTGCCGAAGCGGTGCTGTCCCTTCTGGACGACGGGCTTGAAAAGACCCAGCAGAAATTCAACTGATGATGAAGCCGGATGCCGTGCGCAGCCGGCTTTTCTGCGTTTCGGGTACGGTTCGCGCCGTTTCCGCTTGCGGCCCGGGCGCACCGCATGCCGGTTGCGTTTCGGCAACGTTTCCCGCTTGCCCCCGCGACCACGCCGATTGCGCGTCGAAATCTTGATAAATATGCGACAATGGCACGTGAAAAAAGAGGTTATGACGTAAGGCACGTGACATTATGGCAGCGCAATTCCATGTAGCGTCGGCTGACCCGACGCTTGTATCTACTTTTCAGCAAGAGTTCGGGCTTCCGCGATTCGTCGCACGCACCATGGCGGCCCACGGCGTTTCGAGCGTCGAGGAGGCGCGGGCATTCCTCGCGCCCGACCTGGAGCGCGATTGGCGCAATCCCTATGAGATCCCCGATATGAAAGCGGCGGCCGACCGCATCGAGGCGGCCATCCGCGAAGGCCGCCGCATCCTCGTGTTCGGCGACTTCGACCTGGACGGCATTTCGGCGACCACGGTGCTCACGCGCGGTCTGCGTGCACTCGGCGCCGATGCGGTTCCGCTCATTCCGAAACGCTTCGAGGAAGGCTACGGCCTCACGGCCGCTTCGATCGCGCGCGCGGAAAGCCACGATCCGTCGCTGATCGTCACGGTGGACTGCGGCATCTCGTGCAAAGACGAAGTGAACGCGGTGCTGGCCGACGGCATCGACGTGGTGGTCACCGACCATCACGAGCCCGGCGCCGCCGTGCCTGAAGGCGTTCCTGTGGCCGACCCCAAGCGCGACCCCGCGTGCGAAAGCTCCATCCTGGCGGGCGTCGGCGTCGCGCTCAAGATGGTGCAGGCGCTCGGCGGACGTTTGGGCCAGCCGCACCTGTGGCGCGAATACACCGACTTCGCCACGCTGGGCACGGTGGCCGACCTCATGCCGCTGCGCGGCGAGAACCGCGCGCTCGTGGCTGACGGCATCGCCCGCATGAATGCGAATCCGCGTCCTTGCATCGCGGCGCTTATCGGGGTGTGCAATGTGGCGGGCAAGCCGCTTTCTTCCACTAATCTGTCATTCTCGCTCATTCCACGCCTCAATGCGGCGGGCCGCATGGGCAATGCCGACCTGGCTCTCGAGCTGCTGATGGCCGATGATTTCGAAACAGCCCAGGTCAAGGCGGCAGAGCTCGACCTGGTCAACGACGCCCGCCGCGCGATCGAGGCCGATCTGGCCGAAGAGGCCAAGGGCAAGGCCGATGAAATCTATACGGGCCAGCGCGCGCTCGTCGTGGCGGGCGAGGGCTGGCACGAAGGCGTGAAGGGCATCGTGGCCTCGCGCCTGGTGAACGCATACGGCGTTCCTTCGCTGTTGTTCACGATCGAGGACGGCGAAGCCCGCGGCTCGGGACGAAGCGTTGGCAGGGTGAACCTGTTCAAGGCGGTCGAATCGACGTCCGATATCCTTACGCGCTTCGGCGGCCACGAAGCCGCCGTGGGCGTGACGCTTCCTGCCGACAAGCTGCCCGAATTCACCGAGCGCCTCTGTGCCTACATGGACACGCTGCCCGAAGACAGCTTCCATCCGCTTATCGAGGTCGATTCGCTGGTCGGTCTGGGAGAATTGACGCTCGAAAGCGTCGACGCGCTTTCGAGCCTGGCCCCGTTCGGCCAGGAAAACCTCACGCCCCGCTATCTTGCGCGCAATATCCGCCTGTCGAACTGCCGTGCGGTAGGCGCCGGCAAGAATCATCTGGCCTGCACGCTTACCGACGGCGCGTCCTCGGTCGATGCCATTATGTTTCATTGCGACGGCATCGGGGAATTCATGGCGTGCGGCAGCGTGGTCGACGCGGCGTTCCAGGTCCAGGTCGACGAATGGCGCGGCCGCCGCACGGTGAAGTGCATGCTCGACGTGGTCGAGCCCGCCAGCGCATGTCCGGCTCTGAAAGCGTGCCTGCCCGTCGAGGATATGGAGTTCATCGACGACTTGTGCTGCGAAGACAGGGAGCCGTGCGCCGACGGTTCGTGCTGTTGTGAAGCCCAGAAGCGCGAACGCCGCGAGCGTTGGCGGCGTCTTGCCGCAGACAATCCCGCAGGATTGACGGACGCCCTGGTCGGCGCCGTGATCGGCGACGGTTCGCTGCATGAGGCCCAGCGCCGCGCGCTGGACTGCCTCGCCAGGGGGAAGAACACCCTCGCGGTCATGGGGACCGGGCGGGGCAAATCGCTCGTGTTCCACGTGCACGCCGCTCGTTGCGCTTTGGCGGCGGGGCTTGTCAGCGTATTCGTGTATCCGCTGCGCGCGCTTATCTCCGACCAGGCCTACCATCTTGCCACGCTGTTTTCGAACTTCGGCCTGACGGCGGCTGTGCTGACAGGCGAGTCCTCCTTCGACGAGCGCGTCGAGGTGTACGGGGGGCTGGCCGACGGCTCGCTCGATGTGGTGCTGACGACGCCCGAATACCTTGCATGGCATGCGGGAGACGTGGCGGCGTGCGGCCGCATCGGGTTCCTCGCGGTCGACGAGGCGCACCATATGGTCCAGGCAGGCTTGGGCAAGCGCGAGGCCTACGACCGTCTGCGCGATATCGCGGCCCTGATGGGAAGCCCCGTCGTCTTGGCGGCCACCGCGACCGCCCCCGACGAGGCGGCGTCTCATATCGCCGACGTGCTCGGTATCGAGGAAGTGGTCTACGACGGCGCCGACCGCAGCAACCTGCAGGTGGACGATCGTCGCAGCCTGCGCGACAAAGACAGCTATTTGGCTTCGATCGTCGCATCGGGCGAGAAGACCATCGTGTATGTGAACTCGCGTATGGGTTCTATCGATCTGACGCGCAGCCTGCGCCGCATGGTTCCCCAGATCGCCATGCAGGTCGGCTTCTACAACGCGGGCCTCTCGCGCGACGAGCGAACGCGCATCGAGCGTCTGTTCAGGGAAAACGTCCTGCGCGTGCTCGTATGCACGTCCGCATTCGGCGAAGGCGTCGACATTCCCGACGTGCGTCACGTCGTGCTGTACGGCATGCCGTTTTCAGAGGTCGAATTCAACCAGATGAGCGGCCGTGCCGGCCGCAACGGGCAGGACGCATGCATACACCTGCTGTTCGGAAGCCGCGATGCGGCGGCCAATCAGGACGTCTTGCGCCAGGCCGCGCCTGAGCATGACGCCTTGGGCCAGGTGTATCGCGAGCTGCGCTGCCTGCAGCGCGATGCGGAATCGCGCGCCGCAGGCCGGTCCGAAACCGTGCGCGACGAGGATATTTTCTTTACAATGTCCGACGAAGAACTTGCTCGCGTCTGCAATGCCCGCACGCCGCGTTTCGCGGTGACGCCCGATGTGTGCGCCAGCGGCATGGCGGTGTTCGAAGAGCTCGGGCTCGTGCGCACGCGCACGTCCTCGATGCAGGGCGGGCCGTCCCGCGAGGTGCACGTGTGCGCATTCGGGGGCAAGGTCGAGCTGACCGACAGCGTCCGCTATCGCGAAGGTCTCGACGAGTCGGAATCGTTCGCCCGCTTCACCGAGTGGGTGATGCGTACGCCGGCGTCCGTTCTGCGCGAAAGGATCATCAGGCCGATCGCGCCGGAAGGCGTTTCGGGGGAAGGGGATAGCCATGTCCGATGATGCGAAGGTGGAAGGTCGCGACGCCATGCAGGTCGAGCCGATGCTCGCCAACGCCGTCGGCGAGCCGATCGGCGATTTTTTCGACGGCGGCATCGCTCCTTCGGCCAATCCGTCCGAGGCGAAGTCGCCCGAGGTGCGCTTCGCGAAGCTGAAAAGAATCGCTTCGGGCTATCTGCCCGAAGAGGACTGCGCGATGCTCGAGAAGGCGTATCGCTTCGCTTCCGGGGTCCATGCGGACCAGAAGCGTAAAAGCGGCGAGCCCTTCGTCGCGCATCCGATCGAGGTGGCGCTGATCCTTACCGATCTGCGCATGGATGTCGACACGCTGTGCGCGGCTCTTCTGCACGATACCGTGGAAGACACCCCGACGACGGTCGAGCAGGTGTCCGACCTGTTCAATCCGCAGGTCGCCCAGCTCGTGCAGGGCGTCACCAAGATCACGCGCATCGAGGTGGAAAGCTTGACCGACGAACAGGCGGCCACGATCCGCAAGATGTTCGTCGCCATGAGCAAAGACATCCGCGTCATCGTGATCAAGCTCGCCGACAGGCTCCATAATATGCGTACGCTGTCGGCGCTCAGGGAGGACCGCCGCATCTTCAAGGCGCGCGAAACTCTCGAAATCTATGCTCCCATCGCGCATCGCCTCGGCATCGGCTCCATCAAATGGGAGCTCGAGGACCTTTCGTTCTATTACCTCGATCCGGTCAAGTTCGGCCAGATCAGCCGCATGGTCGCCGAAAGCCGCATGGAGCGCGAGCGCTATCTGGCCGACGTGATCGAGCTTTTGACGGGCGAGCTCGACAAGGTGGGGATCAAGGGCCATATCGCCGGCCGTCCCAAGCACCTGTACTCCATCTATCAGAAGATGACCAAGCGCGGAAAGGGCTTCTCCGAGATTTACGATCTGATCGCCGTGCGCGTCATCGTGAAGACGGTGAAGGACTGCTACTCGGTGCTCGGCGCGGTGCATTCGCTGTGGCATCCGATGCCCGGCCGCTTCAAAGACTACATCGCCATGCCCAAGCTCAATATGTATCAGAGCCTTCACACCACGGTGATCGGCCCGTCGGGCCGCCCGCTCGAGGTGCAGATCCGCACCGAAGAGATGCATCGCATGAGCGAATACGGCGTGGCCGCGCACTGGCGCTATAAAGAGAAGGGGAGCAAGGCGGACGCCGCCTTCGACCGTCAGATCGCCTGGCTGAGGCAGATGGTCGACTGGCAGGAGGAGACCAAGGACTCGCGCGAGTTCCTCAGCGAGCTCAAGGTCGACCTTGCGCCGACCGAGGTGTTCGTGTTCACGCCCGCCGGCGAGGTCATGAGCCTGCGCAGCGGCTCGACGCCGGTCGATTTCGCCTATAACGTGCACTCCGAGGTGGGCAACCACTGCGTCGGCGCGAAGGTCAACGGCGCCATCGTGCCGCTGTCCTACGAGTTGCAGATGGGCGACCGCGTGGAAATCCTCACGCAGAAAAGCGCCACGCCCTCGCGCGACTGGATCAAGATGGTCAAGACGCCTTCGGCGCGCAGCAAGATCCGCAGTTATTTCTCCAAGGTCAGCCGCAGCGACGATCTGATCATGGGCCGCGAGAAGCTCGGCCGCGAAATGAAGAAGCACGGCCTGGGTCTGGGATCCACGTCGTCGGTGCGCGCACAGAAACAGGTCGCCGAGCAGATGGGCTACAAAGACGTCGAGGACATGCTGGTCGCCATCGGCGCGGGCAAGGAAACCGTGCTGCACGTGGCGAATCGCCTGCTCAAGATCTTGCATCCCGAGCCCGTCGATGATACGCCGGCCATTCCCATGATGAGCAGCGGCGTCATGCCCCCGATGATCACATCGGTCAAGCGTCCTTTGCCGCGCCGCGCGCATTCGTCCAACGGCGTGGTCGTAGCGGGCCTCGACAGCGCTCCCGTGCGCCTGTCGCGTTGCTGCAATCCGGTGCCCGGCGACAAGATCATCGGCTTCGTCACGCGCGGCCGCGGCGTTTCGGTGCATCGAGCCGACTGCCCCAACGCGAAAGACCTCATGCGCGACCAGGGACGTCTGATCGGCGTATCATGGGAGGAAACCGCGGAGAATACAAGTTCGTATCAGGTTGAGGTGTTCATTGAAGCGCTCGACCGCATGAACCTTTTGCGTGATATTATCAACACGTTGTCCGATACGGGCGTCAACGTGCTCACCTCCAACACGGCAAGCCATTCAGACGGCATCGTGGAAATGAGGTATCTGTTCCAGGTGTCGCAGGTTTCCAACATCGAGAACATCCTGGAGTCGTTGCGCAAGATCGACGGCGTGTTCGATGCCCGCCGCATGCTTCCGGGCGATGCGGTGCATCGAAGGAAATAGAACAAGGGGAAAGGTCTCGCGCTTCCGGGCTCGGGACCTTTGGCGCGAAGGGGTCCGCTTGCGCGGTGTTTTCGCGTAAGAGCCCCTCGGCACAAGGCCGAGGGGGAATCGAAAGGAATATTGATGCGTGCGGATTGCAAACGCGTCGTCACCGACGCCAACGGCTGCGTTCCTGTATCCATTCTGACCATCGGCATGATGGACAATAACTGCTTTATCGTTTCGGCGGGTCGCGAAGAAGGTGCTCCCGCATTGGTGGTCGATCCCGCGGGCGACGCCGACGCCATCCTGAAGGCGCTCGGCTGGCTCGATCTGAGATACATCGTCTGCACTCACGACCACAACGACCATCTGGTCGCGCTGCCTGCGCTGCAGAAGGCGACGGGCGCCGAAGTGATTGCCCATGCGCTCGATTCGAAGATCATCGAGTCCGGCCAGCCCGGCTATTTCGGCGATTGGGACGCCGTGGCTCCCGTGCATGTCGACCGCAAGGTCAAAGACGGTGATACGATCAAGCTCGGATCGCTCGAATTCAAGGTTCTGCACACTCCCGGCCACACTAAAGGCGGCATCTGCCTGTATCTTTCCGGCTTCGACGGCAAGCCCGGCCTGCTGTTCTCGGGCGACACGCTGTTCCGCGGCGCTACCGGCCGCGTCGATTTCGAGGGCGGCAGCGCGCGAGAGATGCGCGCGAGCCTGCGCAACAAGCTGAGCGCTCTGCCCGATGCGACGATCGTGTATCCCGGCCATGAGGGCCTGACGACCATCGGCGCCGAGCGTCGTCGCGTCATCGAGGCGTTTTAGCGGAGCGGCGCCAAGGCGCACGCGATCGATCGGAGGATCTAAGTGACCGTCGAATTCGGAACCTTCATGATGGGGGTCATGTCCGACCCGCTCATGCTCGCCGTCACGCTGCTCAATGTTGCCGTCATCGTCGTCAACGGAGCGACCGATGCGCCCAATGCCATCGCGACTGTGGTGTCGACGCGCTCTATGAAGCCGCGTCCCGCGATCATTATGGCGGCGCTTTGCAATTTCTTGGGATTGCTCGTCGTTTCGGTGTTCACGAGCGCCGTCGCCAACACCATTTTCAAGATGGTCGATTTCGGCGGCGATAATCAAGCCGCGCTTGCGGCCTTGGCGGCGGCCATGGTGGCTATCATCGTCTGGGGTGCTGCGGCTTGGTTCTTCGGCATACCTACGTCGCAGAGCCATTCGCTGATCGCGGGCTTGACGGGTGCGGCCATCGCTGCGGTCGGCAGCTTCGATGCCATCAATTGGAGCGAATGGATGAAGGTTATCTACGGCATTTTGCTGTCGACCTTCCTCGGCTTCGGCATGGGCTGGCTGACGGCGAAGGCCATCGCTCGGCTTTGCAGGAACGTGCAGCGCGCCAGGGCGAATCAGGTATTTCATTGGGGCCAGATCATCGCCGGCGCAGGTGTCGCATTCATGCACGGCGCCCAGGACGGACAGAAGTTCATGAGCGTCTTCATGCTGGGCATCGCCTTGGCCGCTGGCCTGGGGCAGCCCGCGCAGCTCGCTTTGCCCGTATGGCTTATGGTGCTCTGCGCCGTGAACATGGGCCTTGGCACCGCGATCGGCGGCGAGCGTATCATCAAAAACGTCGCCATGAACATGGTCAAGCTCGAGGTGTATCAGGGCTTTGCGGCAAGTGCCTCCGCCACGTTGTGCCTTATGGTCGCTACGTTTACCGGCATGCCCGTTTCTACGACGCACGTGAAAACGACGGCGATCATGGGCGTCGGCGCCGCCAAGCGCAAGAGCGCCGTGAAATGGCAGGTGGCCATCGACATGGTGAAAACCTGGGTGCTTACCTTCCCTGGATGCGGTCTCATAGGCTTCTTGATGGCCGAGCTATTCCTTCTCTTCGTATAAATACGCGCCGCACTGCGCGTCGGCGCGTATTTGCGCCGCTGTTTGCCACATGAGAAAGGCCCACGATGAGTCTCAAGCAGAAATTCAACTATTTCGATGCATTCGAGAAGCAGGCCGACCTGGCGTGCCGCGAGGCGGAGCTGCTGATCGAGATCATCGAGAATTTCCGTACGTCCGAAGCGCTCCTGGACGATATCAAGCGCGCGCATGAAATCGAACATCAGGCCGATATGGTGTGCCATGACATCTTCGATGCCGTCAGCGTCGATTTCATCACGCCGATCGACCGCGAGGATATTATTTCGCTCACGCAGAGCATGGATGACATCCTCGACTACATGGAGGCGACCATCCAGCGCTTCTATATGTTCGATGTGCAGAGCATGCATCCCCGGGCGATCGATTTCGCGAAGCTGCTGCTGAAAGGCTGCGAAGCCCTGAAGGCTGCGGCTTGCGAGTTCAAGAATTTCAAGAACGGCAAGAAGCTCAAGCCCCTCATCGTGGAGGTGGGAGACGTCGAGGAAGAGGCCGACGACTTGTTCTTCACGGTCATGCACGACCTGTACACGAACGCCCGCAAGGACGCTTCTCCCTCGGCCGATCCCCATGACGTGCGCGAAGAGGCTGTGGACGTGTTCATTTGGGATAAGCTGTTCCAGCGCATGGAAAACACGGCTGATACGTGCGAGCGCGCCTCCGATATCATGCGTTCGATCATGATGAAATACGCCTCGGGAGTTGCGTCGGCTTTCCAGCCGACGCAACGAGTCGACGCTGCAAAGCCGCCGGGCGCCCTGTCTCGACTCTCCGTGCTCCGGTCACGTGCGAAGCACGCTCCCTGCGCCAGTCGGGCCGATCCAAGGCGCCGGGCGGCTTTTCGCTGCGTTTCGGCGACCTGGAACGTCTCGTGGTCTGTCCTGTCTGGTCGCGTACCGAAGTACGCTTCCTCGGTCTTTCACGCCGACTGCACTCGCCGCGCTCGCCCTCGTCTGCGCTGCGGCGACCTGGAGTACGTGACGATTCGTTCTGTCTGGGTGCGCATCGAAGTGCGTTTCGTTGCGAATTCGCTTTGGCTTTTGTTCGCCGACCACGCTTGCAAGGGCGTGGCCGGCATTATTTTTCCAGGAGATGTTCCATCGCCCACCGCAGGGCCGCGGCGCGGCGGGTTTTTTGGGCGAGCATCCAGAGCTTTCCCGTGGCTTCGAGCTCTTCGCGCAACGAGGCTTCGCGCTCGGGCGCCGTTTCTGCCAGCACGGCCGCTTCGTCGTCGGCGGTCGTTTCCAATTTCTGCTTGATGAATACGGTGTCGAGCGCGATGGCGCGCGAAAGCTCGTCGAAGGCCTCGTCATAGAGCGCGTCTTGCACGTCCTGCGGCTTCACGCGATGCGCGATGCGGTATTCGCGGTAGGTGAGGCCCTTTTCGGCCAGCTCGGCCATGAATTCTTCTTTTTTGCGCACCAAGGCGTCGCGCAGGAGCGCGTCGGGAATGGTCCCGTTCAAGCGCGCGCGCAGCGTTTCCGCCACGTAGTCTTCGCGCGCTTCTTCGACAGGGTGTGCCCCCGACGACCCGTCGGCCGCCTTTTTCCTGCGGCGCGACGCGATGGGGGTCTCGAGGTCCAGCTCCATCGCGGGCACGGGGTGCACGACGACGCCGAAGCGCAGCGGCTCGTGTTCGCGGAAATCACCCGTCGCCTCGACCTTCGGCGTGCCGACGAACAGGGGGCAGACCTCGGCGAGCGCCTTGTCGGCCGCGCGGTTCATCGTGCTTTCGCGCAGATAGGTCTCCATCTCGCGCGCGGTCAGCAGCTGGGCGGCGCGCTCCCTTACGGCGCTTTCGGGGCATTTGAGAATGCGCGCAAGCCGCGCCAGCGAATCGGCGACGAGGGCGTCCGCTTCGGCGGCCTCCAGCGCGATTTCGGCCGAAAACGGCGCGGCGTTCTCATAGAATACGGCGATATCCATAAGTATCCCTTTCTGCGGGGGGAGGGTTTCGTCCCATTGTATAGCCGCGCTTCGGCGCCGCAGCCGTATGTGGCCGTCGCGTTGAAAACGGGACCCGTCCGCCGACGCTGCGAGCATGCTGTGCAGTGGCGATGGCCACGGTTTTGCTTGGTCTATAATCCTTTGCGATACCTTTACCGATAGGAGCCATCATGCTTTCAACCCATGATTTCCAAGCCGGTGCCCGCATGCACGGTTTCGTCGTCGAGTCGTCGGAGCCGCTTTCGGAAATCGACGGATCGGCGCACGTCATGCGCCACGAGAAAAGCGGCGCCCGCCTGCTTTTCCTGCAGAACGCCGACGAGAACAAGGCGTTTTCCATCGCATTCAAGACGCCTCCCTCCGATGATACGGGCGTCTTCCACATCCTGGAGCATTCCGTGCTGTGCGGCTCGAAGAAGTTTCCCGTCAAAGAGCCGTTCGTCGACCTGCTGAAAACGTCGATGCAGACGTTTCTCAACGCGCTTACGTTTCCCGACAAGACCATGTACCCGGTGGCAAGCACCAACGACCAGGACCTGATGAACCTGACCGACGTGTACATGGACGCGGTGCTCAATCCCGCTATTTACGACAAGCGCGCCATCTTCGAGCAGGAGGGCTGGCACTACGAGCTCGACGAAGACGGCGCCGAGCCGCGCCTGCGCTACAACGGCGTGGTGTTCAACGAGATGAAAGGCGCGCTGTCCGACCCCGAAAGCGTGCTGTACCACGCGGTGAACGCGGCGCTGTTCCCCGACACGTGCTACGCCTTCGAATCGGGCGGCCGCCCGCGCGCCATTCCGCAGCTGACCTACGAACAGTTCCTCGATACGCACGCGCGCCACTACCGTCTCGACAACGCCTACATCGTGCTGTATGGCAACGTGGACGCCGAACGGATGCTGTCGTTTCTTGACGAGCGCTATCTGTCGGTCGAGCGCCCGCGAGTCGATGCCGCTCCCAACGAGGTGGGCGTGCAGGCGCCGCGTGTGGCGACCGACGTCGCGGTTTCCATGGACACGGCGCCGGAAAACGCTTGCGTCGGCCTGGGCTACGTGGTGGGGCAGGCGCGTGATTTCGAACGCGTGCTGGCGTGCGACGTGCTGATGGACGCGCTGATGGGCGGAAATGAATCGCCGATGAAGCGCGCGCTGCTCGACGAGGGCCTCGGCGGCGACGTCACGGCGTATCTGATTGACTCCCAGGCGCAGCCCGTCGCGCTGTTCCAGCTGAAGAACGCCGGGGAAGGCAAGGCGCAGGCGTTCATGGAGGCGGTCGAGCGCGAGGCGGCGCGTCTGGTGCGCGACGGCATCCCGCGCGACGTGCTCGAGGCGTCTCTTGCCCAGATGGCCTTCGATTTGCGCGAACGCGACCGCGGCATGGCCGACGGCGTGCCTTTGGCTATGAACGCGC
Organism: Slackia sp.; assembly: GCA_029266945.1. Taxonomy (GTDB): domain Bacteria; phylum Actinomycetota; class Coriobacteriia; order Coriobacteriales; family Eggerthellaceae; genus Slackia. Next base: position 41,152 of record JARIED010000023.1, on the reverse strand, counting down.
TGGCGGGCTGGCTCTACGATGACGCCATGCCTACCGCATATTTGCGCTACGAGGACGCGCTCGCCCATATGCGTGCCGGTCTCGACGGCCGCTACTTCGAAGACGTCCTGGCCTCGCTGATATGCGAAAGCGGCCACAAGGCGCTCGTCGACCTGGTGCCGGGCGAAGACGGCTCCGCTTCTGAAGAGGAGGCCGAGCTGGCGGATACGCTCGCTTCCATGGACGACGTGCGTCGTCAGGCCGTGCGCGACGACGTGGCGGCCCTGCGCCTGATGCAGGAGACGCCCGACGCGCCCGAGGTCACGGCGACGCTTCCGCGCCTGCGCGTCGACGACATCGGCGCGTCTGTTTCCGATCCCGCGTATCGCCTGGCGGCCGATGCGCCCGTGCCGTGCTTGCATCACGACCTGCCTACGCGCCATATCGACTACCTGTCGCTGTATTTCGACATGGACGGATTGGCGTTCGACGACTTGCCCTATGTCACGCTGCTCGGCATGCTGCTCGGCCGTCTCGGCACGGCAGAGCGCAGCGCGGCCGAACTCGACGTGCATATGCGCACGCACTTGGGCTCGCTCCGTTTCTTCGCGGAGGCCTATTCGTCCGATTCCGACCCGTCGAAGCTCTCTCTCAAGATGGTCGCGTCGGCAAGCGCGCTGTCCGAAGAGATCGAGCATCTCGCCCGCATTCCGCGCGAGGTCTGGGCGACGACGTCTTTCGACGACGCGGGCAAGATCCGCGACGTCTTGGTGCAGCGACGCATTTCCATGGAGCAGTCGTTCGTGGGCGAGGGCCACGTGCGCGCGATGAATCGCCTGTCGTCGTATCTGTTCAAGTCCGGCTTGATCAAAGAGCAGATGGGAGGCGTCGATTTCTACCGCTTCCTGTGCGATTCCATCGAGCATTTCGACGAGCGCTTCGACGAGATGCGCGCGCGTCTGGAGGATGTGCGCGACCGCATCTTCACGAAAGACGGCGCGTTGGCGAGTTTCACGGGATCGGTGGACGACTTCGAGCGTTTCTGGAGCATCGCGGGCGATTTCGGCCTGCCGGGCGATGCCGCCTTCGACGGCGATCCGCGCTGTCGCTTCGCATTCGGCGACCGCGTGCCCGAGCCTGTCGCCAAGCGGGAGGCCTTCATCGTGCCGGGCGACGTGTGCTACGTGGCGAAGGGCGCCGACGTTCATAAGGCGGTCGACTACGACGGAGCCTGGGCGGTGCTTTCCAACGCGCTCTCGTTCGATTACCTGTGGAACGAGGTGCGCGTGAAAGGCGGCGCTTACGGCGTCGGATTCCGCATCACGCCCGAGGGTTTCGGCCGCTTCTATTCCTTCAGGGATCCGGGCGTCGATGCGACGCTGGCGCGCTACGACGAGGCGGGCTCGTGGCTTTCGGCGTTCGATCCCGCGCAAGACGAGATGGAAGGCTATATCGTCAGCACGGTCGCTTCGCACGACGCGCCGGTGAAACCGCGCCAGGTGGCGCGCCGCCAGGACGTGGCGCTGTTCTCCGGCAAGCCTGCGGGCTATCGCGAGCAGCTGCGCGAGGAAAAGCTCGCCGCGACGCCCGAGAAGCTGCGCGCGTATGCCGAGGTGCTCGACCGCATCGCGGCCGAGGGCGCGGTCTGCGCGTTCGGCGGCGAAGACGTGCTGCGCGCGTCGAAGGGCGCATGGGAGTTCGTCGAGCTGCTCTAAGGCGCGATGCGAAAGGCGCCGGATGCGAACGGCCGCAGCGGACCTGCGGCCGTTTTGCTTCTTTCGCGTTTGCGCTCGACGCGGTTTCGCTCTAAGCTGCGGTGGTGATAAAATATCGCGTTACGAATAACGCCACGTCGCAAAGGATTACCATGCCCTACAACGCACCCGAGGGAACCGCCGACATGCTCCCCGCTGCCGCGCGCCTGTGGCGCACGACGACCGATGCAGCGGCGAAGCTGTTCTCCACGTATGGCTACGAGCCGATCGACACGCCTCTGTTCGAGCTGACCGAGGTGTTCACGCACGGCATCGGCGAAGCGACCGACGTCGTTGGCAAAGAGATGTTCGTCGTCCGCAGCGGCGAGAACTATAAGCGCTCCCTTGCCGCAGGCTCCGATGCCGGCCTCAAGGCGAAGCAGAAGCTTTCGTTGCGCCCCGAAGGCACGGCAGGCGTCGTGCGCGCGGTGGTGCAGCACAACCTGGTCGAGCAGGGCGCCGCGCCCGCGAAGCTGTTCTACGCCGGCCCGATGTTTCGCGCCGAGCGTCCCCAGAAGGGCCGCTTGCGCCAGTTCCATCAGATCGGCGTCGAGTGCCTGGGCGCTTCCGAGCCCACGGCCGATGCCGAGATGATCATCATGCTCATGCGCTTCTTCGAGGCTATGGGCGTGCCTGCGAAGAACATGCGCCTGCTCATCAACTCGATGGGCGATGACGCCTGCCGTCCCGCTTATCGCGAAAGCGTGCGCGAGTTCATCCTCGCCCACGAAGACGAGATGTGCGAGGAGTGCCGTCGCCGCGCCGACACCAATCCGCTGCGCGCCTTCGACTGCAAGAACAAGACGTGCGCGCACGTCATGGCGGACGCGCCGAAAATCGTCGACCACCTGTGCGACGATTGCCGCAGCCACTATGAAAGCGTGAAGCAGCTGCTCGACGCCGCGGGCATCGCCTATGTCGAAGACCCCACGCTGGTGCGCGGCCTCGACTACTACACGCGCACCGTGTTCGAGGTGCAGGTCACCGAGGGCATGGGTTCGCAGAGCGCCATCGGCGGCGGCGGACGCTACGACGGCCTCGCCGAAACGGTGGGCGGCCGCCCGACGCCGGGCCTGGGCTTCGCGCTCGGTTTCGAGCGCATGGTGCTTGCCCTCGAGGCCGCGGGCGTTTTGAGCGAAAGCTCGAAGCGCGTGGACGGCTACGTCGCCTGCGTCGACGAGTCCGTGCGCCCCGCAGCGTTCGACCTGGTGTTCGCCGCGCGCGACGCCGGGCTCTGCATCGAGATGGACCACCAGGGCAAAAGCCTGAAGAGCCAGTTCAAGATGGCCGACAAGATCGGCGCGCGCGTCGTCGTCATCTTGGGCCCCGACGAGCTCGCCCAGGGCAAGGCCCGCGTTCGCAGCATGCAGAAGCACAGCGAGAAGCTGGTCGATATCGATGCGGCGAAGCGTCTTCTGTCCCAGTTCGGCGGCCAGCTGGTCGGCAACGCCGCCACGCCTGTCAATATTGATGCTGTGTTCTCTTTCGAGAATGACGATAAGGAGTAAGAAAGCACATGACCGATTTCGTTAACGAGTATTGCATGCACGACCACACGTGCGGCCAGCTGCGTGCATCCGACGTGGATTCCCAGGTCACGCTCACCGGCTGGGTGTGGCACAACCGCGACCACGGCGGTCTGATCTTCATCGACCTGCGCGACCGCGAGGGTTACACCCAGGTGGTCATCGACCCCGATTGCGTCAGCGCGGACGATTTCGCCGTCGCCGAGCATCTGGGCCGCGAGTACGTGATCGAGGTCGTCGGCAAGGTGCGCGCTCGCGCCGAGGGCACGGTCAACCCCAACATGGCGACGGGCGAGATCGAAGTGCTCGCCACCGTCGTCAAGGTGCTCAACACCTCCGTGACTCCGCCGTTCTCGATCGAAGACGGCATCGAGACCGACGAGACCACGCGCATGAAGTGGCGCTACATGGACCTTCGCCGTCCCGAGATGTTCAACGCCATCAAGCTGCGCCACACCGTGGCCCAGGCCATGCGTTCCGCGCTGAATGAGCGCGGCTTCATCGAGGTCGAGACGCCTATCCTGGCGAACTCCACCCCCGAAGGCGCCCGCGACTACATCGTTCCGTCCCGTCCCAACCCAGGCAAGTTCTACGCGTTGCCGCAGAGCCCGCAGCAGTTCAAGCAGATGCTGATGTGCGGCGGCATCGAGCGCTACTACCAGATCGCCCGCTGCTTCCGCGACGAGGACTTGCGCGCCGACCGTCAGCCTGAGTTCACCCAGGTCGACATCGAGATGTCCTTCGTCCAGGGCGAAGACGTCATGGACATGATGGAAGGCGTCATGAGCGAGGTGCTGGCCGCCGCAGGCGTCGAGCACGAATTCCCGCTGCAGCGCATGCAGTACGTCGATGCCATGGAGTACTATGGCTGCGACCGTCCCGACGTCCGCTTCGACATGAAGCTCGTCAACCTGACGGAAATCGTGCGCGGCTGCGGCTTCGGCGTGTTCGCCAAGGCCGTCGAGGCCGGCGGCGTGGTCAAGGCCATCAACGCCAAGGGCGCAGGCGACTGGAGCCGCGGCGAAATCGACAAGCTGGCCAATATCGCTTCCGCCAACGGCGCGAAGGGCATGGCTTGGATCGCCTACACCACCGACGGCGCCGAGAAGAGCCCGATCATCAAGTTCTTCGACGACGAGACCTATGCCAAGATGAAGGAAGCCCTCGACGTCGAGCCGGGCGACCTGGTGCTGTTCGCGGCCGATACCGCCGACGTGGCCAACGCCGTGCTTTCTGCCCTGCGTCTGCATATGGCCGAGGCGCTTGACATCCCCCGCGAGGGCCATGCGCTCCTGTGGGTCGTCAACTTCCCCATGTTCCGTTACGACGAGGACGAGAAGAAGTACGCTGCCGAGCATCATCCGTTCACCATGGTGCCTCCCGAGGAGCAGTACAAGATCGAAGAAGCCCCGCTTGAGTGCGGCAGCTACTCTTACGACCTGGTCATGGACGGCTTCGAGTGCGGCGGCGGCACCATCCGCATCCACACTGAGGAGCTTCAGCGCCGCGTGCTTCGTCGCTGCGGTCTGACCGACGCCGAAATCGACGAGAAGTTCGGCCACCTGATCCATGCCCTCGAGCTCGGCGCTCCGCCGCACGGCGGCATCGCCCTGGGTCTCGACCGCCTGGTCATGCTGCTCGCCGGCAAGCAGTCGATCCGCGACGTCATCGCCTTCCCGAAGACGTCTTCGGCGTCCGATCCCATGACGGGCGCCCCCAACGAGGTGACCACCCGTCAGCTCAAGGAGGTCGCGCTGCGCACTCTGTAGTCGCAGGCATATATTCCCGAATGCAAAGAACCCGCCATCGGCGGGTTCTTTCATATATGCGGCGCGCCACGAAAAAAAGCGTCGCAGGAGGGGGTTGGGGGAGGAGCGGCCGTTACGGCATGACGGTCATCAGAAGGCCCAGGCCGACCAAAGCGAGGCCAGGCCCCGGCAAAATCAACATCGGCAGTCCGATCAATACGAACAGTATGCCGAGCGCGCGTCGTCCCAGATGCAGTCCTCGACGCGGCATGGCGGCCGTGCCGCTGCCGGCGTAGGCGTTTCGAGCCGAAGAGCTCGAGCCGTACGCGGCAGAGTATGAGTAGGCGCGGCGTGCGCGGGGCTTTTCATCGGCGAATCCGATGGGCACGGCGGTTTTCGACCCGTCGCTTTCGATGACGTACGCCTCGGATACAGGAGAGTTCGTCGTTTTCATGATCCGTCCTTTCGTCGATGCGTCCACTATGCGCCGCAACGCTATGCGCTTCAAGCGCCGCGCGCGAACCGTTGCGCCTGCGTGGGGCGTTCGTCAACGAATCGTCAGTTTCAAGGGGTCGCGCCCACGGTTTGCCCACGGTGCTCTGCGGTTTCGGTCGAGGTGTTTCGCGTCCTGTGGAGCCGCGCCGCCTGTGCGGGAGCATCGTGCTCGCTGCGCTATAATGCCAGGCGCTCAATGTTACGTTATAGGTGCCATTGCATTGCGGAAGGGCGGATAGGCCATGCTTACTATCGGATGCCATCTTTCTTCGTCGAAGGGTTTTCTCGCCATGGGCAAGACCGCCTCATCGATCGGGGCGAACACTTTCGCGTTCTTCACGCGCAACCCGCGCGGCGGTTCGGCCAAAGCAATCGATCCCGAGGATGCCGCCGAACTGAAGGCATGGATGGAGGCCGAATCGTTCGGAACGCTCGTCGCGCATGCGCCGTACACGTTGAACTGCTGCTCCGATAAGCCCCATGCCAGGCAGTTCGCGCGCGAAGCCATGGCCGACGACCTGCGTCGCATGGAGTTCACGCCGCATAGCTACTACAACTTCCATCCGGGCAGCCATGTCAAGCAGGGCGCCGAAGCGGGCATCGCCATGATCGCCGAGGTGCTCAACGAGGTGCTCGCGCCCGAGCAGACTACGACGGTGCTGCTCGAAACCATGGCGGGCAAGGGAACCGAGGTTGGACGCAGCTTCGAGGAGCTGGCGGCGATTATCGACCGCGTCGAACTGTCCGACCATATGGGCGTATGCCTGGATACGTGTCATGTGCACGATGCGGGCTACGATATCGTGAACGATCTCGACGGTGTGCTGGAGGAGTTCGACCGCGTGCTCGGCATCGATCGCCTGCGCGCCGTGCATATCAACGACAGCAAGAATCCGTGCGGGGCGCATAAAGACCGTCACGAGGTCATCGGCGAAGGCTATATCGGAATCGAGGCTTTCGAGCGCATAGTGAATCATCCCGCCTTGCGCGACTTGCCGTTCATTCTGGAGACGCCCAACGAGCTGCCGGGCTACGCGAAGGAAATCGAACTGCTACGCAGGCTGCAGCGATAGTCGGGTTTCGTATTTTAGTTGTTTCGCTCCGCATGATTTGACGCGGGCTTTACATACGTCGCCGGCATCGGCCGCGCGGCCGACTATACTGAGGCAATCGTATTGAAACGAAAAGCTCGCCTTGCGGGCTTTTCTTCTGAGATAGCGAGGTCGCGTTATGAATTACGGCGTCATCGACGTTGGCTCGAACACGGTCCGCCTGTGCGTGTACGACGTTTCCGCCGACGGAAAGAAATTCAAGACGATTGTGAATCGCAAGAGCATGGCGGGCTTGGCGGCCTATGTGTTCGACGGCGTGCTGTCGCAAGAGGGCATCGAGGTCGCGGCCGAATGCGTAAAGAAATGTCTGAAGCGCGCGGCGTACCTGAAGCCCGTGCGCGTCGACGTGTTCGCTACCGCGGTGCTGCGCAATATCGACAACAGCGCCCAGGCGATCGCGGCGATCGAGGGCATGGCCGATTGCTCGATCGCGCTTTTGTCCGAAGGAGATGAAGCTCATCTGGGCTTTGTCGGCGCATCGTCGAAAGACGAGCTGGTCAACGGCGTGTTGGTGGATATCGGCGGCGGTTCGTCCGAGATCACGCTGATCGCCGATTCCAAAGACGTCATGCGTGCGAGCCTTCCGTTGGGTTCGCTTTCGTCGTATCGCCGCCATGTATCCGACATCATGCCGACCGAAGACGAGTTCGCGGCCATCCAGGGCGAAGTGCACGCCTTGCTCGAAGCGGATGCGCACGGCATGGCCGAACATCGCGTGCGACGCCTGTTCGGCGTCGGCGGCAGCGTCCGCGCCTTGGCCGAGGTGAACGCCCATCTGCAGAGCGACGCATCCGAAAAGGACATGACGCACGAGGATGTGCATCGCCTGGTCGAGGATATGTTCGAGCGCCGTCGTGCGTTTTTGGACGCGGTGCTGCATATCGCCCCCGAGCGCGTGCACACCATCGCTTGCGGCCTGGCTATCCTGACTGAGCTCTTCGACGATTTCGACGCGATGAGCCTGCATGTTTGCAGCAACGGCGTGCGCGAAGGCTATCTCGTCGACCGTATCCTCACGCGCGAGCGATAGGCGGCCGACGTTTTCAGCGATGTCGAAAATGAAAGAGCGCATAACGAAAAAAGAGCCGATCGGCTCTTTTTTCGTGTTCTGCATAGAAGGCGGAGGGGATGGACGGTTCGGAAGCTAGCCTTCGATCGAGATGAGCCTCTTGGCGTCTTCGGGGGCGGGCAGCTCCTTCTTCGGCACGACGATACGCAGGATGCCGTCTTCGAACTTGGCGCGGATGTCGTCTTCGAAGATGTCCTCGCCGACGTAGAAGCTGCGGCGGCAGCTGCCGGTGAAGCGCTCTTTGCGCAGATAGGTGCCGTTTTCGGACTTTTCTTCGCTTTCGGATTCGGTGCTTGCCTGAATGGTGAGGTAGCCGTCCTGCAGTTCTGCGTGGACGTTTTCCTTCTTGAAGCCGGGCAGGTCGATGTCGAACTCGTAGGCCTTTTCGGTTTCCTTGATATCAGTCTTCATCATGGCGGGCATGACCTGCTTGGGCTGCGGGCGGCCGCCGAAGACGTCGAAGGGGTCGCTCAGGAAGTCGGCGAAGAAATCGTTTTTGCGTGCGGGAACCAGCATCATGGTCATCTCCTGTCTGTAGGGCGGATGCCTTCTCGTAAGGGTCTGCTCGTTGCGGGATATGCTCGCATCCGCTCGTCGTTTCTGTTTACAAGATGCACTATAGGACCCTTTTTAGCACTCTGCAAGCAAGAGTGCTAATGCGCTATCGTCCTGTTACTTTCGTCACACGGAGGGGAGTGCGTCACCGTGCGGCGACGGCTGCTCCCTTCCGTTCGACCGAGCGCCCGACAATATGGGTATTTGCCGCGTTCTCGGCCACTGCGTTGTGATAAAGTGCGCCATACGGAAAAGCGACGTCTCGATCGTCGCTTCGGTTTCCACAGAGCGGCGTCGGAAGGTCCGACGCATGACCGTCCGAAAGGAGTCGCAATGAACCAGGCATCCCACGTGTTCTCTTCGATAGCTTCTTCTCGGGCATGGTGGTGGCGTGGCTTGTAACCGGTCGGTCGATCGCGAGCTTTCGTCACGTTTTCTCATCGAATGAACGAAGGGCTCCGGGCGACCGGGGCCTTTTTTCGAGCCCGCAAGGGCGGATCTTCCCCGAACCATCGGGGCTCTATGGAAGGAATTCAACGCATGGCAACATCATCCTCTTCGCGCGATTCGTTCACGTCGCGCACGGCGTTCATCATCGCCTGCATCGGCTCAGCCGTCGGCATGAGCGCCATCTGGCTGTTCCCTTACCGCGTTGCCGAAATGGGCGGCGCGGCGTTTCTTATCCCGTATCTGATCTTCGTCGTGCTGCTCGGCCTGACGGGCGTCATCGGCGAGATGGCTTTCGGCCGCGCCATGGGCACCGGCCCCATGGGCGCGTTTTCCAAGGCGCTCGAAATGCGCGGAGTCAAGCATGCGGGCCCGCTGGGCAAGGTCATCGGCGCCATTCCCACGCTCGGCTCCCTCGGCATCGCGATCGGCTATTCGGTCGTGCTCGGCTGGTTCTTGAAGTACCTGTTCGCATCGGGTACGGGCACGCTGCTGCAGGTGCTCGACATGGGCGCGTATTTCGGCGGCCTCGCCAGCGATTTCGGCAGCGTGGGCTATCATGCGGCGGCGCTCATCATCACGTTCGCCGTCATGCTGCTGGGCATTTCGCGCGGCATCGAACGCCTGAACAAGATCATGATGCCGTTGTTCTTCGTGCTGTTCGTGATCATGCTGGTGCGCGTGGCCATGCTGCCCGGCGCCTTCGAAGGCTATAAATATCTGTTCGTCCCCGACTGGAGCGCGCTTGCGAATCCGCAGACGTGGGTGTTCGCGCTGGGGCAGGCGTTCTTCGGCCTGTCGCTGGCGGGCAGCGGCACGCTCGTGTACGGCAGCTATCTGAAGAAGGACGTCGACGTGGTCTCATCCGCGAAAAACGTCGTGATCTTCTCGACGCTCGCCGCGGTGCTTTCCGCCATGATCGTGGTTCCTGCCGTGTTCGCGTTCGGCCTGGACACGCAGTCCGGTCCTCCGCTGATGTTCATCGCGCTTCCGCAGGTGTTCCAGGAAATGCCCGCGGGCGGCATCTTCTGCTTCGTGTTCTTCCTGGCCGTCGCCTGCGCGGCGATCACCAGCCTGGTGAACCTGTTCGAAACGCCGATCGAGGCCCTGCAGGAGCAGCTGCATCTTCCTCGTTGGGGCGCCGTGGCCATCGTGGCTGCGATCGCGTTCGGCGTGGGCGTGTTCATCGAGAGCGGCGATGCGGTGAGCGCCTGGATGGATGCCGTTTCTATCTATGCCATTCCGTTGGGCGCGCTGCTGGCCGCGATCATGTTCTTCTGGGTCTGCCCGAAGCACTTCGCCAAAGAGCAGGCGCAGATCGGTCGCGAGAAAAAGCTCGGCGCATGGTTCGAGCCCATGACGAAATACCTGTTCGTCGGCATTACCGCCGTGGTCATCGTGCTGGGCATCTTCTACGGCGGCATCGGCTAGGCGCATACGCGGACATGCGAAGTTCTTTACGGGCGACGGCTTTCGAGCCGTCGCCTTTTCGCGCTTCGTGCGCCATTTCCAGCTCGAAGGGACGATGCCGTGCCCTGGAAAGGATTTTCTACAAATGACGGTTTCGTGACGCCCTCTTCCGTTCCGTCTATTTCGGGTATACTTCCGATGTCGCAAACCAGTGCCGCGGATGGGCCTGGGCGGCGCCATGGTTCGAACCTGGTCAGGTCCGGGAGGAAGCAGCCATAAGGGCCCGCTGACGAGCGCCCATGCCTATCCGCGGCAACTGAGCCGGCATACGCCGGTGCAATGTCGACGCCGCGACGGCCTGAGACCTCTCGCCTTGCGCACGACGCCAAAACGGCGCTGCGCGAACCGGGATGTCTCAGGCCGTCTTGTGTACGGCCTTTTTTTCGCGGTTGTCCTCATTGTCATGCGGCCTGCAAGCCGCCCACTCGAAAGGCTTCTATGGAAATCATCCAGTTCTTCCTCGACCTGCTGTCCGATCCGCGTGCCGCCATCGCGGGCTGGATCGTGGCGCTCGGTCCTTTTTGGGTGTACAGCCCTCTGTTCTTGATCGTGTTCGTCGAAACGGGCCTCGTCTTCTTCCCGTTTTTGCCCGGCGACTCCCTGCTGTTCGCGGCGGGCGTCTTTTCGGCCGACGGCGGCGGGTTGAATGTCTGGGCCACGCTGTTCGTGTTCTACGCGGCCGCCATCCTGGGCAATACTTCGAACTACTGGATCGCTCGTTTTTTCGGATCGCGCATCATCGACTCGGGCAAGGTCAAAGCCCTTACGCCCGAACGCATGGCCAAACTCGACCATTTCTTCGCGAAATACGGCGGCCTTACGATCGTCATCACGCGTTTCATGCCGTTTTTCCGTACGTTCGCGCCGTTCATCGCGGGTACGGGCCATATGAACTTCGGTAAATTCACGCTGTTCAATGCGATCGGCGGTTTCGCCTGGGTCACCTCGTTCGTCCTGGTGGGCTATTTCTTCGGCGGCATCCCCTTCGTTCAGGAGCATTTCGAGCTTATCGTGCTCGGCATCGTCGCCGTGTCGGTCGCGCCTGCTATCATCGGTGCGGTGAAGGCCGGCATGAATGCGCGGAAAAAGAAAAAATCTCAGGCGCAGTAGCCTTCGATCCGGTACAATACCGCCTCGCCTTACATATGCGGACATGGCTCAGTTGGTAGAGCACAACCTTGCCAAGGTTGGGGTCGCGGGTTCGAGCCCCGTTGTCCGCTCCAGATCTTCCAGCCCCGCCTCGTGCGGGGCTTTTTCGTATGTCGCACGGGCCTTGCGCCCGAAGCCGCCGGCGCGCCTGCGCTTCCACCCGTTCTGTGGGATATGCGCGGCGTAATCCGCCTTCTTCTATAATGGCCGAAACTGGAAATGCGGCCGGATGTAACGGCTGCGAAGAAGCGGAGACGAGGCGCCATGTCAGAAGCACTGTATAGGAAATACCGCCCTCAGACGTTCGAGGACGTCGTGGGACAGACCCATATCGAGCGCACGCTGAAAAACGCCATCGAATCCGACAAGGTGAGCCACGCCTACCTGTTCTGCGGGCCGCGCGGCACGGGTAAAACCACCACGGCCCGCCTTTTGGCGAAGGCGCTTCTGTGCGACGGCGGTCCGACGCCTTCGCCCGACGGAACGTGCGAGCAGTGTTTGGCTATCGCCGACGGCGTGCACCCCGATGTCAGCGAGCTCGACGCCGCAAGCCGCACCGGCGTCGAGAACGTGCGCGAGGAGATCATCGGACGCGTCCAATACGCGCCCACGCGCGGCCGATACAAGATATATATCATCGACGAGGTCCACATGCTGTCTACGGCGGCGTTCAACGCGCTGCTCAAGACGCTCGAGGAGCCGCCGAGCCATGTGGTGTTCGTGCTGTGCACCACCGACCCTCAGCGCGTCCCCGAAACCATCCATTCCCGCTGCCAGCGTTTCGATTTCCATCGCTTGTCGAACGATGAAATCGTCGCGCGCCTGGGCGCCGTCTGCGTGGCGGAAGGCGTGGAATTCGAGGGCGATGCGCTCGACCTGATCGCCCATCGCGCTCAGGGCGGCATGCGCGATGCCCTTACCGCGCTCGAACAGCTGATCGCGTTCGGCGGCGGCACGGTGACCGTCGAGGTGGCGCAAAGCGTGTTGGGGTCCATCGATGCCGACGACATGTCCACGGTGGTGAACGCGATAGCCGCGCGCGATGCCGCCGCATGCTTCACGTGGCTGTCCGAATACGTGGAAACGGGAGCCGACCTGGCCCGCTTCGCACGCGATCTTGCCGGATACGTGCGCGATCTGTATATTCTCGCCTTGACCGACGGCGCCGTCGCGCTCGATGCGCCCCAGGCGGCGCGCCCCGCAATGGCGAAAGAGGCCGCCTCGTTCGGCCCCGACCGCCTCGCGTATGTCCTGCGCGTTCTGGGCGATCTGAGCGCCGAATTGCGTTCTTCGGTCAATCCGCGCCTTTCTTTCGAAATCGCGTTGACGCGCATGGTTCGCCCCGAAAGCGACCTGACGCTCGATGCCCTCGCAGCGCGCGTGGCGACGCTCGAGGCGGCGTTGGCTTCGGGGTCGCCCGCCGCATCGATGCCTGCGCCCGCCCCGACGCCTTCTGCCCCGACGTCTGGTCGCGCGCAGGATTCGTCGCGCGCTGAGGCTTCCCGCGCCGCGGCTCCGGCGTCTGTGCCGCCCGTGGCGAGCGGGTATCGTCCGCTGTCCGCCGCGGCTTCCGCGCCTACGGCATCGGCTGCGCCTGCTCCTGCGCGCGCTTCCGAGGCCGCCGATAGGTCTGCGGCATTTCATGCCCAGCTTGAACAGCGCCGCGCGGCGAAAGCCGCTGCGCCTGTCGAAAGCGCGCCTTCTGCGGCTCCCGTTCCCGCCGCGACGCCCGTGTCTGCGACGAATCAGGCCGCGCCTTCCTCGCCGCAGCAGGCTGCCGGGTCTTTGCCGGACGACGTCCGAGCGAAGATCGACGACCCGTCTGCGCTGCAGCGCGGGTGGCAGGCCGCGATTGCGGATTTGAAACGCCGTCGTGCGGCGTACGGCGCGTTGATGCTTTCGGCGCGTATCGTCGCGCAGGATGGGGGAGAGGGCTTGTTCATCGAGTTCTCTCGCGAGAACAGCTTCGCATACTCGGCCGCGCAGAAGCCGGATATCTCGGCCGCGATCGCTGCGTCGCTCGAAGTCGCGTTCGGCGCACCTGTTCCGTTCGCCATCACGCAAGGAGAAGGCGCGTCGTCTCCCGCGCGCGCCGCAATGGCCCGTGCTGCAGCGATGCGTGCCGCGGCTCCCGCCCCCGCGTCCGTCGGCGCTTCGCAGCCTGCGGCTTCGGCGCCGATGCCTCAGGCTGCTGCGCAGGCTCCCTCATACACCGTCGACGACGCCGTTCCTTACGACGACGCCGACGTGGTTCCGTATTCCGATGTCGATGTCGAGTCCTATGCTCCGTGGGGCGGCTATGAGGACTCGCCCGTTCCCTCGACGCCCGCCCCTGCGCCTGTCGAGCCGTCGAAAGAAGAGCTTTCTCGTCCTTCGCGCAAGGTCGGGGCCGCTACGCGCGCCGCGGCTGTCGTCGAACGCACGCCGCATGCCGCCGAGCCTGCCTCTTCGAATGCTCAGCCGGCGTCCGCTCCTGATTCCGCTGGGTCTGCCGTCACTTCTGGGGATCCCGAGCCTGAAGTCTCCTATGACCTTTCGGTTCAGGGTCCCGATCCGGTCGACCCGTATATCGTAGGCAAAGAGCTTGGGTTCGATTCGATGCCCTCTCCCAAGAAGCGCGCCAAGAACATGATCGTGCCCACGGGATGGCCCGGCGTCGCCGACGCGAAGAAGGCGCCGGCCGTACGCAAGCAGGAAACGTCCGGCGAGGGCGATTCCGCGCCGGAGCCGGCTCCGATGCCGCGTCTGCAGAAGGGCTTCGTGCCCGACGGCGTCGTCGAAGCCCCATCCGCACCGGCCGACGCGCCTTCGGTGCCCGAGCCCGCGTCGGCGCCCGCGCGCCCGAATCCGTTCGCTTCGCGCGCGATGGCTGTGGGCATCGGCGGTGCTGCGCAACCTGCGCCGGCACCTGAGCCTGCGAGCGCTCCCGCAGCCGACGCGATGGACGTGGCCGATATCTTCGGTTCGTTCGGGGTTGCGTTCGAGGATGTGAAAGAAGAGCACTAGCTTTCGCAACGAAGGCGCCGGCGATGATTCGTCGGCGCCTTTCTTCGTGTGCGCGATCGGGAGTCTGCGCCCGGCGCTTTCGTGCAGCCGATGCGTCCTCCCGTATCGTTGTGTTAGTCTTTCTACCTATATATATGCGCATACGGTTGCGCTGTCGCTCGGCATACGCAGGGCGGCCCCAAGAGAAAAAAGGAGAACCGTCATGGATATGAAGGCAATGATGCGTCAGGCGCAGAAGATGCAGGCCGAGCTCGCTAAGGCTCAGGAAGAGATCAAGACGATGACCGCAGAGGCCACCGCAGGCGGCGGTATGGTCAAGGTCGTCGCTCAGGGCGATATGACGATTCAGTCCATCTCGATCGATCCGTCTGCCGTCGACCCCGACGACGTCGAGATGCTGCAGGACATCGTCACCGCCGCCGTCAACGAGGCTCTGCGCGCCGTTTCCGCCCAGGGTTCCCAGCGCATCAATGCCGCTACCGGCGGCATGAACATCCCCGGCTTGATGTAGCGGGCGCTTCGTGGAATCGGCTCCTGCCATCCAGAAGCTTCTCGACGAGCTCGAGCGTATGCCGGGCGTCGGCCCCAAAAGCGCCCAGCGCATCGCGTACTGGATGCTGAATTCCGATCGCGAGACGGTGCTGCGTCTGGCCGATGCCATCGTCGAGGTGAAAAACACCGTGCATTTCTGTTCGCGATGCTTCAATTACGCAGAAGGGGAGCTTTGCGAGGTGTGCGCTTCCCGCAGGCGCGACGAATCGGTGATATGCGTGGTAAGCGAGCCGCGCGATATCGCCGCAATCGAGCGTACGGCCGCGTTTTCGGGTGTGTACCATGTGCTCGGCGGGGCTTTGTCTCCTATGGACGGCATCGGACCCGACGATTTGCATATCGCGGAGCTGCTGAAGCGCCTCGCCGACACCGATGTGCGCGAGGTCGTTCTCGCCACCAATCCCAATGTGGAAGGCGAGACCACTGCAGCGTATTTGGCTCGCCTGATCAAGCCTTTGGGCATCGAGGTGACGCGCCTCGCAAGCGGCCTTCCCGTGGGAGGCGACCTCGAATTCGCCGACGAGATCACGCTGGGCCGCGCCATCGAGTCGCGCCGTCCGCTCTAGAGGCTTTTTCGCGATGAATCGTCCGTCTGCCGCGTTTTCGGGCGTTTTTCGGGGCGCTTTCGCCTCGTGTGCAGGCCCATGTAGGGACTGAACAGCGTTTTTGCATGCATGTTTGGAGAATCGGTAGTTTCTTTTCCGCATACGAAGCGCTACAATTGATTGTGCATTACAGAGGCGACAAGCTTCGGTAAGGATGAGGGTTCTGTTAATAGGAGGGGAACAGAACCCTCTGTCTTTATCGGGGCTTTTTTATTTCTCCACGACGTTCATCTCCTATAGCGATCGGCTGCACATGCCGCCGCTTGTCCTCGGGAATCGGCTCGAGGATGCTTTCGTGCGTCTTGAATCCCCATATGTGGAGCATCATGGGAGAAAGGAGCTCGACGAGGCGTGCGATGCTTCTGAGGAGGCTCGATGCCATGCCGTTTGCCGCTTATGCCGCGTTTTTCTCTTGGTCGGTGATTTATATCGCATTTATATGCAATATAATGAATATTATAAGAGAACAACATAATGTTGACGAGGAGTGAACGTACTTTTATACGCGTAGAAATTACCGGTGGCGCCGTTGGGGGCGCCACGGAATCCACTTGCGTCTTTTCCTATCGATCCTGTAGAAATAATGTCATAAATTAACGTCGGTTTACATTCTATTTCTGCATTAATAACTATTAATATGCAATAAATGTCATAAATTTCTGATATATCATTAATTGATGCAAATTTTGAAATAAAATCGAACAAAAGCCGTTTTTGAGGGAAAAAGCAATGCATATATTCATGATAAAGGCCTCATTTTGAATAAACGATCGTTTCGGGCCTCCGATTCGCATCGAAAACATCGCTAGAAAGCGAGTAGTGGAAAATTTATGATTCAAATTACCGTGAATTTATCCGGTATCGACCTAAAAACGGACTAGGTTTTGGATAAATTGAAAAGAAGATGCAATAAATTGAGTTTGTCCAGGTCACGACAATAAAAAAACAGCTTGCATTTTCCGTTGCCGGCGGCGATGATGGTTTTGTCGGATTTGGGAAGACCGACAAGAGAGAGGAAAAAGGAGGCTCACATGAAGGGTATTCATGTAACGAGCGAAATCGGTAAGCTGAAGAAGGTTTGCCTGCATCGTCCTGGCGACGAACTGCTGAACCTTCCTCCTGACGAGCTCGAGCGTCTGCTGTTCGACGACGTGCCGTTCCTGGAGGTTGCTCAGGCCGAGCACGACCGTTTCGCTGAAATTCTGCGCGAGCAGGGCACCGAGGTTCTCTACCTCGAGCAGCTCGTCGCCGAGGCTTTCAAGGCTCATCCGGGTGCTCGCGAGGAGTTCCTCGACCAGTACATCGAGGAGGCCGGTATCAAGGGCCAGGCTATGCCTGCTATCGTCCGTGAGTACCTCAACTCCATCGAGGATGACTTCGAGTTCGTGAAGAAGACCATGGCTGGCGTCGCCAAGAGCGAGATCGACCTGCCCCACGCTTCTTCCGCTACCCTCGACGACATGGTCAGCGCTCACAGCGACAAAGAGAGCGATCTGATCATCGACCCGATGCCCAACCTGTACTTCACCCGCGACCCGTTCGCCTGCGTTGGCAACGGCGTCAGCCTGAACCGTATGTACGCTGTCACGCGTAACCGCGAGACCCTGTACGGCAAGTACATTTTCAAGTATCACCCGGATTATGCTGACACCCCGCTGTGGTTCCGCCGTGACGCGGCTTCCCACATCGAGGGCGGCGATATCCTGAACCTCAGCAACAAGGCTCTGGCTGTCGGCATCTCCCAGCGTACCCAGGCTGCTGCTATCGATATCCTCGCCCAGAACATCTTCTGGAAGACCGAGGGTTGCGAGATCGAGAAGATTTTCGCGTTCGATATCCCGAACTGCCGTGCATTCATGCACCTCGACACGGTCTTCACTCAGATCGACGTCGACAAGTTCACGATTCACCCCGCCATCATGGGCACCCTGCGCGTCTTCGAGCTGACCAAGGGCGCAACCCAGGGTGAGGTCGACATCAAGGAGCACACCGACTCCCTCGAGAAGATTCTCGAGTACGCCACCGGCGTTGACGGCATCAAGCTTATCCCCTGCGGTGGCGGCGACCCGATCGCTGCTGCTCGCGAGCAGTGGAATGACGGCTCCAACACGCTGTGCGTCGAGCCGGGCACCATCGTGGTGTACCAGCGCAACAACGTCACCAATGACGTTCTCTACAAGGAAGGCCTCAACCTTCTGGTCATGCCCTCTGCCGAGCTGTCCCGTGGTCGTGGCGGCCCGCGTTGCATGAGCATGCCTTTCCAGCGCGAGGATCTCTAAGCATTTTCGCGGCCCCGCCCGTTTTCAAGCGGGGCCGCACTCTTCTGTTCTTCATTGCCATTTAGAGACCAATATGGGTTTGGTCTCTAGGAAGAAAGGATAACAACATGGGTGTCAATCTCAGCGGTCGCAACTTCCTGAGGCTTCTCGACTTCTCCACTGAGGAGATCGAATACCTGCTCAAGCTGTCCAAGAACTTCAAGGACATGAAGCGCGCAGGTGTGCCCCACCGTTACCTCGAGGGCAAGAACATCGTTCTGCTCTTCCAGAAGACTTCCACCCGTACCCGTTGCGCTTTCGAAGTTGGCGCTATGGACCTCGGCATGGGCGTTACCTACCTCGATCCGGGCAGCTCTCAGATGGGCAAGAAGGAGTCCATCGAGGACACCGCTCGCGTTCTCGGCCGCTTCTATGACGGTATCGAGTTCCGCGGCTTCGCTCAGACCGACGTCGAGGACCTCGGCGCTAACGCCGGCGTTCCTGTCTGGAATGGCCTGACCACCGAGTGGCATCCCACCCAGATGCTCGCCGACATCCTGACCGTTCAGGAGAACTTCAACTACGACATCAAGGGCCGTACCCTGGTGTTCATGGGCGACTGCAAGAACAACGTTGCTCGCTCCCTCATGGTCGTTTGCGCCAAGCTGGGCATGAACTTCGTCGCTTGTGGTCCTAAGGACGACATGCCTGCCGACGACGTGCTCGAGGCTTGCAAGCCGATCGCTGCCGAGAATGGCTGCACCATCACCCTCACCGAGGATGTCAAGGAAGCCTGCACCGGCGCCGACGTCATCTACACCGACGTTTGGGTTTCCATGGGCGAGCCCGACGAGGTCTGGGCTGAGCGCATCGAGCGCCTGAAGGCCTACCGCGTCACCAAGGAAGTCATGGCCATGGCTAAGCCCGAGGCTATCTTCCTGCACTGCCTGCCCGCCTTCCACGACACCAACACCACCATCGGTGCCGAGAAGGCCGAGCAGTTCGGCATCACCGAGATGGAGGTCGAGGACGAGGTCTTCGAGTCCAAGCAGTCCAAGGTCTTCGACGAGGCCGAGAACCGCATGCACACCATCAAGGCTGTCATGTACGCTACCTTGAAGTAAGAAGACGGGGGTATTTGAAATGGCTAACAAGCGTCTCGTGATTGCCCTGGGCGGTAACGCCCTGGGCAATACCCCCGAAGAGCAGCTCGAGCTGGTTCACAACACGGCTGCTCCTATCGTCGACCTCATCGAAGAGGGCTTCGACGTCATCGTCACCCACGGCAATGGCCCCCAGGTCGGTATGATCAAGGTCGCTACCGATAATTCCGCTACGAAGGTGGGCGGCACCCCGTCCATTCCCTTCCCCGAGTGCGGTGCTATGAGCCAGGGTTACATCGGTTATCACCTGCAGCAGGCTATGCAGCGCGAGTTCGCTCGTCGCGGCATGGACAAGGCTTGCGCCTCCATCGTCACCCAGACGGTCGTCGACGCTGCTGACCCTGCGTTCCAGGATCCCACCAAGCCCGTCGGCGCTTTCTTCACCGAGGAAGAGGCCGCCAAGCTCATGGAGGAGACCGGCAACAAGTACGTCGAGGACTCCGGTCGTGGCTGGCGTTGGGTCGTTGCTTCTCCGGCACCGGTTCGCATCGTTGAGCTGCCGCTGATCAACAACCTCGTCGAGGCTGGCATGTGCGTCATCTCCACTGGTGGCGGCGGCATTCCCGTTGTCGAGGAGGACGGCGGCTACAAGGGCGTTCCTGCCGTTATCGACAAGGACCGTTCCGCTGCTCTGCTCGCAGGTGAGGCCAAGGCCGACATGCTGGTCATCCTGACCGCCGTCGATCGCGTCTGCATCAACTTCAACAAGCCTGACCAGGAAGAGCTTGCTTCCATGACGGTCGCCGAGGCTGAGAAGTACATGGAGGAAGGCCAGTTCGCCAAGGGCTCCATGCTGCCCAAGGTCGAGGCTTGCCTCTCCTTCGTGAAGGCCAACCCGGAAGGCAAGGCCCTCATCACGTCTCTCGAGCGCGCGAAAGAGGCGCTCGCTGGTGAGACCGGCACGGTCATCACCGCTTAATTAGGGTACAAAGTCCTGCTGGGGGTAGGGGTGCTCCCAGCAGGATTCCATGCGTTATGAAGGAAAGAGACATAACGCATGGATACCCGTTTGAAAGGGGAATATCATGGCTGACAAAGTTAAAAAGAAGAAGGATCCAATTAGTTCGTTCAGTATCCTTCTTATCTTGCTGGTCGTCCTGGCTGTCGTCTCTTGGATTGCAGCGGCAGCGACTGGCGGCACCGTGACGGGTGCGTCTCTCTCCAATATTTTGACGGCGCCTATCTATGGCTTTACGGGCGCTCCCACTGACATCGTAGAAGGCGCTGCCAACCCGGATACGTTCCCAGGCGGCGCCCTTGAGGTGTGCTTCTTCGTTATGATCCTGGGCGGTTTCTTGGGCGTTATGACCAAGACCGGCGCTCTCGATAACGGCATTGCCGTTCTGGTGAAGAAGCTTCACGGCAACGAGTTGGTGCTTATCCCGATTCTGATGATTCTGTTCTCCATCGGCGGTACCACCTACGGTATGTGCGAGGAGACTGTTCCGTTCTACGTTCTGCTTGCGGCTACCATGTACGCGGCGGGCTTCGACGCGATGGTCGGCTCCGCTGTGGTTCTGCTGGGCGCTGGCTGCGGTGTTCTCGGTTCCACCGTCAATCCGTTCGCTGTCGGCGCTGCAGTTTCGTCCCTGGTCGATGCCGGTATCCAGGTGAATCAGGGTACTATCATCATGTTGGGTGCCATTCTCTGGATTTCCACCCTCGTTGTTTCCATTATCTTCGTTATGAAGTATGCGGCCAAGGTTAAGAAAGACCGCGGTTCGACCATCCTCTCCCTGCAGGAGCAGGAGGCCGAAAAAGAGCACTTCGCCAAAGATTCCTCCGAGGGCGACGTCGTTCTGACCGGCCGTCAGAAGGGTGCCCTGATCGTGTTCGCGCTTGCGTTCGTCATCATGGTCATCAGCTTCATCCCCTGGGAAGACTTCGGTGTCACGTTGTTCCTCGGCTGGTCTGAGGTCATCACCGGCCTTCCGCTTGGCCAGTGGTACTTCGTCGAGGCAGCATGCTGGTTCTTCGTCCTCGCTCTGATCATCGCCTTTGTCGGCGGTCTGTCCGAGTCCGAGACCGTAAAGGCTTTCATCGATGGTTGCGCCGACATGATGAGCGTTGTCATGATCATCGCTCTCGCTCGCGGCATCTCCATCCTCATGGCCGAGACCGGCATGTCCGATTGGATTCTGCTGAACGCTTCCAATGCACTGCAGGGCGTTTCTGCCTTCATCTTTGCACCTGCGTCCTGGTTGCTTTACGTGGTGCTGTCCTTCCTGATTCCGTCCAGCTCCGGTATGGCTACCGTGTCCATGCCCATCATGGGCCCGTTGGCTGCCAACCTCGGTTTCTCCGTCGAAACCATGGTTATGATCTTCAGCTCCGCCAACGGTCTGGTGAACCTGTTCACCCCGACGTGCGGCGCCATCATGGGCGGTCTTGCTGTGGCTCATGTTCAGTACGGTACCTGGCTGAAGTGGGTCTGGAAGCTTCTGGTCATCCTCGCTGTAATCTGCCTCGTGGTCGTCACTGCTGCCATGATGATCTTGTAGGTCGTTTATTCGCACTGGAAAAGAACCCCGGATATGTCCGGGGTTCTTTTGCGTTCAGGGCCGTTGCGTGTCAAGGATTCCAAAATCGCATTGTGGGGACGAGGCGGTGGGCCGGAAGTTTCCGTTCAGCGTTTTGGCCTTGCGGTAATCTGGGATGCGTATCGGTACTGCAAGAGAGCGGGGATGCGCATGAGCGATGTTGTTGTGAAATACGACGCGAAAGAAGACGCCTTTGCTATTCGGACGAAGGTTTTCGTCGAGGAGCAGGGTTACGAGAACGAGTTCGACGATATCGACGACCGTGCCATCCATGTCGTTGCGGCTGCCGGAGGCGTTTCTGCCGGTTGCGCCCGGTGCTTCGTCGATGAGGGCGATTCGTCGTGCTATTACATCGGTCGTGTCGCGATGCTGCCTGAATTTCGCCGCCGCGGCATCGGCGGCATGCTCGTGAGGGCATGCGAAGATGCGGCGTGCCGGAAAGGCGCGCATATCATTCGCCTGCATGCGCAGGCTCGCCTTGAGCTGTGGTACGGTTCGATGGGGTATGTTCGTTTCGGCGAGGTCGATTACGAAGACGAGGGGCAGCCTCATATTTGGATGGAGAAAAGCCTCGAGAGATTCTGAAGTGACAAAGAGTCATGAATATGGGATAATGTCGGTTCTACGGGCGATTGGCGCAGCGGGAGCGCAGGTGCCTTACAAGCACAAGGTCGGGGGTTCAAATCCCTCATCGCCCACCATATGAATTCGAAAGCTGAAGCAGATCGCTTCGGCTTTTTTCTTTTTTCGGTCGTTTCCGAGCCCTTCGTGTGATGCGCGAAGGGCTTTTTGTGCTTTGCGGACGGGGTGCGTCCATTCGATCGGAGGCAAAGCACATCGCGATAAGGTTTGCGCCTGAAAAGTCGCTTGAATTCGGCCGGATTCCGCAGGGCAGCCTTCTCAAAGCCGGCCGCATCCGTACTTCATCATGGGATTGTTCCCGAGCGGCCCATCGCTCGGGGCTACCGGTATTCGATTCGAAGCGGGATCCGATGCGCATGGACGCGTCGGCATGAAGGCGGGAGGGGTGACGATGCGACGTCGTGCTCACTTGGCGATCGGGGCGCTATGCGGCGTCTTGTGCGTTGCGGGCATTCTCGCGTATGCCGCCGACCTACGTGCCGATGTCGAGCAAGAGCGTTCGGAGGCGCTTGCGCGTTACGGGGGCGAGCAGGTCGAGATACTCGTGGCCACCGACGATATCGCCGTTGGCGACATGCTCGATACGACGAACGCCGAAAAGCGTCTGTGGCTGAGCGAGCTGGTGCCCGACGATGCGATATCCGACCACGCCGATGTGGCGGCGTTGCCAGCGACGAGCCCTATTTATGCAGGCGAGGTGGTTCTGAAACATCGTTTCGACGAACGCGAAGAGGTCGCCCTGCAGGTTCCTGATGGAAAGTGCGCCATCAGCGTTCCATCCAAGGCGGTTACCGCCGTGGGAGGTTCGCTTCGTCCAGGTTCGAAGGTCGATGTCTATTCCGTTTCGGGGTCGGCGACCGATTTGCTGGCATCGCGGGTGTTGGTGCTTTCCACGAGCACGACCTCGGAGGAAAAGGATGCGAATCGTAAATCCGACGTGACGTGGGTGACGCTTGCGCTTGATCCGTCGATGGTCGAAGAGGTCATCGCGGCATCGCAGAAAAGCGAGTTGTATTTCTCGCTTCCTTCGGAAAATACGTCGGCAGGCGCCGCCGCGAAGAACGAGTCGTCTTCGGTCGTCGCACGCAACGTAAATGCCGGGCCGTCCGCCGAAGCGAGGGGCTCCGAGAAAAAGGACGTGGACGGATCCGTGCCGTCGAAGGATGCTGCGGATTCGGCAGACAAGAAGGAAAAGGCGGAGATGGAGGGGGAAAGCGATGGATAAGCGCGTACTGCTCTGCATCGATTCCGATGCGCAGTCGATGGCGCCCTCGCAAGGATACGGGCGCGACGTTCGGGAATGCCCGTCGTGCGTGCTCGTCGAGTCGCAGGCCGAGCAATGCCGTGCGCGGGCGAAGCTTTCGCCCGATATCGACGAGGTCTGGGTGGTCTCGTGCGACGACATGGACGCGATCAACGTGGCGGCGGCCATTAAGCGAGACGACCCCGGGAAGCGGGTGTATTTGGTGGCCGACGAGCAGAACGGATCGCTTGCGAGCCGGGCTGCCAATGCGGAAATCGACGAGCTATGGTCGCGTTCGATGCTCGTGAAGCGTTACGAATCTATTGCGGCTTCGGATGCCCTGCGCCGTCGCGCCGAGCGAGAGCGATCGAAGGCGCTCGTCCCCGATGCGCCCAAGCCGGCCGAACGAGGGTCGCTTCCGATGGGGGAGGTCGACCGTTCGTTCGGCGATGATCCTTTGCGCGCTGCAGGCGATTCGGTGATTCGCCCATGCGTCGTTACCGACGACGATGACGACGCCCTTGTTTCTCGCCTTTCGAGCGGGCGTGATGCCGATGGCCTCGAATTCGAGCGAGCGGGCGCCCCTTTCGGAGTCAGAAACGGTCGGGGCGATGCGGATGGCGGCGGCTCCCCATCGGTTCCATCATATGCGGGCGCCGCGGTTTTGGACGGGAGCCAGGCATCGCAATCATCTTGCCGGCAGGGCGGCGAACGAGACTACAAAGGGCTCGATATCGTGGTCAGGCCGACGTTTTCGATACCGGGCACTCCGACGGTCGAGGGGCCGGGGACGGTGGTCGCCGTGGTGTCGGGGACAGGAGGGTGCGGAAAAAGCACGCTGTCGGCAGTTCTCGCGTTGCTGGGCGCTCGAGCGGGGCTGAGAACGGCTGCGTTCGATGCCGACTTTCAGTTCGGCGACCTTGATTACCTTTTGGGTATGCCGAATCCGCTCAGGGTTGAAGAGGCGATCGATAATCCGTCGTGCCTAGCAAGCGCGGCTTCGTCTGCGGGCGATGCGCCGTTTCTAGTGGCGGCGCCGTGCAGGATAGAGGTGTCGGAGCTGGTGGCCGATGCGGCCGCCGTGCTCACGGCGGCATTGAGGCGTTCGTTCGATCTAGTCGTCGTGAACACGGGCTCGCTTTGGTCCGATGGCCATGCAGGTATTCTCGAATCGGCGGATGCGGTGGTGTTTTTGATGGACAGCAGACCGTCGTCTCTGCGCGCGACCGTGCACGCCGTCGAGCTGTGTGCTCGTCTCGGCGTGGCGACGACAGGTTTCACCTTTGCGGTGAACAGGCACGACAAGGCAAGTCTGTTGTCGGCGGTCGACGTGTCTTGCGCCCTGCGCGGCGCGCAGGCGGTCGAGTTGGCCGACGGCGGAAAAGAAGTGGATGAGCTGCTCGGCGCCGGATATCCCGAAGAACTCATCGGCTCGAAAAACGCATTCGTCGCCGACGTTCGGGGGCTTTTGGCCGAGATCTTGCCAGGATGCCGTGCTGAGGCGGTGCATGGCAAAGCCGACGCTTCGAAACGCCGTAGGTCGCTGTTCGGACGAGGGGGCCGCCGATGACGCTGATGGAAAGGGTCGGCGCCGCGCAGCTCGAAGGGGGACGGGCGGTTCTCGACGCGAACGTCTGGATGCTCGATGAGCTGAAGGATGAAGTCGGCTCCATCATTGCGGGCGACACGCTGGCGTCTTTGGCGATCGATAACCCGAAACGTGCGCGTAGCGAGTTGAAAAGCGCGATGCGCACGGTGTTCGCGACGCCGAAATGGGCGAGCCGCCCGAGCGAGTCGAAAGAGCGGCTGGCTCAAGACCTGCTCGATATCGTTTTCGGTCTCGGCCCGCTTCAGCCCCTGGTCGAAGATGAAAGCGTGACCGAGATCATGGTGAACGGAATCGATGCCGTGTTCGTCGAACGCCGCGGCGTCATCGAGCCTTACGGCGCTTTGTTCGCTAATGCGGCTCAGCTCCGCTCGCTTATCGACAGGATCTTGGCTCCGTTGGGCCGTCGCGTCGATGAAAGCAGCCCCATGGTCGACGCGCGCCTGCCGAGCGGCCATCGCGTGAACGTGGTCATTCCGCCCATTTCGCTCGACGGCCCGGCGGTCACGATTCGCAAGTTCACCGAGCATGCGATGCGACTCGAAGAGATGCAGCGGCGCGGCTCGTTCGACGGGGCGGTTGCGAGGCTTTTACGCTGGGCGGTCGTTTCGCGCAAGAACATGGCGGTGTGCGGCGGCACGGGCAGCGGCAAGACCACCATGCTGAATGCGTTGTCGTGCGAAATCGACCGACACGAGCGCATCGTGACGATTGAAGATTCGGCCGAGCTGAGGTTCACGGAACATCCTCATGTCGTGCGTATGGAGTCGCGCGCCTGCAATGCAGAAGGGGTCGGCGAGGTGACGATTCGCGACCTGGTGCGCAATGCGCTGCGCATGCGCCCCGACAGGATCATCGTGGGCGAGTGCCGCGGCGCTGAAGCGCTCGACATGCTGTCGGCCATGAACACCGGTCACGACGGGTCCCTCACCACGCTGCATGCTAATTCGCCTGCCGACATGGTGATGCGCCTGGTGACCATGGTGCGATACGGCATGGACCTTCCCGTCGAGGTTATCGAGAGCAATATCGCATCCGCGCTCGATGTGGTGGTCCAGGTTTCTCGCGGGCGCGACGGCGGGCGTTTTGTCAGCGCCATCGCGTCGGTGGAGCGCGGAAAGGCGTCGGCATGCCGGATACGCGACGTGTATCGCCGCAGGTCGGCCGGTGAGCGCGGAGTGTGGGATTCGTGTCCTTCATGGATCGACGATGCATGCGAGCAGGGATTTATCGATGAATGGGAGGTGGCGCGATGGAAGACGGCGTGCTTCTAGGCGTATCGTGCGTCGGCGGATTCTGCTGCGCGGCCGGCGTGGGGGCGTCCGTCTACCAAGGGCTTTCGCGGGCGTATTCCGCAGCCGTCGCGGGCGCTTCGGCCTCTAAGGGGGAAGCGGGAATCGACCCGCGCGAGGCGGCGGCATTGCTGCTGCGCCACTATGTGCGCAACGGCGTTACGTCCTGTTCGGAAGCCGCGCGTTTTGCGATGAAGGGTCGCCGCCTCGGCAGGGTTGCTTCCGAGGCGGCGGGACTGCTCAGGGGGCGCGGGTGGGATGCGACGGCCGAAAGCGTGATGTCGCTTTGCATCGCCGCTTGCGTCGCCGCAGCGGCCGTGTCGGCCGTCGTATTCAAATCGCTTGCGTCTGCGGTTCTGATGCCCGTCTGCCTTGCGGCCGCCGCCGCGCTTGCCGTATCGCAGGGCGGGGCGAAGGAGCGCGAGAGGATCCGCGACCAGGTGCCCGATGCCCTGCGATGCATGGAGGCGTGCCTGCATGCGGGGCTTTCGCTTCCCCAGGCGTTCGCGGAGGTCGCGCACGAGGTCGGTCAGCCTTTGAGGGAATCGTTCGTGCAGGTGACGCGCGATATCGAACTGGGATTTCCGATGCACGAGGCGTTGGCGCGCTTTCACCGCAACGCAGGCATCGAAGAGCTCGGTTTCGTCGCCATGGCGCTCGACGTGCAGTATTCCTGCGGAGGAAACGCGACGCCCGTGCTCCATGCGGCGGAGGATTCGATCGTGCGCGGGCTCGACCTACGCCGCTCGCTGCGAGTGCAGACGGCGCAGGCGCGCCTTTCCGCTCAGATGGTTGGCGTGCTGCCGCTGTTCTTGCTCGCGGTTTTGTCGGCGGTGAGCCCGGGGTTCCTGGATCCGTTTTTCGCCGACGTGCGTGGGATGGCTTTGCTCGCCATGGCGGCGTGCATGCAGGCGGCAGGGGTACTGCTGATACGCAAGATGCTGTCGATCGCCTCGTAGATGCGAAGGAGGGGTTTGCATGGTGCTGGTCATCGGCGTGTGCGCCGCAGTTGCGGGGTCGTGCATGTGGCTGTGGCTGCGGGAGTTTTCCGAGGCGCGACGCAAGGGGCGTCGCGCCAAGGCGAAGGCGCTCGGAGCGTTTTCCTCGAACGGGGACGAATCCGATGGTGCCGAGCGAGAGGCGTCCTTGTTCGCACATCGAAAGCAGGCGGTCGAGAAGCTTTCCATCGAGCGGCATGTTCCCGAGATGGTCGACGCCGTTGCCTTGGGCATGCGGGCAGGGCTGTCGTTCGAAAGCGCGTTCTCGCTGTATTGCTCGCGTTTCGACGACGAGCTGGCCCTTGCGTGCCGGCGCGCGTGCCGGTCGTGGGAAAGCGGGATGACGACGCGCGACGAGGCTTTGCGGTGCCTTGCGGACGATCTGGACGTGGCGTCGCTGACGACGTTCGTGAACAACACGATGCGTTGTCTGCGCTACGGAAACCCCATGTCGCGCATGCTCGAGGTGATGGCGAGCGAGGCGCGCGGGTGCTATCGGGCGAAGATGGAGGAGCTCGTGGCGAAAGCGCCGGTGAAAATGCTCCTTCCCACGGCGGGGCTTATTTTGCCGGCGATGTTGATCGTGGTCATGGGACCGATTCTGCTCGAGTTTCTGTAGGACGGTTCTGTATTGGAAGAGAAAGGGGTTTGCCATGGTTTGGAAACACGACGGGAAGATGGTCGATTCGTCCGGATGCGCTGCGCGGGCGAAGGATACTGAGCCGTTGGGTCTGTTGCGCCGCGTGCAGGATGCGGGCGAACGCATCGGCTGCGCGGCCCGCTCGTCGATGGCGAGCATGCATGCGAAGGCGGCTTGCCGAAGCGGGCAGGGCACGACCGAGTACGCCATCCTGGTCGGCGTTCTCGTAGTGATCGCGATCGTGGCGATCACGCTGTTCCGCCCCAAGATCGAGGAGCTGTGGAATGCGATCGCGGATGGAATCAACGGATTGTAAGGCCGGCACGCGCAACCTTTCCGGCCATGGTCAGGGAACGGTCGAATATGCGCTGGTCACCGCGGCGTTTATTGCTATCGCCCTCGGTCTCGGCGTCCTTTGGCGATTTCTCGCGGAGGGCGGCTTCGCCTCCGACGTGACGGATTCGCTGACGCATCGGCTTTTGAAGGGGGTGGCGGACCTTGTTCTGTTCTGACGAGGAAGCGGCGCGCGGTCTTGCATGTCGTGCGCCTCGAGCGCCCATTGCGCGGAGGGCGGCCTGGTCGGGCCAGGCGAGCGTCGAAGCGGCTTTCTTGGCCCCTGTTCTGCTCTTGGGATTTCTTCTGCTCTTGCAGCCGGGAATCGTGCTGTATGACCGGGCGGTCATGGAATCTGCCGCTTCGGAGGGGTGCCGTCTGCTCGAAACGCGATCGTCGCAAAGCGATGTCGAGGTGAAGGCGTATATCGAACGGCGTCTCGAAGCCGTCCCAGGCGTCGAGACGTTTCATGCGGGGGAGTGGCTGATCGAATTCTCGGGATCGCAGGCCGACGATGCGACGACGGTTTCGATCGAGCATTCGCTGAAGCCGCTTCCCCTGGTCGGCGCCGCTATGGGGTTTGCGGGAATGCTCGATGGACGGGGTTTGTACCGGCAGGGGGTGTTATGCGTCGCCGTGGTGAGGGACGAATGGTTGACGGGTTCGGAGCGCGGCTGCGATCCCGAGGCATGGATAGAACGTTGGGATGAAAAGGTGTGATCGCGGAAGGGGGGCGCGTCATGAGCGTCGGTGCGGATGAGAAGAAGCGCCGTTGCGCGACGGATCGGTTCATGGGCCGCGACGGGTTCACGACGTTCGGCACGGCCGTCGCGCTTCTGACGGCCTGCGCCCTCGCATTCGCCTGCGTCTGGACGGTTCGTAGCCAGTCGCGTGCGACGGGCGTGCAGGCGACGGCCGATGCCGCTGCGCTTGCGGCTCAAAACGAGGTGGCCGAATTCGTCATAGCGGTCCGCGTGGCCGATTCGGCGCTTTTGAGCATGTCGCTGACCGGGCTCGCGCTTGTCGGCGTAGGAACGGCGTGCTGCTGCGTGCCATCGGGGCAGGCGGCGGGGAAGGCGCTGATGGAAACAGGGAAGAAGATCCTCGACAAGCGCGATGAGATGGCACGCACGGCGAAGGAGCTGCTTTCTTCCGCGCAGGACGCGCTGCCTGCGGCGGCCCAGGTGCAGGCTCAGGCCGTCATGCAGGAAAACGCCGCCGCGCTCGGAGGAAAGGCGGTCGGGGCCATCGAGCTGGTGCCGCGCGAGGGAGAGCCTTTGGAGCTGGGCGATTCGTCCGCCGGCGCGGCGGCCGACGAAGCTTTGGACGCGAGCGACGATATCGCCGATGCGGCACAGGAGGCCGAGCAAGCGCAAGACGAAGCCCAAGAGGCGCTTGAAAGGGGTTTCGCGCACGATTGCGGCAACGCGCCCGGGTACTGCATGTACGAGCGGGCCGACACGGTCGCCGGGCTGTCGTCGTCGAAAAATCCGCTGTACCACAGCGCGAACTCGTGGTCGTTCAAGGTGGCGCTCGACCGCGCTCAAGCGTATTACCCGCATCGGGCCGCTACGGAGGCGCCCTCGGGCGAGGGCGTCGAAGAGCAGGCGCGCAGCGCACTTCGCAAGAAATTCTACGAGTTCGCTGCTGAAAAGATGAAGGAGGGGAGGGCGGTCGATGACGGGGTGTCGGTTCCCGATATCAGTTTCCCGCTCTTGCCGAAAAACACCGCGGAGATGAAGAAGACCGAGCTCTATACCGATGCCGTCTATCCCGTTGCGGGCGGATGCCTGCATGCGTGGGACGGGTGTCCCGGGGCCGCGGCGGGCGTCGAGGCGCGCGGGTCCCTCGCCCAGCAGGATGCCGGGGCGTACGGGGTCTGTCCGACATGCGGGTTCGATGCCGTTTCTCTTGGGAAGGTGGCCGCCGCATCGTCGTTGATCGAGAACGGCTTCGAATATCACTACCGAAAGGTGGCCGAGGCGGCGCGCGATTACGTTGCGGCGCTGGAGCGCGCCATTCCTGCCGAATCGGCGGCGAAAGACGCGGTGGACGGGGTGTTCGACCGAATAAGCGAAGCGCTCGGAGAGCTGGGCGATTGCAGGATCGAAGCCTATCCTCCGGGTCGATACGGGGCCTTGGCCGTCTTGTCGATCGGCGTCGACGGCGGCTCTGCGACGCCTTTCGTGCCTGCAGCCTCCGACGAGGGGTCGTTCGCGGCGATCTCTGCCAGCGTGCTGGGCGAAGACGCCGAAGAGGACGTGTTGTCTTCTTTGCTCGACGGCGTGGTCGATCGGATAGGGCCGCCGCTTTCCGACGCCGGCCCCGCGGTGTTGTCGTTGTGGGCGTCGATGGTGAAAGCGTATTCGACGGGAACGGAGGGGCTGTGTTCGGGGGTAGAAGAGCTTCTGGATTCGTTGCCGCTCATCGGCTCGACGGGTTTGGGCTCGTGGGCGGCGGAGGCGTTGATGGGCGTGCTGGAAGCGGCGGGCATCGAGCCCGCGAATACCGAGGCCGCCAAGCCTTTCGTGGTCAACACCGAGCACGTCGCGTCCTTGGGCGACGGCCCTGTCGCGACGGCGATCGCGGCGGTCAAAGGCGGGTCGTGAGGCGTTGCGGCTCCGATGCGCGCGGGCAGATGGCCGTGGAATTCGCCGTGGCGATGCCCGTCGTCGCAGCGGTTGCGTTCATCCTGGTCAACGCTCTCATTTTTGTGGGAGATTGCGTCGCGTTCGATATCGCGGCGCGCGATGCTATCCGCATGCAGGCCGATGACGGATGGGAGCCGCAGGCGGCCTCGGAAGTTCGCGTCCGCATCGAGGAGCGCTTGGGCATGGAGCACGAATCGGTCGAGGTGACGTGCGAAAAGACGGGAGTGGGGCATATTCGCTACACGGCGTCCGCGAATTTCTCGCCGCCGTTTCTCGAGGGCGTGAGCGTATTCGGGGTCGAAGCGTTCGCGTTGAGACACGAGGTGGAATTCACGGTGAGTCCGTATAGGAAAGGGGTGGTGATATGACGAGGTTCGCCGTGCTGACGAGGCTAGGGGAGCGGCTGCGAGGACTGAAGGGTCCGACATCGCGGCCGTGCGGCGCCTATGCAGTGCTCGTCCCGTGTCGCGATATCCACACGTTCGGGATGAAATGTCCCATCGATGTCGCGTTCGTCGATGCGAGCGGCATGGTCGTCGCGGCATCGAGAAACGTCGCCCCCGCCCGCCGACTTCGTTGCGCGCGTGCGCGCATGACGCTCGAGCGTCGCTCGTGCGAGGATTCCTGGTTCGAGCCGGGCGACTTCGTTTTCGCCGAGCCGCCGCGATATTCGCGCGAATCGATTCTATCCAGAGAAAGGAATGTCTCATGAAAACATGTCCCGTATGCGGCGCGCGCTGCTTCGACGATATGGCCGTATGCTACGGATGCTTGCACGACTTCTCCCGTCCTTCTTTAGCGGGAAAGGACGATGCGGTCGACGCTCTTCGGGGCGTCTCTCGCTTCGGGGAGGCGCTTGAGGATGATTGCGATATCGACGACGCGGACGAAGGCCGCCTTGAGCTTGCGTCTGCAGCGGCCGCGGGGGATGCGCTATCGCCGTGCGCTTCATGTTCGTGCGGCGAGGGCGGGCAGACGGCCTTCATGCCCGTTCCCATGGTCACCGTGGTCGCCCGAGGAAACGCCCCGACGCCGGCGTCTGCGGCTTCAGAAGAGCCGGCTGTGTTCGAGATACGCGTTTCTCGCGGATCGAGCGTTGTCTTGTGCGCTCAATAATGCGCCGTTTTTGCCGGATCTTGTTTCTTAAAAGGTTTCCTTCGGGTTTCTTTTTTGCCGAAAGCATGGTAATGTTCTCTACGAGTTATCCAAAGCTTACTTTAAGGACGGCATGATATGGCGATTGCTGCTTCGTTGCGTGCGAGGGGATTGTTCGGTTCGGGCAAGGCGTCCGAGTTGTCGTGTGCGAAGGAGCGCGCGACGCCATCGACGCACGTCCGCAAGGCCGTCGGCGAGGCGGATCGTGTCCGTCGTGGCGCGTGCCCGCCTCGTCCTTCGATGCCGCTCGCGTTTGCCGGCGCGGGCGTCGAGGCGGTGGTGCTGTCGGTGCGCGGATCGAAGGAGTCCTGCCATCATCTCGAGAACCTCGGTTTCGTCGAGGGCGCTCACGTGAAGGTGGTATGCGAGGCGGCGGGAAACCTCATCGTGGAGGTTAAAGGCTCCCAGGTGGCGCTCGACCGCCAGGCGGCTATGAAGGTTTCGGTGGGCATCTGACGCTTGCGGCGACGTTTCGAGAGGCTGGGTTGCGCGAACGTGCGGCTTGCGCCGAT
The DNA here is from genome assembly GCA_029266945.1 of Slackia sp. Taxonomy (GTDB): domain Bacteria; phylum Actinomycetota; class Coriobacteriia; order Coriobacteriales; family Eggerthellaceae; genus Slackia. The sequence goes on along the minus strand of JARIED010000023.1, from coordinate 8,652 downwards.
GCATTCTTTGCATGAACCGTGTGCAGCGCATCGTCGATCGGGGAATACGGCGCCGTAAGACGGCGTCTTTCGAATAAGAGAAGGGAACGTTCATGCATCAAGAGCAGGCGATGACGCTGCGCGACGTTGGAATCGGTTCGAGCGCCCGTGTGGTCAAGCTGACGGGGGAGGGCGCCCTCAAGCGCCACATCATGGATATGGGCATCACCAAAGGGGTCGATGTCTTCGTGAGGAAGGTTGCGCCTTTGGGCGACCCCATCGAAGTCACCGTGCGCGGCTACGAGCTTTCGCTTCGTAAGAGCGAAGCCGAGAACGTGCTGGTCGAGGCCGTTTCATAAGGGCGGGCCGCAGAAAACGGCCGGGCCGCGAGAGCGGCTCTTTTTTTGTCACTATGTTAACCGATGAAAACTTTTAAGAAAGGACGAACATGGCGATTGGAATTGCGCTTGCCGGTAACCCGAACAGCGGCAAGACGACGCTGTTCAACACCCTGACGGGCTCTTCGCAGTATGTCGGAAACTGGCCCGGCGTCACGGTGGAGAAAAAGCAGGGCGCATATGGGCGCGATAAAGACGTGACTATCACGGACCTTCCAGGCATCTACTCGCTTTCCCCGTATTCTCCCGAGGAGGTGGTCAGTCGCGAATACCTGATCGGCGAGCGCCCCGATGCGGTGATCGACGTGGTGGACTCGACGAACCTCGAACGCAATCTGTATCTGACCAGCCAGCTTCTCGAACTGGGTATTCCTGTGGTTGTGGCGCTCAATATGACGGACCTGGTCAAGAAGAACGGCGACGAAATCGATGCGGCCAGCGTGTCCGAGCAGCTCGGCTGCCCCGTGGTCGAAATTAGTGCGCTGAAAGGTTCTGGCGTGACCGAGCTGATGGACGTCGCGCTGGCCGCCGCGCGCGAAGGCGCGCCCGCCGCGCCGCGCATGCGTTTCGATGCGGCGATCGAAGAGGCCGTCGATAGTATCGCGTCGTCGATCGAGGACGCGGCGCCCGCCCATCTTCGCCGCTGGTATGCAGTCAAGCTCCTGGAAGGTGAGCAGCGCGCCATCGACGTCCTGAATCCCGATTCCGCCGTCCTGGACAAAGCCGCCGCCGTGCGCGCTGACATCGAGGAGCGCTTCGACGACGACGCCGAAAGCATCGTGACCGCCGAGCGCTACAATGCGATCGCGCATCTGACCGACCTTGCGGTCAGGAAATCCCGCAAGGGCATGACCGCGACGCAGAAGATCGACCGCATCGTGACCAATCGTTGGCTCGGCCTGCCTATCTTCGTGCTCGTGATGACGCTGGTGTATTACATCTCCGTCTCGACCGTCGGCACGATCGCCACGGACTGGGCCAACGACGGCGTGTTCGGCGACGGATGGCTCTACACCGGAACGCAGCAATACGAAGAGGCCGCGGCGGAATACGAAGACGCCCAGGCGCGCATCGAGGCCTATGTGACCGGCCTGTACGGCGCCGATGAGCAGGGCGTGGCTTCCGCGCGTTCGCAGGAGGTGCTCGATGCGCTGGCCGTCGCACCGCCCGACGAAGCCGCCGACGCGGAAGGCGATGCCGCCTATGCCGAAGCCCAGGGCGTGGTGGCCGCCTTCGACGAGGAAGCGCTCGCGCGCGGCGCGACGGTCTCGTTCCCCGCGGAAACCGACGGCGACGTCCGCGAAGAGACTCTGTCCTTTTCCGACTACCAGGCCGCCTTGGCCGTCGAAGAGCCCGACCCCGCCTCCTTTGGCTTCTATCTTCCCGGCATCCCTGTTTATCTGGATGCGTGGCTGACGTCGATCGGCTGCGCGCCGTGGCTCCAGTCGCTCATCCTGGACGGCATCGTCGCGGGCGTCGGCGCCGTGCTTGGCTTCGTGCCTCAGATGATCGTGCTCTTCCTGATGCTCGCATTCCTCGAAGGCTGCGGCTACATGGCCCGTGTCGCCTTCATCATGGACCGCGTGTTCCGTAAGTTCGGCCTTTCCGGCAAGAGCTTCATCCCCATGCTGATCGCGTCCGGCTGCGGCGTCCCCGCCGTCATGGCGACCAAGACCATCGAGAACGAACGCGACCGCCGCATGACCATCATGACCACCACCATGATTCCGTGCGGAGCCAAGCTGCCCATCATCGCCCTCGTGTTCGGCGCGCTGGCGGGCCAGGTGACCGACGGCGTGTGGTGGGTGGCGCCCCTGTTCTACTTTATGGGCGTCGCGGCCATCGTGGTGTCGGGCATCATGCTGCGCAAGACCCGTATGTTCGCGGGCGAGGCAACGCCGTTCATCATGGAACTTCCGCAGTATCATCTGCCTTCCGTGCGTACGGTACTCATGGCCACGTGGGAGCGCGTGAAGAGCTTCCTCGTGAAGGCCGGAACGGTGATTTTCCTCGCCTCTATCGTGATCTGGGCGCTTTTGAACCTCGGATTCCAGGACGGTTCGTTCGGCCTGATCGATATGGAAGCGGAAGGGGCCATAGGCAATAGCCTCATGGCTATGCTCTCGAGCTTGCTCGCTCCGCTGTTCGCGCCGCTCGGATTCGGTGATTGGCAGTCGGTTGCGACTTCGGTCACCGGTCTGGTGGCCAAGGAGAATGTGGTGTCTACGGTCGGCATCATCACGAGCCTTGGCGATGCCGGCGAAACGGACGCGTCGATGTGGCAGGCTTTTGCTGCCATGTTCTCGGGAAGCGCTCCCGCCATCATGGCTTTCTGCGCGTTCAATTTGCTGTGCGCGCCGTGCTTCGCCGCGATCGGCGCCATTCGACGCCAGATGCAGTCGGCGAAATGGACGTGGTTCGCCATCGGCTACATGACTGTGTTCGCCTATGCGGTGGCGCTCATGATCTACCAGTTCGGAACGTTTTTCGCAGGCGGCGGATTCACGCTAGGGACCGCGGCGGCCGTCGCGGTGCTCGCTGCGATCTTGTTCCAGCTGCTGCGCCCCATGCCTGATTTTTCCGCGAAGAAGGCCACGCCCGCCGCGCAGCCCCAGGCGGCGTAGGGCATGCTGTAACGACGAATCGCGCCCGGGCGAAGCGGCCTGCGTCGCGCGAAGGAAGGAGGCGGCGTCATGAACCTGGCTACGGCCATCGTGTTGGCCATCGTGGTTGCGTGCGTCTGCCTGGCTGTGCGTTCCTTTCGCAAGAAGGGCATGTGCGGCTGCAAGGAGCATTGTTCCGGAGGATGCTCGTCGTGCGCTTCATGCGCGGCGGCTGACCGGATGGTGACCGATATGGATAAGGCGGCGAAAGGACCCGAGGCTTTCTAGCCCGCGAATCCCCCCCCGACCGCTTCGGCGCCCGCTTGCGTGAATACGCAGGCGGGCGTTGTGGTATGGTGGAGACGGAAAAAGGAGGGTCTGGATGTGGGGTTTCGTTTTTCTGGCGCTGGTTGCCGCGTGTGCGCTGATCGTCGTTGTGCGCATTGCGAGGAAAGGACCCGAAAGCGGTCTTCCGCGTTGTTCGACGTGTTCGTATACGGGCTGCGCCTGCGACAGGCCGAAAACGAAGACGAATCCCGACCAAGAATCGCCCGAGGAGAATGTGGATGACTAACATGCAAACCGAAACGATGATGGAAACGCGCACGGATGGAGAGCTCAGCCACTCATTGGAAGATTACCTCGAGGCCATCGCCGACCTCGCGGGCGATTCGAACGGGTCAGTGCGCGCCGTGGACGTGGCCACCAAGCTCTGCGTGTCGAAGGCCTCGGTTTCCAAGGCCGTGGCGAACCTCAAGGAAAAAGGCTACGTCGAGCAGCCCCATTACGGTGACATCACGATGACTGAAGCGGGCTATGCGTACGGATCGGCAATATGGCTGCGTCATAACCTGCTGTTCCGCTTCCTTACCGAAAAGATCGGCATCGATCCCGAGTTGGCGAACTACGAGGCCTGCCAGCTCGAACACGGTATCAGCCGCGCATCGTTTGAAAAATGGAAGGAATATCTGGCATCGGTGGGCATCGAGGACCTACGCTAGAAGGCACTCCGCGCCGCTTCGCTTCGTGTTCTTTCCACAGATACGCATTGCCTTGGGGAGCGCCCGTGCGGGCGCTCTTTTATTATGTAATGCATTTCGAAAAGAAAGGAGAGCCCGATGCGAGTCGAGCTTCTTTACCATACTCCCGACCCGGAGCGCGCGATCGCGACCGCCGCGCGTCTGTGTTATGCGCCCGTCGGCGCGTCCGAGCTAATGAAGACCATGCCGCCGGAGCGCGTGCAGAGCGTGCTTTCCACCATCATGAAGAGCGGTCATTTCTCGACGCTCGAACATGTGAGTTACACGTTCGCGATCGACGGCGTGTCGCGCGCGCTCACGCACCAGCTGGTTCGCCATCGCCTCGCCAGCTTCAATCAGCAGTCTCAGCGCTATGTGAAGTTCAAGGACGGCTTCGCGACGGTCAAGCCCGACACCGTGGCCGAAAACGAAGAGGCGAGCGCCCTGTTCGACGAAGCCATCGAAGAGGCGGTTACGGCATACACTAAGCTGCTCGAGGCGGGCATTCCCGCCGAAGACGCGCGCTATCTGCTTCCGAACGCCGCCGAGACCAAGATTGTGGTCACGATGAACGTGCGCGAGCTGCTGCACTTCTTCGAGCTGCGTTGTTGCAATCGCGCCCAGTGGGAAATCCGCGAGCTCGCGCAGAAGATGCTCGAGCTCGTCCGCCCCACGGCGCCGTATGTGTTCTTGGACGCCGGACCGTCGTGCGTGCGCGGCAAGTGCATCGAAGGTAAGATGACCTGCGGTAAACCGTATCCGAAAGTGGTGCGTTCCTAGTGAGTGAAAAACAAAGCGATCTGAAACGTGCGTTTTCCGAAGACGGCGCGCTGAAAACGCATGTGGGCGGCCAGGCGCTGATCGAGGGCGTCATGATGCGCGGCAAGTACAACTGGGCCGCCGCCGTACGCGAGCCTGCGGGTGCGATTTACGTCGAAGAGCACGACCTTGCCAGCGGCCGTTCGAAGAACAAGTGGCTGTACTGGCCGATCGTGCGCGGCTGCCGCGCTTTCGTCGAGAGTCTCGTGCTGGGCTACAAGGCGCTCGAAGTGGCCGCCTTGCACGCATTCTCCGATAGCGAGCCTGCGAAAGAGGATGCGAAGGATCCTTTGACGGATGCGGCCGAGCAGGCCGTTCCCGCCGAAGAGGCGGCCGCGCTTTCGACGGTCGACTTCTCGGGCGACGATTCTGGTGAAAAGGCCGACGATTCCTTCGAGTTCGGCAAGAAGGAGATGGCGTTTTCCATGGTGCTCGGCCTGGTGCTGGGCGTGGCGCTGTTCATCATCGCGCCGGCGGTCATCGCGAACCTGCTGGTAGGCGAGTATGACAGCAATACACTTGCCTGGAATATCGTGGACGGCATCGTGCGCGTGGCCATCTTCGTGTTCTACATCTGGCTGATCGGCCGCATGGAGGACATCAAGCGCATGTTCGGCTATCACGGAGCGGAGCATAAGACCATTCACTGCTTCGAACACGGGCTCGAGCTGACGCCCGAGAACGCGCGCAGCTTCCCGCGCCTGCATGTGCGCTGCGGCACCGCGTTTCTGATCATGGTCATGATTATCGCCATTCTGGTGTACACGGTCACGCCGCTCAATGCGCTGATTGAGGCGTGGGGCGTGCCCGACGGCCCGATCAAGCTGGCGCTGGTCATCGCGGTGCGTATTTTGCTGATGCCTTTGATCGCGGGCATCAGCTACGAAATCACGGTGAAGTGGGCGGGCAGCCACCCCGACAACCCGTTGGTCAAGGTCATTCTGTGGCCGGGCATGCAGATGCAGCGCCTGACCACGCGCGAGCCCGACGACGGCCAAGTCGAATGCGCGATCGAAGCCATGAAGAAGGTGATCGAGCGCGAAGACGCCGAAGCGGCCAAGGCCGTGTAAGCCCGTTGCGGCATGCTCAAGCCGCCTGTCCTGAGAGGGGCGGGCGGCTTTTTCGTTTCGGGCGGGCGCGGTCGGGCGGAATCCGCATCGACCGCGCGGGTCGGAGTCGTGCGCAGCATATGGCGCGGCGACGAGACCGTTCGCGCATGGAGCACAGCGGTGCCAGGGGGTCTCGCGCCTGTGGAATGGGAGGGGGCGCAACCCCTCGGCCCTTGAGGGGCTGGCTGTTTGAGAGCGCCAGGTCGACGGCTCCTCGGGGCGCTGCCGAACTGTAGGCCATGCGCCGAATGGCTGCCGCCGATACTTGCCGGCGGCTCATCTCGGGCTGTAATGGGGCGGACGCTCAGCGGCTGCCTTCGGTTTTCGGCCTGACGGACAAAAGCGCGCCTGACAAGCCTTGGTTTCGGAGTTACGCGCCCGCGTTGGACATGTAAGGCCCCAGAACGTGGAGAACCCCTTCGAACCGTGTGTCGCGGCGGTTCGAAGGGGTTCACGATGACCCGGATGTTTCCGGTTCTAAGGAGGCTTTTTCTCGCGCACCGCGGTTGTTTCGGATGCGTTCGCGTTCGCGTCCGTACGATGCGCATCGCGCGGCTCGACATTTGAAACACCTCTGTTATTGCGGGATTTTGCTGTTCCATACGCCGAATCTTGCGATATCTTCACTATAAAGTATTTCGCTGTAATATCAATATCTAAAAAATTGATAGATAATATGATTTAAATCGATACTGCTTTTGTCGGGGATCGATAGTAAAGTGGCCAGTATACGCTGCCGATGCGAAACGCGCACTCGCGCGATCGGAAATCGGTATGCTGCGAATGCAGTCCTGGGGCTTGCGCGTCGCGCGCGATTCGCGAGCCGTCATGCGCGACATGCGAGCGGAGGCGTTATGCGAGAAGATTCGGAACGCGCCAAAGAGGACATCTTGACGCTCATGAACGACGGGCGCCTGCGTCGGCTGCGCTCCGCGTTCGACAGCGGCCTGCTGCTCTATGACGATCTTGACGATTACGAGCTTCCCGACGGCTACGGTAAAGACGACATGTGGAAGCTTCTGACGGCCATCTGCAAGCAGGTCGCCGTGTTCATGCCGAGCGAGCCGTATCGCACGGCCGACTGCTGGTTCGTCACCACCACGGCGCTTTCGTTCGACTCGAAGATGCTCGAAATCCGCTGCAAGACAGGCTATCCCCTCGATTGCGATATCGATGTCTTGAAGGGCTCGCCGTTTTTGACGCGGTCGATCGAACGCACGCTCGCTCGCGCGCTCGAGGCCGAAGGTGCCGATGTGTCCGACGCGCGCATTCACGACATCTTCGCTGGCCGTCGCACGCCGCGCACCCCGCTCGACCGCGTCATCGGCAATTACATCGAAATAAGCCGCGAAGCCGAGTCGCTCGGTATGCGCGAAATCACGCACGGTCTGATCGAAACGCTGTATTATCGGCTGATCGAGGGCGTCGACATAAGCCTTCTGCCCCGCCGCGCGAAAATCTGTCCGATCGACGAGCGCATTTCGCCGCCCGACAGCAAATCGTGTTTGGATGCCATATGCCATCTGGCCCAGCTTGGAGAGGGGCAGGAGCAGCGTTTCGGCCCTATTCAACGTATCATCAATATCACCTGGTATTTCTGGAACTTCGAGGTGTTTCCGTGCCTTAATTCGCTGGTGGGCGTGCTTTTGCGCAACGTGCTGGCGTCGAAGTGGGGCTTTCCCGTGCTCAGCTGGGTTCCCGTGGGCTATTACCCGTTCGGCAACCTCAATACGCCCTTGATGAAATCGGTGTTCGAAAGCTGGTCGATCGACCGCGGGTTCGGGTTCGATTTCACGTCGTATTTCTTCATGTACACGAAGTTCTACCTCAACGAAATAGACCGTCTGGAAGAGACGATCGACGGGCTCAAGCGCCTGAACGACCGCATCGGCGCCATGTTCGATTTCCCCATGAACGACCGGCAGAAGTCGATCATCTCGGCGCTTTGCAAAGAGCCCGACGCGGCGTTGCGCATCGGGCCCCATCAAAGGACGTTCGATGTCGCCTACGCCACGGCTCGGGCCGACTTTCTGGAGCTCGAGCGCCGCGGCTGCCTCGTGCGCGAGCACGAGGGAAGGGCGTTCGTGTTTAAAGCGTGCCCCGCGCTGCGCAAGCGCGTGATGAGCCTGGGCGACGCGGCGACGGGCGTGCTCTAGCGCGTCGGGAGGCGTTTTGGTTTTTTCGTCGAGTGCAGTTTTTGCGACGGAGCCATCCATGGAGAATCCATCGTCGATATCGGTTTCTGCCTAGTTGCCCTCATGGTTCGCGATAGTGCTTCGTATTGGTGTGTTGCCGAAGCGGATTGCGCCGTGTAGTCGGCTTATGTGCTTGCGATGAAGGTCGGGTGCATTCGTATCCGACCTTGTCGGCGAATCGCCTTCGAAATCGCTTCGATATTTTTTCGGGCGCGTCTGAGCGAAAGCGCCGCCGCGTCTTAATGCAACCTTAACGCTTGCGGCATGCGCCCTAACATCGCGTTAATGAGAACTTTCCTATTGTATGAATCGGGCCGCACAGAGGTGTGTGTCTCTATGCGGCTTCGTTTCGGTGTGGGGCTGAGGAAATCGGGCGACGAATGCGCCTCGGCCTCGTTGCTTGTCCGAAACGGCGTCATCGTCGGCGGCGAAGGCCGCTGGGAGGGAAAGGAGCTGGCAACCAATGGAAGCCGTGACGGGATGCGTCGGCGCGATCGGCGTTCTCGCAACTATCTATCTGTTCTACATCT
>JARIED010000020.1 GCA_029266945.1 Slackia sp. | reverse complement strand
ACCTCTTCGCGCTCGTCCTTCTTCTCCACGTAGGAGCTCACGGACAGGTTGGCGTCGTTTGCCAGGATGTCGTCGTTGGCCACCAGCTTCGAGAAGTGCTCCTCTTCGACGCGCGCCGACACGGCTGCCATGATGCGGTCGATATTCTCGGGCGTGAGCCTGTTCTTGGAGTCGCGGCGCTTGAACTGCTCGCTCGCGTCAACGAACAGCACGTCGCCCGCCGCCTTGTTCTTCTTCAGCACGACGATGCACGTGGCGATGGTGGTGCCGAAGAACAGGTCGGCCGGCAGCTGGACCACCGCGTCGACGAAGTTGTTGCGCACCAGGTAGTCGCGGATCTTGCCCTCGGCGCCGCCGCGGTAGAGCACGCCGGGGAACTCGACGATGGCCGCGGTGCCCTCGGGGGAAAGCCAGCTGAGCATGTGCATCGTGAACGCCAGGTCGGCCTTGCTGGCGGGCGCCAGCACGCCCGCGGGGCTGAAGCGCGCGTCGTTGATGTTCAGCGGATTGTTCTTGCCCTCCCATTTGATCGAGTAAGGCGGGTTGGAGACGATAGCGTCGAAGGGCTCGTCATCCCAGTGCCGCGGCTCCTTCAGCGTGTCGCCCAGGGCGATGTCGAAGCGGGTGAAGTTGACGTCGTGCAGGAACATGTTGATGCGGGCCAGGTTGTACGTGGTCAGGTTGATCTCCTGGCCGAAATAGCCGCCGCGCACGTTTTCCCCGCCCAAAATCTTCGAGAACTTGAGCAGCAGGCCGCCGCTTCCGCAGCACGGGTCGTACACCTTGTTCACGCTCTCGCGGCCGTCGATGGCTATGCGTGCAAGCAGCTCGCCCACTTCCTGCGGGGTGAAAAATTCGCCGCCCGACTTGCCGGCGTTGGAGGCGTACATGGTCATCAGGAACTCGTAGGCGTCGCCGAAGGCGTCGATCGAGTTGTCCTGGAACGCGCCGCCGAAGTCGAGCGCGCCGATCTTGGAGATGAGGTTCACGAGCTTCTTGTTGCGCTCGATGACCGAGTTGCCCAGCTTCGCGCTGTTCACGTCCATGTCATCGAACAGGCCCTTGATGTCGGCCTCGGAGTCGGCGCCCACGGCGGAGCCCTCGATGTTCTTGAACGCCTGGGTGAGCAGCTCATTGAGATCCTTGCCGTCTTCCTGCAGGCGCATGCCGTCTTTGTCCACGCGCTTGAGGATGTTGCAGAACAGCTCGCTGGGCAGGATGAAGAACCCCTTCTCCTTAACGGTCTCGGCGCGGCCCCATTCCGCCTGGTCGTCGGGCATGGATACGTAGTCCACACCGTCCGACTCGGCCAGATAGGCGCACAGATTCTCGCTGATGAACCGGTAGAAGAGCGTGCACAGGATGTACTGCTTGAAGTCCCATCCGTCCACGCTGCCGCGCAGGTCGTCGGCGATGGACCAGATGGTCTTATGCAACTCGGCGCGCTGCTGGTCGCGGGTGGTTTCGGGCATGAGGGTGCCTCCGGAATCTATGGGCTGAAATGTGGTTGTCTCTATTAAAGCCCTCTACGCGCCGAAATGACCTCTGATTTCGGTCTATACCACCTTTTGTCAGAAAAATCTGCTCGAATTCTGCTCGCGATTTTTCGAGCGATCTTGAGCAATAAAAAACGCAGGTCAGAAATTTACTTCTGACCTGCGATAACATTTGGTCGCGGGGGCCGGATTTGAACCGACGGCCTCCGGGTTATGAGCCCGGCGAGCTACCAGACTGCTCCACCCCGCAATATATGCAAGCCCCTTAGGGCAAGAAGTTATATTACGCTGGGTTGACGAAGAACGCAAGATTTGAATTCTATTTTGCATAGTCCATCACGCGTTCTCCACAACTTCTGAACGGGAACATGCAATCGGCAGACGAGGGTTCCGGCCCCTATCGGGCCGGAACCCGGCCGCAAGCCGCCCGGCAAGCTTCCTGCCGGCAACCGTCCCGATTCAGGAGAAGCCCTACGCCCTTTCCACCATATAGCAGCAGTGGATCTTCGGGTTGCGTTCGAAATCGTGCGGGATGGTTTTCGCCGTGATGTCGGTCAGCTTCACGCCCTGCGCCGCAAGCTCTTCGAAATCGGGCTTGAAGTTGCGCAGGTTGCAGCTGAACACTGCCACGCCGCCAGGCGCCAAAAGACCCACCACATGCGAAAGCAGCTTCACATGGTCGCGCTGCACGCTCCAGGTGTTTTTGCCCATGGCCTTCGAATTGGAAAACGTAGGCGGGTCCACGAAGATCAAATCGAACTGGCGGCCCTGCTTCACCGCGTTCACCATCCACTGCAAAACATCAGCACGCTCGAAACGATGCTCCGATCCTTCGCAGCCGTTCAGCGCCATGTTGCGCTTCGCCCAGTCCAAATACGTCTGAGACAGGTCGACCGTCAGTGTGCTGGCCGCGCCGCCCACCGCTGCATGCACCGTACAGGTGCCAGTGTACGAGAACAGGTTCAAAAAGCGCTTGCCGCCGGCCATGCCGCCCACCATTTCGCGGGTCACGCGATGGTCAAGGAAGATGCCCGTGTCCAGATAGCTGCCCATGTCGACCTCAAACACGTTGCCGGCCTCCTGCGTGTACATGAGGTAGCCGTCTTTCTGCTGGTCGACGTATTGGCCGCCGCCCTTTTCGCGACGACGCGTCTTGGCAAACACGCGCCCCGAAGGAATGCCCGTCACGGCCGATGCAATGGCCACCGCATCGCGGAAACGCGCTTCGGCCTTTTCGGGATCGATGCTTTTCGGCGCCTGGTATTCGGCCACGATCAGGCAGCTTTCGCCTTCGCTTTTCCATACTCCGTCGTAGCGGTCGATCGCCACCGAGAAATCGGGTAGGTCGGCATCGTAGATGCGATAGCACGAAACGTCGTTTTTGCGCGCCCACTTGCGGCGCTCTTTGGCCACCTTCTTGAAGCGCGCGGCAAACTGGTCCGAGCCCTTATCGTGCACGGGAACAGAAATTTCGGCGCCGCTTTCAAGATTGGCGACCTTGATGACGGATGCCGGAGCATCCATGAATGCAGGGGTGGTCGTAGTCATGCACCCTATGGTAGCGAAGGCGGACGGATGCGTCTACGAAAACGGCCGAATGGGCCGCACACGACGAAAAAACCAGGCCGCAGCCACGAATCGAACCGCACGCCGCCTTCGCTTCGATGCGCAAGCCAGCACCAGGCAAGAGACACGTCGATTCCGGGTCAAAAGCATGTAATATCGCGCGACACCTTACGCGAACGGCGGGTTCGCCACCATTTCCAGCACCAGCTGGCAGCGGATGGAAAGCGGGTCGCGGTTCTCGGCAAGAAAGCGGGGAATGTCTTCGCGCTTGAGCTCGAACGATTCGATGAACTCGGTCGATTCAGCACGAGGCTCGCCAACGCGCTCCACTTCGGCAAACACCATGGCGATGCTTTCGTCGCCCATGCCGAGCGACGAATAGCCCGGCTGCAGCGATGCTCGGGCGTTCGTGGGGCGACCGTTTTCGTCACGTACCAGGTCGTAGCCCGTTTCTTCGCGCAGCTCGCGGGCCGCGCATTCCACCACGTCTTCGCCGGCCTCGCGCAGGCCGGCGGGAAACGCCACGCACATCCGGTTCATGGGATAGCGGAATTCGCGAATAAGCAGAAACGCATCGTCGGACGTATGGCCCACCACGCATACGGCATCAGACGACGGCTCCGCCGTACCGGGATCGCGCACTTCGCCCTCGTAGCGCTGCAGGGCCTTGCGCGAAACCACTTCGTAGGGCAGCTCGCGGCCGTCAGGCAAATCGTAAGTAAGCACGTATTTCTTCAACCAGCCATCGCTGACCTGCTCCACGTTTTTCAGCTCGGGCATCTTCATCGCAGCACCTCCAGATCGCGACCGACATTCACGAACGCCTCGACGGCGAGGTCCAAATCCTCCTGCGTGTGGTCCGCGGAAAGAATGCACCTAATACGAGCCTTACCCCGCGCCACCAGCGGATACTGGATGGCCTGCGCGAACACGCCCTGCTCGTAGAGCGCGTCGCTCATGCGCACGGCCAGCGCCTCGTCGCCGACCATGACGGGAACGACGGGCGTGGTGGAAATGCCCGTGTCGAAGCCCGCCTCCTGCATGCACTCGGCGAAATACGCCCGATTCTGCCACAGACGACGCACGCGCGAATCGTCCGACGCGATAAGGCGCAGCGACTCGGCCGCAGCTGCGGCCAGCGAAGGCGCCAGCGGCGATGCGGTCAAAATGAACGAGCGGGCGCCCACGCGCACGCGGTCGATCAGCTCTCGGCTGCCGGCCACGAAGCCGCCCATGACGCCGAACGCCTTGCCGAGCGAGCCAGTTTCCACCTGCACGCGGCCCTCCAACCCGAAATGCGCCACCGTGCCGCGGCCCATGGGGCCCATCACGCCGTCGCCATGGGCATCGTCCACGAGGAACATGGCGCCGTAGCGCTCGCATGCCTCGGCGATTTCGTCGAGGGGCGCCACGTCGCCGTCCATGCTGAACACGGCATCGGTCATGACCAGCTTGGTTTCGGCTTCGCATGCGGCAAGCTTTTCCTCGAGGTCGCGCACATCGCAATGCTTGTACACCGTAGTATGCGCGCGCGACAGGCGGCACCCGTCGATCAGACTGCCGTGATTGAGCTCGTCCGAGAAGATTTCGTCGCCCTTGCCCACCAAAACGGGAATCACGCCCACGTTGGCTGCGTAGCCCGATGAGAACACCAGCGCGGCTTCGACCCCCTTGAATGCGGCAAGCTCGCGCTCGAGTTCCGCATGCACGGGAAAATCACCCACGATGTTGCGGCTCGCGCACGGGCCCACGCCGTATTCGTCGAGCGCGCGCTTGGCTGCGGCCACCACCTCGGGCGCGTCGGCCAAGCCGAGATAATTGTTCGACGCAAGATTCACCACGCTTTTGCCCGCGAGCACCACACGGCCGCCCTGGGGCGTTTCGGTCGTTCTGAACATACCGCCTCCTTACCGCGCGGATGCGCGTCTTGCGAAAGTCATTCCATAGGCCATTGTACTCGCGAAAGAGCAAGCGCCGCGCGGGGCAGACGACCGCAGGCCACGGGCGGGGCGAGGGGTTTTCGTGAGACGGAGCGGAGCAAACGGCACCTGGGGCGCCTAAAAGGGCCACCACGTCAGGTTCGTGCGAAAAAATGCACGTTTTTTGCAGTTGGCGGTCTTTTTTGAGCCTCAATTCCTCCTCGCACGGGCCGAAGC
>JARIED010000037.1 GCA_029266945.1 Slackia sp. | reverse complement strand
AGGTCGAGCAGGGCCTGGGTGGGATGCTGGTGCTTGCCGTCGCCCGCATCGATGACGCATGCGGGAGTGTGCTGGGAGATGATATGGGGAGCGCCCGCGTGCTTGTCGCGCACGACCACCATGTCGATCTTGTACGAGTTGAGCGTCGCGACCGTGTCGATGAGGCTTTCGCCCTTCACCGTTGCCGTCGAGGAGCCCCCGAAGTTCAGGCTGTCGGCGGAAAGGCGCTTCTCGGCCAGCTCGAAGGAGCTGCGCGTGCGCGTGGAAGGCTCGTTGAACATGTTGACGATCGTCTTGCCCTTCAGCGTGGGGACCTTCTTGATCGCACGCTGGTTGACCTCGGAAAACGCTTTAGCGGTTTCCAGAATGGTCATGATGTCGGAGTCGGAATACTCCGTGATGTCGATAAGATGCTTATGATTGAAGGCCATCGCCTTATTCACCTCCAAGGGGAGCGGAGCCGGCACGCTCGCCCGGCTTCATCTCGAGAATCTCCACTGCCGAAACGCCGTCGACCTCTTCGAGGAACAGGCGCACGTTCTCATCGCGGGAAGACGGGACGTTCTTGCCTACGTAATCGGCGCGGATCGGAAGCTCGCGATGGCCGCGGTCGACCAGGACCGCCAGCTGGATCACGCTCGGACGGCCGAGGTCCATGACCGCGTCGAGCGCGGCACGGATAGTACGGCCGGTGTAGAGAACGTCGTCCACGAGCACGATGTCTTTGCCGTCGATGTTGAACGGGATGTGCGTGGCGTGGATCTCGGGGGCGAAATTAGTCAGGAAGTCATCGCGGTAGAAGCTGATGTCGAGGCTTCCGAGCGGCACCTTGGTGCCCTCGATCTGCTCGATTTTCTCCACCAGACGCTTGGCGAGCAGGTCGCCTCGCGTGACGATGCCCACGAGCGCGAGGTTATCGGCTCCGTGGTTCGCTTCCAGGATCTGATGGGCGATGCGCGTAAGCGAACGCTCGATTTCCGCGTCATCCATGACGACGGATTTCACCTGGTAGGTGTCTTTCATACACACTCTCCTTTCACGTCGTGCGAGTGCGTACAGACTGACCTTGGGTCGCCCTCCGACATGAAGGCATAAAAAATGCCTCGGCCGGACGGCGAAGGCTTCGTGGGTGCCATATGTAAGCGCTTGTTCTGGCACCTGGCGCGCGGCCTTGCCGGTCTCTCTGTACCGTCTTAAAGGACTCGCCTAGTATAGCGCGAATGAAAGCGCATGTAACCCCCTTTTCTTTCAAAGATGCAATTTCATGCATAAAAAGAGCGCATTCATCCATCACGCTCCATCCAGAAGCTATTTCTCCCGATTCGTCACCGAAGCGTTATTTCTTACGCGCCGCCGAGGAACTACACTCGAAACGACGCGCGACGAACCAGACGAAAAACGCGCGCAACGACCGAACGACCGAAGGAGCACCGTGACCGATATCGCCCTGCAAGACCAATCGCTCGCCCAGCCGTCGAAGAAGAAACTCCCCCTGCCGCTGAAAGTCTTCGGCATCGTCCTCATCGTCATCGGCGCGCTGTCGCTGCCCGCCATCTTCGGCGCGGCCTTCAGCATGTCGGAAGGCTTCGAGAAATCCCTCGCGGAATACGGCACCACGACGCTCGTCATCTTCGGCGTGCAGATCGCCTTGCTCGTCGCCACCGGCGCCCTCTACATCGCCCTCGGCATCTATCTGCTGCGCAGCAATCGCCGCCACGCGCGAACCGCGCTCGAAACGCTGATCGTCCTCGATATCGCCCAGCTTCTGTGCGAGATGATGGTGCTCGGCATCGAGCTGGGCGGCATCGTCTCCGGCCTCGTGCGCCTCGTGGCAGCCATCGCCCTGATGGTCTACATCGACCCGTCTCTGTCCGAAGAGCGCGAACTGCGACGCAAGCTGCGTGATTTGGAGCTGCGCGAACGCGCCGAAGACGGCACGCTCGGCCGCGACGAGAGCGGCAAGGGCTACATCCGCCTGGACTTCTTCAACCTTTTCTGGATCTTCATGGTGTGCTGCGTGCTCGGTCTGCTAATCGAGACCGTCTACCACTTCGTGATGTTCGGCGGATACCAAGACCGCGCAGGCGTCCTCTACGGCCCGTTCTCGCCCATCTACGGCTTCGGCGCAGTCCTCATGACCATCGCGCTCAACCGCTTCCACGACAAGCCGCTTCCCCTCATCTTTTTGGTGAGCGCCGTGATCGGCGGCGCGTTCGAGTACCTGACCAGCTGGTTCATGCAGTTCGCCTTCGGCATCGTCGCTTGGGACTACACGGGTTCGTTCATGTCCATCGACGGCCGCACCAACTTCGTGTTCATGTGCATGTGGGGCGTGCTCGGATGCGTCTGGATCAAACTCTTGCTGCCGCATCTGCTGAAGTTCGTCAACATCATCCCCTGGAACTGGCGCTATGCCGTCACCTCGATCTGCGCGGCGCTCATGATCGTCAACGGAGCCCTTACTCTGTTCGCCCTCGACTCCTGGTACCAGCGTGAAGCGGGCCAGACGCCGCATAACGCCATCGAGCAGTTCTGCGCCAGGCACTACGACGACGAATTCATGAAAGAACGCTTCCAGACCATGTCCATCAATCCCGACAACGCGACCCGCGCCCACTAGCGCCGAGCGTGCGAAGGCCCCGCTTCCAGACGGTTTTCCGTTCGGAAGCGGGGCCTTTTTTCGCATCGGGGCCGCAGGTTTCGCGCATCGACGCCGCACGGCGGCTCCCTAGACGAACACGCCCGCGAGGCGCGGATTGAGGAACACATTGTAATACGTGGCCGCGGCGATCATGATCAGGCCGATGACGACGGACACGACCGCCCAAATGCGCTGGCGCTTCAGGTAGGTCTCTTTGGAAACCCCCATGGAAAGCGCGTGGAGCAAGGCATATTTCTGCGTCGCGACGGCAAAGGCGAAGGTGACCGCAGTCAAGGCGACGAACACGATCGCGCCGAGCGTCACGGCGAGCGGCGTGCGTTCGGCGAATGCGTTCACGAAGCACGTATCGGAGACGAGCCACAGCGGATAGAACACGATCGCCACCCACAGGCCGTGCGCAGGACCCCAGATCGGGGGCAGGAACAGCGCGCCGATGTTCAAACGCGGCACCCCCTCCATGAGTTCTCGTTTCATGCACTCGCGTTCTTCGTCGGCGCGGGCGGCCGCCTCCTTCTTCGTCTGTTTCTTACTCATAGACATGGTCCTTATCGGTAGAAAAAGCCCCGTGCACCGCGCTGTGCGGAAACCGGGGCGATGGATGTCTGTCGAGAACCGCGGGCGCATACCGCCCGCCCGCGCGCGCTGCGCGACGCCTATTCGTTCGTGCGCACGGAAAAATCGACTTCGTCGACGGAGCGTGCGGCGCACGGAACGCTCGCAAGCCCGGCGCGCCGCATCGGCGGAACGAACGGCGTGCCGTCCGCATTCGAAAAGCCCACGCCGCGACGGACGAGCTCGGCAAGCACGGAATCGACCACGAGCGGCAGCGCATCGTAGACGTCGGGCGTCAGCCCCTCGATGATCGTGGCGGGCGTCATGTTCTCGACCTGGATGCCGAAGCAGATGCCCCGGGCCTCATAGCCCAGAAGCGACGCCGCGTTCAAAAGATCGATGACGCGCAGGTCGTGCAGCGACTGCATGACCGGATGATCGGCGATGTCTTCCGGGGCGAAACGAAAGACCGTCCCGGGCTTCTCGCCCGTTCCGTCGACCGCATCGACCACGATCAAGAAATCGTGGTCGCGCACGACGGGCAGCAAGTCCATCGTCATGCACCCGGCGTCGAAGAGCGACACGTGTTCGGGAAACGAATGCTTTTCGGTGAGTTCGTCGAAAACGGCGGGACCGATTCCGTCATCGAGCATAAGACGGTTTCCGACGCAGATGATTGCTATTTTTTCCATGCCTCTATCCTAGCGTCGCAAGCGCGAAAGACGCGAGGCGATCGGGCGTTCGGCATGAAAAACGCAGAGGAGCACAGCCGCTACGTCATGGCGCAATGCGGTCGGGACCCGTCAGAATATACCCGAGACGAACAGGAATTCCAGCGACTTGAGCCGCGAGCCCACATGCTCGCGCGCCCACGACTGGCACAGATGGAGCACTTCGAAGGAAACGCGCACGGGAGGATTGCTCTCGACGACGGCGTCGAAAGTCGACATAAGCAGGAAATCAGCCCACGAAAGCACCTCGACGGGAATGCGCTCGGTATCGGAGAAAACGAGACACGACCCGCACACCGCTCCCCCTTCCGCCACCGAGAACGTGACCTGGGTACGGTCTTGGGAGGGAGCATCGAAGGCGAGCGGGGCGCCGCACGCGACGCAATGATGCAGGCTGGGGCGAAACCCCGCGAACGAGAAGGCCTTCAACATATAAGCCGCGCACACGGCCACCACGGCCGGAGCGCAGGCCCGTTCGGCATGGGAGAACGCCGATGACGAAAGCGCGAACAGCTTCGGAGACTCCAGGCCCGGCTGGCACAGGCGCGACGCCAGATCGGCCATCGGCGCAGCAGCGGCGGCGTGCTCCATATCCGTCGTCAGCCCCCGGTGCGCATCGAGCAGGCGCGCCTCCTTGACGATGTCGAGGCTTTTACCTCGGACCATGAGCAGATCGACTTCGCAAAAGATATCGAGCCGCGAGGAAAAGGGCGATGAGGGCTTACGTCCGCCTTTCACGACGGCGCGCACTTCCCTGCCGTCTTCGGCGAGAAGCGTCACGATAAGGTCGGATTCCCCGAGCTTGGTCTTGCGCAGGACCAGCGCATGTAGGTCGTATGTTCCGGAAGCCATGCCTCCCTCCCTTCATGCCCGGCGGCTCCGGCCGCCCTTCGAACAGACAGACGGGGCACGAGGCCCCGATAAGCCGAAAGCGGCGAGCCCCTCCGGCCCCGCCGCTTTCTTTCGGTCGCTTCTGATGAAACGTCGCGTGCGTTTATGCGCGCGTGCGGATTTCTTCGGTGATTTCGGCGATGAACTCGTCCACCGACTTCTGCACCGTCTCGTTGGAACGGTCGCGCACGGAGATGTTGCCCTCTTCGGCCTCTTTCTCGCCGAGGATGAGCATGTACGGCACGCGGTCGATGCTGCGGGCCTCGCGAATCTTGTAACCGATCTTCTCGTCGCGCTCGTCGACGACCACACGCACGCCGGCCGCCTCGAGCTTGTCGGCGACGGTGTGGGCGTAGGCGCGGCTCTTCTCGGAAACCGGAAGGACCTTCACCTGCATAGGCGCAAGCCACGTGGGGAACTTGCCGGCAAAATGCTCGATCAGGATGCCGATGAAGCGCTCGATGGAGCCGAAGCACACGCGATGCAGCATGATCGGGCGCTTCTTCTCGCCATCGGCGTCGGTGTACTCGAGGTCGAAGTTCAGGGGCATCTGGAAGTCGAGCTGCACCGTGCCGCACTGCCACGTGCGACCCAGCGAGTCGTCCAGATGGAAGTCGATCTTAGGACCGTAGAAGGCGCCGTCACCCTCGTTGACCACGTAGTCCATGCCGAGCTTGTCGAGCGCGGTCTTCAGACCGCCTTCGGCGGCCGCCCAGTCCTCGTCGGAGCCCATGGAGTCCTCGGGGCGCGTGGACAGCTCGACGTGATAGGTGAAGCCGAACTTGTCGTAGACGGACGTGATCAGGTTGGCCACGCCGACGATTTCCTCGGTCAGCTGGTCGGGGCGCACGAACAGATGCGCGTCATCCTGGTTGAAGCAGCGGACGCGGAACAGGCCATGCAGGGCGCCCTTGAGCTCGTGACGATGGACCAGGCCGATTTCGCCCGCGCGAATCGGCAGCTCGCGGTAGCTATGCGGCTTAGATGCGTAGACCAGCACGCCGCCGGGGCAGTTCATCGGCTTGATGCAGTACTCCTCTTCGTCGATCGTCGTGGAGTACATGTTGTCCTTGTAGTGGTCCCAGTGGCCGGAAGTCTCCCAGAGGTGACGGTTCATGATCTGAGGCGTGGAGATTTCCACATAGCCTGCGGCGTGATGGATCTCGCGCCAGTAGTCGAGCAGGGTGTTCTTGAGAATCATGCCGTTCGGCAGGAAGAACGGGAAGCCGGGAGCCTCGTCGCGCATCATGAACAGGTCCATTTCGCGGCCGATCTTGCGATGGTCGCGCTTCTTGGCCTCTTCGATCATCGTAAGATGCGCGTCGAGCTCTTCTTTGGTGGCAAAAGCGGTGCCGTTGATGCGGGTGAGCATCTTGTTGCTGGAGTCGGCCTTCCAGTAGGCGCCGGAGACGCCCGTGAGCTTGAACGCTTTCAGAGCCTTGGTGTAGGTCAGGTGCGGGCCGACGCACATGTCGATGTAGTCGCCCTGCTGATAGAAGGTGATGCGGGCGTCTTCGGGCAGGTCGCCGATATGCTCGACTTTGTACTTCTCGCCGCGCTCTTCCATCAGCGCGATGGCCTCTTCGCGGGGAAGCTCGAACGCACTGAACTTGAGGTTCTCCTTGACGATCTTCTTCATCTCGGCCTCGATAGCGGGAAGGTCGTCCTCGGACAACCTCTTGTCGCCCAGGTCGACATCGTAGTAGAAGCCGTTATCGGTCGCGGGGCCGTACGCGAAATCGGCCTCGGGATAGAGGCGCTTGATGGCCTGGGCCATGATGTGCGCCGCGGAATGGCGGATGACGTGGGTGGATTCCTCCGGCGAAACCTCGGCCACGGAGCCGTCGTTATACAGGGCCTTCATGGGAATGTCTCCTCTCGAACGATGCGAGTTACGCATGGTGAAACGAAATGGATGCTGGCTTATAGATACCCGCCGGCGAAGGCGTCTTTCGGTCGCCTCATGCGACGACGCGGACGCTCACAAGAAAAGCCGCCTCGAACGAGACGGCTTTCGAAGCTCGAACCGAAGCTATCGCTCATGACGGGAACGCGATGCGCCCTGCTGGTGCTGACCTGCCTGATTCGCCTGATGTGCCGCCTGCTGTCGCGAGGCGTCGGTAGTTCGTGCGCTACGGCGCGCGGCAACGCCCGGAAGCGGCGTGGCGCAATACGGACAGATGGTCCACGAGGGATCGAGGGCATGGCCGCACTTGGCGCATTGGTTCTTCAGACGCTGATGGCACTGCGGACACAAGACGTAATCGGCTTCCACGGGATAGCCACAGTTGCCGCATTCGCCGTAATGCATCAGTTGACGCTGCTTCAGGGCGATTTCGAGCTCCTGCTCGTCGCGGTCGATTTGCAGCAGCGGCGGGCGAAGCAGGCTATAGGCGATCACACCGAGCACAGGGATGAGGGCGACGATCGCCCAGGCGTACCACAGCGTGCCGCGCTGGTACGCGTCGCGTACCACCCAGATGACGGAAAGCACGTACAGAGCCACCAGCAAGACGATGACGGCGGTCACCGCCATCTGGAGTTCGGGGGTCCACAGCTGAGAGAGAATCTCGCTCATGTTCGCTTCCTTTTCAGGCCGCGCGGCCGTTAACCCCGCGGATCGGTTTCTACGCAATAAACGCAAAGCATTGTACCGGATTCTCGCCGCCACGCTTCGAAACGGGCGCGGGAACGCGCGCTCAACACATTCGCGCGGGCGAAGACGGCATCCGGCCCTCCCCCGCCCGCGCGCATGCGGCGCATCCGGCTCCGGAAACGGAAGAAGCCGCCCGCGGCATACGCTCCACGGGCGGCTTCAGAGCGTCGCCGACGAAGCGGCTCCGCGTTAACCCAGCTCGGCGATCTGAGCGACCACCAGGTCGATCTTCGCGACAAGCTCGGCGTGTTTGGCCTTGTCCTTCTCCACGATTTCGGGCTTCGCCTTGGCGAGGTAGCCGGGGTTGGAGAGCTTCTTCTCAACCTTGGCGCTTTCCTTCTGGAACTTCTCGTGCTCCTTGACCAGACGATCGCGCTCGGCGGCGAAATCGACCAAGCCGGAAAGGACGCAGTACACCTCGCAGCCGGACACGAGCGTCGCGGCGCTTTCGGCGGGCTTGTCGAGGTCGGCGGCCACGGCCAGCGACGCCGTGCGGGCCAGGCCCTCGATCAGCGCGCGCTGCTCATCGACCAAAGCGGCGTCCTGCTCGCTCGCGGCCTTCACGGCCACGTCGAGCGCCTGCTTCGGCGAGATGCCGTAACGGGCGCGGACCGAACGGACGGCGGACACGATGCCGCAAACCAGGTCGATGGCGCGCTCGGCCTCTTCGTTCTTCCAGCACGCCAGCGTCTCGGGCTCGGGCCATGCGGCCATCATGAGCGCGGGAGCCTCGTCGCCATGCGGGAGCTTCTCCCAGATGGCCTCGGTCACGAAGGGCATCGCGGGATGCAGCAGGCGAAGCGCGTTGTCGAGCACGTAAACCAGGTTGCGCTGGGTCTGCAGACGGGCCTCGCCCTCCTGCTGCAGCGCGGACTTGGTGAACTCGATGTACCAGTCGCAGAACTCATTCCAGAAGAAGCCGTGCAGCTCGCGCGCGACCTCGCCGAACTGGTACGCCTCGATGCCCGCGGTGACACGCTCGGAAAGCTGCGCGAGGCGCGAGAAGATCCAAGCATCGGCGGGACCGGTCACGCGAGGCTCGCCCGGCGTGAAGCCTTCGAGGTTCGAGAGCACGAAACGACTCGCGTTCCAGACCTTGTTCACGAACGAACGGGCGGCCTCGGTGCGCGGCGAATCGATGAGCTCCTTGGTATCTTTATCCAGGTTGGCATCGAAGCGCACGTCCTGGTTGTTGGTGACCAGCGTGAGCAGGTTGAAGCGCATCGCGTCGGCGCCGTATTTCTCGATGAGGTCCATCGGATTGACGCCGTTGCCCTTCGACTTGGACATGCGCGTGCCGTCCTTGGCCAGGATAGTCGCGTAGATGACCACGTCGTGAAACGGGATCTCGTCGAGGAAGTACGTGGACGCCATGATCATGCGGGCGACCCACAGCGCGATGATGTCGCGCGCCGTGACGAGCGCCGTCGTGGGATGATGGCCTTCCATGAGCTCGGGCTTGTCGGGCCAACCCTGCGTGGCGAACGTCCACAGCTGGCTCGAGAACCACGTGTCGAGCACGTCTTCGTCCTGACGCGTCGCGGCGCCGCAATGGGGGCAGACATGCACGTCTTCCATGGAGGCGTCCATCCAGCCGCACTCGTCGCAGTAGAACACGGGGATGCGATGGCCCCACCACAGCTGACGCGAGATGCACCAGTCTTTGAGGTTTTCCATCCACGTGAGATAGCTCTGCGTCCAGCGCTCGGGGTGGAATTTCACCTTGCCGCTCGTCACAGCCTCGGTCGCGGGGCCTTTCAGCCTATCGACCGCGACGAACCACTGCTCGGACAGCCACGGCTCGAGGGCGGACGGGCAGCGGTAGCAGTGCATGACGGAATGGTGGTGGTCTTCGACATGGTCGAGCAGGCCGTGCTCCTCGAACCACGCCACCACGGCCTCACGGCACTCTTCGCGGCTCATGCCGGAGAATTCGCCGTAGCCGTCGACCACGTGCGCAGTCTCGTCGAAGATGTTGATCTTCTCGAGGCCGTTGCGCTCGCCCATCGCGAAGTCGTTGGGGTCGTGCGCGGGCGTGACCTTCACGAAGCCGGAGCCGAAGTCGGCGTCGACGTAGAAGTCGCTGAAAATCGGGATTTCCCTGTCCACGATCGGAAGTATGACGGTCTTGCCGACGAACTTATCCTTGTCATGGTCTTTCGGAGAAACCGCGACGCCGGTGTCGCCGAGCATGGTCTCGGGACGCGTGGTGGCGACCACGATGTATTCCTGGCCGTCGACAGGCTCGGTCAGCGGGTAGCGGAGGTGCCACAGATGGCCGTCCTCCTCCTTGTACTCCGCCTCGTCGTCGGAAATGGCGGTACGGCAGTGCGGGCACCAGTTGACGATACGCTTACCGCGATAGATCAGGTCATCGTGATACCAGTCCACGAAGGTCTTGCGAACGGCCTTGGCGTAATCCTCGTCCATGGTGAAGTGCGGGTCGGAGAAATCGACCGAGCAGCCCATGCGCTTGACCTGCTCGACGATGTGTCCCCCGTATTCATGCGTCCAATCCCAGCAGGCATCGATGAACTTCTCGCGGCCGATTTCGCGACGCGAAATGCCCTCGGCGGCGAGCTTCTTGTCGACCTTCGTCTGCGTGGCGATGCCCGCATGGTCGGTGCCCAGGATCCAACGCGTCGAGCGGCCGCGCATGCGCATGAAGCGCACGAAGGTGTCCTGAATGGTGTCGTCCATCGCATGGCCCATGTGCAGCTTGCCCGTGACGTTGGGGGGCGGGATCGTGACGGTGCAGTCGCCCACGCCCTTGGTGCGCTTGTAGTAATCGCCCGCGAGCCACTTGTCGAGCATCGCCTGCTCGATGGATGCGGGGTCGTAATTCTTGGAAAGCTCTTCCATTGATTCTACTCCTGAATCTCTTCGGCCTGGTCGGCCTGGTCGGAAGCGTCTTCGAGCTCCTCGGCAGTCTCGATCTGCGGCTTCGTCGAACCTTCGATGTCGGTCGCGCGAACGACCACGCGCGTGCCGGGCTCGTGCTCAGGCAAATCGAACATGACATCCTGCAGGACGCGTTCGCAAATCGAACGCAGGCCGCGGGCGCCCGTTCCGTGCTCGACGGCCTCATGCGCGATGGCGCGCAGGGCCTCGTCGGAAAACACGAGCTGGGAATCCTCGAACTCGAACATGCGCGTGTACTGCTTGACCAGCGCATTCTTGGGATCGGTGAGAATATGGACGAGGTCGTCTTCGGTCAGCTCGTCGAGCGAGCAGATCACCGGGATGCGGCCCACGAATTCGGGGATCATGCCGAACTTGTTCAAGTCCTCGGGCAGTACCTTGGAAAGCAGCTCGGCCTCGGCGTGCTTCCTGCTTTCGGGCATATCGCTGGTGAAGCCGATGCCGGTCGTTCCGACGCGCGAACCGATGATGTCGGCCAGGCCCACGAAAGCTCCGCCCAGAATGAACAGGATGTTCTTCGTGTCGATATGGATGAGCTCCTGCTGGGGGTGCTTGCGTCCGCCCTGCGGAGGAACCGCAGCCTCGGTGCCCTCGACGATCTTGAGCAGCGCCTGCTGCACGCCCTCGCCCGACACGTCGCGCGTGATGGAGAGGTTCTCGGCCTTGCGGGCGATCTTGTCGATTTCGTCGATGTAGATGATGCCGATCTGGGCGCGGTCGATATCGAAGTCGGCCGCCGTGATCAGCTTCAAGAGGATGTTCTCGACGTCTTCGCCAACGTAGCCCGCCTCGGTCAGCGTGGTGGCGTCGGCGATGGCGAACGGAACCTGGAGCGTGCGCGCCAGAGTCTGCGCGAGCAGCGTCTTGCCGGAACCGGTCGGGCCGAGCAGCATGATGTTGCTCTTCGCGAGCTCGACGTCGCCCTCGCCCGCCTCCTGGCCGAGGCTGATGCGCTTGTAGTGGTTGTAGACAGCCACGGAAAGGGCGCGTTTCGCCGCGTCCTGGCCGACGACGTGCTGGCTCAGACGGTCGTAGAGCTCATGCGGGGTCGGCAGCGAAGCGAGCACCTGTTCGGCGCTCGGAACGGCCTGCTGCTCCTCGCCCTGCTCGGACGCCTGCTCATCGGAGCAGTCGCCGTCTTCGCGCATGTAGCCGCCCTGAGAAAGCACGTCGGAACAGACCGAGATGCATTCGTCGCAGATGCACACGCCGTCCGGGCTCTGGATCATGCCGCCCACCTGGTCGGCAGACTTGCCGCAGAAGATGCAGCGAGCGTCTTTGGGATCGACGCTTTGCGGGTCGTTGTCGTTGATTCGCATCGGCTAGGCTTCCTTCTTCGCGACGGAGCGCGAGGTGATGATTTCGTCGACCAGGCCGTACGCCTTCGCCTCTTCGGCGGTCAGCCAGTGATCGCGCTCGGAGTCGGCATGGATGGTCTCGATGGACTGGCCCGTATGCTTCGCCAGGATGCCCTCGAGGCGATCGCGGCACTTGCGCATCTCGGCCGCGGCGATCTCGAAATCGGTCTGCTGGGTGCGGGATTCCGCGCCTCCCATGGGCTGATGAATCATAATCTGGGAATTCGGCGTGATGAAACGCTTGCCGGGGGCGCCGGCAGTGGTCAAGACCGAACCCATGGAAGCAGCCATGCCCATGCATACGGTGGAAACGTCGCAACGGATGAACTGCATGGCGTCATAGATCGCGAGGCCCGCGGAAACGCTGCCTCCCGGGGAATTGATGTAGAGGGAGATGTCCTTCTCGGGATCGGCGCTCTCGAGGTGCAGAAGCTGCGCGACGACGATATTCGCCACGTCGTCGTCGATGGCGCTGCCCAGAAAGACGATGCGGTCGTTAAGCAGGCGCGAATAGATGTCGTAAGAGCGCTCGCCGCGGGGCGACTGCTCGATGACGTAAGGGATGGTGTAGCCGTTACGTATATCCATAATATTCCCTTTCCGGTAATACAACCTTGGCTCGCCTCCTTCGGAAAGGTGACGAGCCAAGGTCAATGTAGCACGATATAACGAACACGAGCTTCAAAGGCACCGCAGGCTTACCGTACATCCATAGAAGCAGAAGGCGACGCCTTATGCGTTATTCGGCAGCGGGAGCCTCTTCGTCGGAGGCAGCGGCCTTCTTGGAGGTCTTCTTAGCGGAAGCCTTCTTCGCAGACTTCTCCTCTTTCTCCTCGGCAGCGGGAGTCTCGACCTCTTCGACGTCAGCCTCGGCAAGCAGGGCCTCGAGAGCCTTGCCGCGCATGACACCCTCGCGGACGATGTGCAGACGGCCCTGGGCCTTCCACTCGTCATAGAGAGCGTCGGGATCCTGGGCGCCGCTGTTCTTGAACTCCTCGACGATTTCCTCGTCGGAAACCTCGATACCGGCATGGCGGGCCCAAGCGTCGAGAGCCAGGTTCTGCTTGACGGTGTCGACGGCCTGGAGCTTGACGTCTTCCTTGAACTTATCGGCCGTGATGTCCTGAGCCTTCAGATAGGCGTCGAGCGTGGCACCCTGGTTCTGCAGCTGCGTGAAGAAGTTCTGCAGCAGGTCGCGCTCGGCCTCTTCGGCCATGACCGCGGGAACCTCGCCGATCAGGCGCTCCTGCAGAGCGAACAGGGCGTTGTTCTCCATGATGCGGGGGATGATGTCGCCCTTCTGCTGCTCGATGGACTCGCCCATGCGGATGCGCAGCTCGGCGACGTCGGCGAAGCCCAGGGTCTCCTTGACCCACTCGTCGGTGACCTCGGGAGCGATCTTCTTCTTGACGGCCTTGACCTCGACCTCGAAGGTGACTTCCTCGGTCTTGTCCTTGAGGATGGACGTCATCATGCAGGGGTTCTCGGCGACGTTGAGCGTGATGCTCTTGGTCTCGCCCTTCTTCATGCCCAGCAGAGCATCGTCGAAGGCGGCGGGGAACAGGCCCTGACCCAGCTCGTAGAGACGGTCCTCGGCGCCCAGGGACTCCATGACCTCGCCCTTGTCGTCCTTGACGACCAGGGTGATCTCGACGCTGTTCTCCAGCTTCACCTTGGTGTTGGCAGGAGCGTTCTTGTAGTCGTAGTAGTAATTGCCCAGAGCCTCGATCTGCTCGTCGATTTCAGCCTCGGAGGCCTTCTTGAACGGGATCTCGATGTGCACGGGGGAATAATCGGAAAGCTCGAGCACCGGCTTGACCTCGAACTCCGCGGAGAACGTGAAGTCCTTGCCCTCTTCGACCAGGCCCTCGACGTCGCCGAACTTCGGCTGGGAGATCATGTTCAGGTCGTTCTCGTCGACGGCGAGGGGGAAGCTCTCATTGAGCAGCTCGTCGGTGACGGTGGAGCGGACGGCGTCCTTGCCCAGGTTGCTGTCGATGACGGGGCGCGGCACATGGCCGGGACGGAATCCGGGGAAACGGTACTTAGCGCCGAAATCCTTGTAGGTCTTCTTGATGCGAGCGTCGATCTCGGCAGCCTCGATGGTCACCGTGAGCTTGGTGGCACCGGACTCGAGAACCTCTACCTTCGTTTTCAACTCTATCCTCCATCTGAGTCTTGCTCAGTCCGTCCGAAGACGAACAGGTTACCTATGGCAAACGCCGTCGCGTAAGCGCGGATGGTGCGGGCGAAAGGACTTGAACCTTCACGGGGGTTGCCCACCAGAACCTAAATCTGGCGCGTCTGCCAATTCCGCCACGCCCGCACTCATTGCGTCCCCTTTCAGGACACGCAACAGTACATGATAGCAAAAACAGCCGCTTTAGTGGAGAAGCAGACCCGATTCCACAGCATACATGGCCGATTCCCGGCCGAAGCCGCCGAGGCGGCCGCCCTAGACCTTGTCTTCCAGGTCGAGCTGCATGAGATGCACGTTCTCGCGCATCATCTTCGCAGTGCCGCGGTTGATACGCCCCGCCTCGTACATGTCCTGGATATGGTCGAGCTCGAGAGCGCACGCCAAACGCCGCATCTCGGTGGCCTTGTCCTCGGCCCGCGCGGCCGCCGCCACGCCGCGCCCCGCGCGCCTGACGCGACGCAGATCGCGCTGCACCTCGACCATGAGCGCGCTGACGTGCTCGGTCCTGTACGCTGGATCGTCCAGACGCACGCGCAGCCTGGAGAGCACGTATTCGAAGGCCTTCGCCTGGAATTCACGCGTCTCGACCTCTTCTTGCGACGACGTCTTCAGCAGGTTCTTATCGTGCAGCGCGCGCTTGACCGAACGCACCACCAGGTCGAGCCTGCTGCGCGCGATGCCGATCAGCCACCACACGTTGCGTTCGTGGCACACGAGGTCCATCTCCTGGCGCACGCGGCGCAGAAGACGGTAGCCGGCCACGGGCGACACCGTGTCCTCGTCAAGCGCTTTGAGGATGAAATCCTGCTCCCATTCGAGCGCCTGCATACGCAGGCACGAATCGTCATCCTCGTATCCCGTGCCTTGCTTGATGCGGTCGATGCGGTCGTTGTACTGTTTCATGACCACCTGCGTCGCGCGGCGGTTCTCGCGATTCTGGCGCGCGGCGAGGTCTTCGATCACAAGACGCAGCACCTCGATCGAAGCCTGGATGTCGGTCTCGTAGACGCGCGCCTCGTCCTTATCGGGCAGCAGGAGCGGCAACACGAAATTCGCCAGAAGCAACGTGACCAAGATCACGCCGCTTGCGAGAAAGATCAAGAAATCACGCTGCGAGAAAGCGCCGCCCGCCGCGTCGATCGAATACGGCAGCGTGAACATGATCGACAGCGTGACGGCGCCTTTCGGGCCCGCCAAGGCCAAGGCGCACGACTCGACCAGCGAATCCTTCGTCACCGGATGCACCGAGCGCATGACGCTTTTCACCTGCTCGGGCGTTCCGCCGCTGTTGCGCTGCTCGCTGCGCGCCGTCTGCTTGCGGCCGATATAGCTGAGCGCAAGAAACCACGCCACGCGCACGCCGATCACAACGGCCGCAAGCAGCAGCACGAGCGCGATGAGCTCGGGATTGCTGACCGCACGGTCCTCCCACGTATCGGACATGGCATGCGGAAGCTGCACGCCGAGCAGCACGAACACGATGCCATTGAGCACAAAGCCGAACACCTTCCACACGCTGGCGGAGACGATCTTCATGCGGGCGATGTTGGGCCCGATGCTGCGGTTCCTGAACATGGAGCCGGAAAGGCCCGCCGCCACGACGGCGAGGATGCCGGAGACGTGCAGCTCCTCGGCGACGAGAAACACCAGAAACGGCGTCAGCACCTCGAACAGCACGTGGAACGTCGTATCCTCCAGGCCAAAGTCGCGCACGCGCGACGCAATGAAGGCGAGCACCGCGGCGCATACCAATCCGATGCCGATGCCGCCGAAGAAGCTCACGAAAAACGTCGCGGTGGCGTCGAGCAGCGAGAAGGTCCCGGTGGTCAGCGCCGCCACGGCGAACTGGAACGACACGACGCCCGACGCGTCGTTGATCAGCGATTCGCCCGAAAGCAGCACCTCTTGACGTTTGTTCAACGACGCGCGCTGCGACAGCGACGCCACGGCGACCGCATCGGTCGGGCCGAGTGCGGCGCCGAGGGCGAATGCGGCCGCGAGCGGGATGCTGGGCTGCACGAAATTGAGCACGAAGCCCACCACGAGCATCGCAACCACCACGAGGCCCACGGCAAGCGAGACGATGACGGTGCGGTTCGACCAGAGGGACACCTTGTCCACCTGACGCGCCTCGTCATAGAGCAGCGGCGCGATGAACAGAACCAGGAACAGATCGGGATCGATGGTGAAATTCGATGTCGTGAAGCCCCATAGGGCTATGACCGCGCCGAGGGCGATCTGGATAAGAGGCGTCGATACCCCTCGCACGAGCTGGTTGATGACCGCAGAGACGACCACGGCCACGGCGAGAATGAGGATGAAGCTGAACGTCGTCATGCGTCAGGCCCTTCGGTCGAGGAAAAGAACGTCGATTTCGCGCGGAAGGATCGAGATGTCGAAACGGTCTCCGACGATGCGCTCGCCGTCGACCTGCACGGGCGGAGGCGATGCGAAAGAGACCGACAGCCGCTGGGCGTGATAGAACGAAAGCACGTCGGTGTTTCCCATATGTTTTCCGTCCTTCGCCTTGAGGAAAAGCCGCGCCGCGCGGGCGAACCCGATCGGCGGATGCGCGATGCAGCAATCGAACGCGCCGTCAGACGGGTCGGCCTCGGGGCAGATCATGAAACCGCCGCCGTAGGTGGGGCCGACCTGCACCGCGAACAGAAACATCGACGAGCGCTCGGGCGCCGAGCCGTCGATCGACAGCTCGTACGGATATTCGTCGCGATGGAACACGAGTTGCTCGACGCCCTCTTCGAGAAACAGCCGCGTTCCCGTATGGCCGGTCTTGACCCTGCGTGCGTGCGTGCCGAGCGCGATAGCCGCATCGAGGCCGAACGAGAGCGTCTGCATGAAAGGCGTGCCGTTCACCATTCCCACGTCGACCGCGCGCGGCACCGCCTTCGACAACGCCGCGAAGGCGGCGTCGAGGTCGAACGGCATGCCGAGCGTGCGCGCGTAATCGTTGCCGTTGCCGCATGGGACGAGCCCGAGAACAGGACGCTGGGCGCGCGGGATTTCAAGAAGGCCCGCCACCGTCTCGTGCACCACGCCATCGCCGCCCACGACGACGACCGTGTCGTAGGCGCCGGCTGCGGCCGCGAGCGCGCGGGCATGGCCGGGCTCGCGGGTCGTCTCGATGGAAAGCGACCTGAACGGCGAGGCATCGGATGCCGCCGCGTATCTGAGAAACGCCGCGCCTCGGGCGCCGTTGCCGTTCTGGGCGGCAGGGTTCACGATTGCCAATGCGTTTCCGAGACGATGCACGAAACGACCCCTTCCCTTTCCTTCTCACTGCGTATCCGTTGCATTATACGGCGAGCCCGCTCGATTCTTTCTGCGCGAAACGATGCGCGACGTTTTTCCGAAACCTGCCCCGACACGACGAAGGCGCGGCCTGGATGCCGCGCCTTCGCATGCGCATTCGTTCTTTCAGCCGCCGAGGTGCCGGTTCGCTAACCGCGATTCGCGAGCGCCTTCACGAGAGATTCGGTGAAATCGCAGGCGATCGCCGAGGCCTTGGCGCTGTTGATCTCGTAATTGCCGAAACCGTCGTGCTCCGCCGTGTCGGTGATGCCGCGCACAGACACGAACGCCACGCCGTTTGCGAAACACGCCTGAGCCATGGCGGCGCTTTCCATATCCACCGCCAGAGGGTCGTGACGCGCAATCACGTCGCCACGGCACTCGTCGTCGATGAACTGCTCGCCCGAGACCATGGCGCCGAAACGCACGGGGGCCTCGAAGCCGTCGGCCGTGTCGCAGGCCGCGTCCAAAAGGACGGGGTCGGCCTCGAAGACGCCGCCCGGATAGTACGGGTACGAATCGACGAGCACCATCTGGGCATCGACGTCGTGATGGCAGAACGTGGCGCCGACGACGATATCGAACAGGTCGAGGGACGAATCCATGCCGCCCGCCGTGCCCGCGTTCACCAGGGTGTCGACCCCGTAGCGATCGATGAGCATCTGGGCAACCATGGCGGCGTTGGTCTTGCCCACGCCGCAGCACGCCAGCACGACCGGCACACCGGCGAATTCGCCCTCATGGACGTCGATCAGAGCCGCATGCCCGGTCTTTTTCGCGCCGAGCTTCTCGATGAAAGGCGTCGCCTCGGTCTTCGTGGCGCAGATGATTCCGAGAGCCATCGCCTACTCCTCCTGGGCGGCATCGGCCTCGGAGACGAATTCGACGAGCGGAGCGTCGTTCCAGATCTCTTCGAGACGATAATAGTCGCGGCCCTCGGGCTGGAACACGTGGACCACGAAATCACCGTAGTCCTGCAGGGCCCAGAAGCCCTCCTGCGCGCCTTCGACGCTGTAGGGCTTCACGCCCGCTTCTTTGATCTCGGCCTCTTCGATCGCGTCGAGCACGGCGTCGATCTGGCGGTTGTTCTGGGCGGTCACGATGACGAAGAAGTCGGTGACGCTCGACAGCCCGCGCACGTCCTGGATCATGATGTCGGTGGCCTTCTTGGAATCGGCCGCACGGGCCGCGATCAGAGCCTTCTCGACCGAGGAGAGTCCTTTGTCCTGTGCCATGTAGCTAATGGTCCTTTCGTTTTTTCGAATGCGGGATCGAACGCCCGCATGCCTTTTACTCTATGACGATGACGCGCGGGCCGCGGGAACGGGGCGCGTCGGGCGCTGCCTGAGAAGCGCATGCGTCGGCCTGGGGCTCGAGACGCTGCGCGCGCTCGGCCACCAAGACGTTCCAGACGTCGAGGGAGTCGGGATGCACCGGCAGCCCCGCTTCGATAAGATAGACGAGCGTCGATCCGTACGTCATGAAGAACAGCTCGTCGAGCGACACCTCGCCCACTGCCTCGCGCAAAGGAGCGACGTCGCCGAAGGTGCGGCCCGGCTCGATGATGTCGGCGATGAAGACGATCTTGTCGAGGTCGGTCATGTCGGTCGCGCCGCATGTATGGCGGCCGATCGCCTGCAGGACCTCGGCCGAAAGCTCGGGAAACTCCTCATGCAGCGAATACGGCGCGGTCAGCGCATGGAGCACGCCCGGCATCTGCTTGCGCACGGCCTTCGGGGCGAGCTTGTGCTTTTTCGCCAAGCGCTTGAGCTCCTTGAACGAGAGCGCCTTGTCCCAATCGTGCAGAAGGCCCGCGACGGCGGCGTCGCTCTCGTCCGCTCCGTAAATGCGGGCGAGCTGTTCGGCCGTCTGGGAAACTCCCATGGAATGCAGGTAGCGCGCCGGCTTCACGCGCCCCTCGAGACGCCTGCGCATCTCTTCGAATCTATCGGGATCGATCATCGACCGCTTCCTTCCCTT
This sequence comes from Slackia sp., assembly GCA_029266945.1. GTDB lineage: Bacteria > Actinomycetota > Coriobacteriia > Coriobacteriales > Eggerthellaceae > Slackia. The sequence continues at coordinate 39,220 of JARIED010000037.1, read as the reverse complement.
GCAATGACGCGCCGGCCGCGCACGGCGAGCGATGCCCGTGAAAGCGCGAAGCCGGCGGAAACGGGGCGCTATGCGCGGCCCCGGTACAATCCGTGGTTTTCGACGTAGTCTGCCACAACCTGCGGCACCAGATAGCGTATCGAGCGCCCCGATCGCACTTTCTCCCTCAAATCAGTGGAAGAAACGGCAAGCGCCGTGGCTTCGATGACGGACACGTGGCGGATAGCCGCATGCGTGAGCATGTAGCGGCGGCGCGCGTCGTCGATTTCGTATCCAGGGCGCGAGACCGCGACGAGGCGCGCCATGCGCGCGAGCTCCGTCGCATCGCGCCATTCCAGGATCCGATGCATGGCGTCGGCGCCCGAGATGAAATACAGCTCGACGTTGTCGGGATAATGCGCACGCAAAGCCCGCAGCGTGTCGACGGTGTAGGTTTCGCCCGCGCGGTCGATTTCAAGGCGGCTCGCATCGAAGAAGGGGTTGTCCTCCACGGCGGCCTTCACCATGGCGAAGCGGTCTTCGGCGGCGCTGATGCTGCGGCCGCGCTTCATCCACGGGTCGCCCGCGGGCATGAACACCACCCCGTCGAGCTCGAACACGTCGCGCACCTGCTCGGCGCACGCGAGATGGCCCACATGAATCGGATCGAACGTGCCGCCCATGATGCCGAGGCGGGCGCGGCGGCCGTCGGAACCCAGCGCGTCGAAGCGCTCGCACACGACGGGGGACGCGCCCTCCTCAAACGCCGCGGGAGCGAATCCGGCGAGCACGTCCACTAGCCGCGCACCTGCCCGGTCCCGCGCACGACGTACTTGTACGACGTCAGCGCCTCGAGGGCGAAGGGTCCGCGCACATGCAGCTTCTGCGTGGAAATGCCGATTTCGGCGCCAAGGCCGAAGCACCCTCCGTCCGTGAAACGCGTCGAGGCATTGGCATAGACCGCCGCGGCGTCGACGCCCGCAAGGAACTCGTCGACGGCTTCTGCGCCTGCGGACGTCGCCTCGTCGGCGACGATGCATTCGGAATGCCCCGTGCCGTAGCGGTTGATATGGTCGATCGCCTCGAAAACGCCGTCGACCGTCTTCACGCTGATTTCGAGCGCGAGATACTCGCGACCCCAATCCTCCTCGGCGGCGTCGACGAACGCAAGGGCCTCAGGCGCGCAGGCGCGAACGCGCTCGTCGCCGTGCACCGTGACGCCCGCGCCCGCCAGCTCATCGAGCATGGCGGGAAGGAAGCCCTCGGCCGCCGCGCGGTCGACAAGCAGGCTCTCGCACGCGTTGCACACGCCCGTTCGCTGCGTTTTCGCGTTCATCACGATGGCGCGCGCCATGGAGAAGTCGGCCGTCTCGTGCACGTACACGTGGCAGTTGCCCGTGCCCGTTTCGATGACGGGCACCTTGGAATGCTCGACGCAATGGCGGATAAGCCCCGCGCCGCCGCGAGGAATGAGCACGTCGACGATGCCGTGCAGGCCCATCAGCGCATCGGTCGCCGCGCGGTCGACCGTCTCGATCGAGCAGATGCAATCGGCGGGAAGGCCGACAGTTTCGACGGCTTCGCGCAATACGCGCGTAAGCGCGATGTTCGAATGAAACGCCTGGGAGCCGCCGCGCAGGACGCAGGCGTTGCCCGACTTCAGGCAGATGCCCGCCGCGTCGGCCGTCACGTTCGGACGCGCCTCGTACACCATGGCGACCACGCCCAAAGGAGTGGTGACGCGACGCAGGTCCATGCCGCCTTCGATAACGCGCTGCTCGACCGTGCGGTTCAACGGGTCGGGCAGGTCCGCCAAGGCCTCGAGCGCCGAAGCCATGCCCTCCAGGCGGGCTTCATCGAGCATGAGGCGGTCGAGCAGGCCTTCGCTCATGCCTGATGCGGCCCCCTGCTCCATATCGTGCGCATTGGCCTCGATGATGTCGGCGGCCCGAAGGCGCAGCGCCTTCGCCATGGCGGCGAGGGCCTCGTTTCGCTGCTGCTCGGACGCGCGAGCGAGCACGCGCGAGGCGGCGCGGGCAGCAAGGGCCGTATCGCGCACGTAGGTTTCCAATTCGCGCTCCATGGCGCCTCCCTCCGAAAACGCGGGCGCGGCATGCGCGCCCGTGGGAATCGTTATTCGAACACGACCATCTCGTCGCGATGGATCACCGTTCCGGCCTCATCGCGAGCGGCTTGGGCGTCACAGCGCGCGAGGCCGCGCGCGATCACGTAGCCGGACTCGTCGAGCACGTCGACGACATCGCCCGCCTCGAAGGGCCCCTCGATTCTCCTTATGCCGACCGAAAGAAGCGACGATCCGTGTTCGACCAGGGCGCACGCGGCGCCCGCATCGACCACGAGACGGCCCTTGACCGAATCGCCCAATGCGATCCAAAGCTTGCGCGGCGTGATTTCATGCCTGCGCTCGCGCGCCGTGAACAAGGTTCCGATCGGTTCGTCGGCAAGCGAGCGGACCACCGCATCTTCCGCGCGACCGTGGCAGATCACCAGCGGGATGCCGGCGGCGCCGAGAACGCGCGCCGACGTAAGCTTGGTGATCATGCCGCCGCTGCCCACCGCGCTTCCCGCGCCCGTGGCGCCCGCCATGATTTCAGGCGTCAGGCGATCGACGCGGCGGATGAGCGTCGCGTTCGGGTCGATCTGCGGATTCGCCGTATACAGGCCGTCGATGTCGCTCAGGATGACCACACGGTCGGCATCGGACAGGCACGCGACCAGGGCCGCAAGCGTGTCGTTGTCGCCGAATTTGATCTGTTCGACCGAGACGGTGTCATTCTCGTTGACGATCGGCACCGCGCCCAGCTCGAGCAGGCGAGCGAACGTGTCGCGCGCATGCAGGTAGGCGTTGCGGTCGGCCGTGTCGCGGCGCGTGAGAAGCACAAGCGAGGTGAGCATGCCGTACGGCGAGAACACCTGGTCATACGCCGCGATGAGCGCACGCTGGCCCACGCTCGACGCCGCCTGGACCGTCGGCATGTCCTTCGGGCGCTTCAGCGGCAGCCCGAGCGATTCCAAGCCGCACGGGATGGACCCCGAGCTGACGATGATCACGTTCCAGCCCGCTTTGCGCACGCGGTTCACCTGGTGCGCAAGATCGGCGAGGTAGGCGCGGTCGACTTTGCCTTCGGCGTCGGTCAGCGTCGACGACCCGATTTTGATGACCGCCGTGCGCGGCCGTGCTGCATGCGTCATTAGAAATCAAGCTCCCTGTAGATATCCACGCGGTCATCGGCGCTCTCGAACTCGAAAGCACGACCGACGATGCGGATCTCGTCGCCGTTCACCGCGCCCGCGTTGATGAGTTCCTTCTCGAGGCCCATGCGGTCGAAGCGATGCTGCAGGAAGGCAAGCGCCTCTTCGTTCTCCCAGTCGGTCTGGACGACCATGCGCTCGATCTGCGGACCTTCGACGCGGAATACGCCGTCGGAGAGCTTGCGCACCGTGAAACGACGGTCGCGCTGCATGCGCTTGTGCTCCCAGACCTGGTCGTACTGGACTTCGGCGCCCTGTTCTTCGCGTGCGGCCTCGCGCAGCTCGTGGACCTTGGCGGCCGTGGCATGGATCAAGGCGTCGACGCCTTTGCCCGTCAAGGCGCTGATCTCGAACACGCGCGACGCCTCGTCGACTCCGTCGGCGAACTCGTTGCCGTCGGCGGCCGCGATCGCATCCTTGCGCACCTCTTCCTTCAGGCGACGGACGCTGTCTTCGACGCCCGGCACGTCGCATTTGTTCGCGACCACGATGCGAGGGCGATTCGCAAGCTCGTCGGCGTAGAGAGCCAACTCGCGGTTGATGATGCGGTAGTCCTCGACCGGGTCGCGGCCCTCATAGCCGCCCGTCATATCGACGACATGCACGATCAGCGCCGTGCGTTCGATGTGGCGCAGGAACTCGTGGCCGAGGCCGCGGCCCTCATGCGCGCCCTCGATCAGGCCCGGGATGTCGGCAACGACGAAGTTGTATTCGTCGCCCTTGACCACGCCGAGGTTGGGAACGAGCGTCGTGAAGGGATAGTCGGCGATCTTGGGGCGGGCGGCGCTCATGCGGGCGATCAGCGAGCTTTTGCCCGCGGAAGGAACGCCGACCAGCGCGGCGTCGGCCATCAGCTTCATCTCGAGCTCGATCCAGCATTCCTGAGCCGGCTCTCCCAACTCGGCGAACGCAGGTGCGCGCCTGGTGGAGGTAACGAAGTGAATGTTGCCGCGGCCGCCCATTCCGCCGCTGGCCACGACGACACGCTCGCCGTCGTGCGTCAGGTCGGCGATCAGCTCGCCCGTTTCCTTGCTTTCCTCGAAGTACTCGCGCACCACGGTGCCCACGGGGACCTTGAGCACGAGGTCCTCGCCCGTCGCGCCGTGCATGCGGCTGCCTTTGCCGTGCGTGCCGCGCGGAGCTTTGAAATGATGCTTATAACGATAGTCGATCAGCGACGAGACCGACGCGTCGGCTTCGAGCACCACGTTGCCGCCATGGCCGCCGTCGCCGCCGTCGGGACCGCCCTTGGGCACGTGGGCCTCGCGGCGAAAACTCATGCAGCCTGCGCCGCCGTCGCCGCCTTTAACATAAATATGCACTTTATCAGTAAACATGACCGTCCATTTCTGTTCGAAGGTTACGCCCGATTATACGAGATACCGGGCGCTGCACGAGGGTGTTTCGCGGGCGAGCGCGCGATTGCCGCGCCCCATCGCTGAAAACCCACAGGTGACACTGGTCGCCGCACCGAGACTCCTGTCCTCGCGCGCGATCGACGGCACGGAAACCTCCCGGAAGCGACGGGCGCCGCGCCCGCAAGCTGTGCCATACTGGGCCGGCATGCATGCAAGCCGCGGCATCGAGCCGCCGAAGGAGGAATCATGCCCATCGACGATAAAGAGCGCGTGCGCAAAGACATCCGCAAAGCGCAAGTCTCTGCCAAAAGCAGCAAAGCGCGCGGAAAGGAGCTTCGCACGACGACGCCGCGCGAATGCCACGGAGCCTGGCAGGTCGAGAGCGAGCGCGAAAGCGCCGTTGCGATCCTGCGCGAACAGGACGAAACGCGCGTCCAGGAGCTCGTCCCCATACGACGGGAACGCATGGCGGCATCGCCCTTCGCGTTTTTCAGGGGATCGGCGGCCATCATGGCGGCAGACCTGTCCCGCACGCCGTCCACCGGCATCAGGGTCCAGGCGTGCGGCGACGCCCATGTGACCAATTTCGGGCTGTTCCACTCCCCCGAACGTCGTCTCGTCTTCGACATCAACGACCTCGACGAAACCGCCCAGGCCCCGTGGGAGTGGGACGTGAAACGCCTGGCTGCCAGCATCGAGATCTGCGGGCGCGAACGCGGCTTTTCCGAAAAAGAGCGCAAGGCGGCGACGCTCGAAGCCGTAAAATGCTATCGGGAAGCCATGCGCGATTTCACACGCATGGGATCGATGGACGTATGGTACGCCCACATGGATGCCGAAGACCTCTACGAACGCATGGCGCGCGCCGCGACCAAACGCGAGCGCCGCGAAACGGAAGAGCTCTTCGACAAGGCGCGCTCGAAAAACAGCGCCCGCGCCGTATCGAAGCTGACCGAGGTGGTCGGCGGAGAGCTGCGCATCGTGAACGACCCGCCCCTGATCGTGCCGCTGCGCGAACCGGTCAGCCGACGCACGGGCCTCGACATCCCCGATCCCGACATGCGCGAGCGCGAGCGCATCATCGCGATGCTGCTTTCCCGCTACCGCAAAAACCTCCCCGACGACAGGCGCCTGCTAGTCGAGCAGTACCGCGGCGTCGACATCGCACGCAAGGTGGTCGGCGTGGGAAGCGTCGGTCTGCAGGCCTGGATTGTCGTCATGGAGGGCGCCACGCCCGACGACCACCTGGTGCTGCAGATTAAAGAAGCGCGCGAATCGGTGCTCGAGCGCTACGCGGGAAAAGATGCCGCCGAAAGCGCCGGCCTGCGCATCGTGCGAGGCCAGAAAGCCATGCAGACGGCCAGCGACGTCCTGCTCGGATGGAGCGATATGCAGTCCGATAAAGCGAGCCGCAGCTTCTACGTGCGCCAGCTCTGGGACGGAAAGGCATCCGTCGACCTGGAAGAGATCGACGCCGATTCGCTGCAGGCGCTCGCGGGCGCCTTCGGATGGACGCTCGCGCACGCGCACGCGCGCACGGGCAATCGCTTCGCGATCGCAGGCTATCTCGGCAAAGGCGACGTCTTCGACCGCGCGATCGTCGCATTCGCACGCGCATACGCCGACCAGAACGAAGCCGATTACCGCATGTTCCTGAAGTCGTTCCCGCTGTAGCGAACAGCTATGACCGCTTGTCGCGGATTCCGTCGAACGACGCCGCGCCCAGGCGGCATTTCGCTCCGAAAGCCGTGCGAGCGGCATCGCAAGCCCGCATGCCCTGAAACGAAAAAAAAGACCCGCCGAAGCGGGTCTTAGCGCAATCGAATGCGTGGTTGTTATTCGGCCTCGAAGGGACGAACATGAACCATACGACGAGCACCCTTGGTGAACTCGACGGTGCCTTCGCACAGAGCGAACAGCGTGTCGTCCTTGCCGCGACCGACGTTCTGGCCGGGATGGAAGTGGGTGCCACGCTGGCGAACGATGATGTTGCCGGTGATGACATGCTCGCCGCCATAACGCTTCACACCGAGGCGCTGCGCGCGGGAGTCACGACCATTACGGGTAGAACCAAGACCTTTTTTATGTGCCATTTTCTATACCTGCCTTCTGTTCTCTTCGGCCCGTTATTCGCCGATGCTCTCAATCTGGATGCGAGTGAGGTTCTGACGATGACCGCGAAGCTTCTTATAGTTCTTACGCTTCTTGAACTTGAAGACGAGCTTCTTCTTGTCCTTGTACTGGTCAAGAACGGTAGCGACGACCTTGACCTTGGTATCGAGGTCGACCTTGCTGCCGTCGACAACGCAGATGGCCTCGAGCTCGACCTTCTCGCCGACCTCGGCGTCGAGCTTCTCGACGGAGAGGTATTCGCCCGGAGTGACCTTATACTGCTTACCACCGGTTTTCACGATTGCGTACATGTAATTCTCCTTGAATGTGTTAAAACGCAGGCCGATATTATACATCGCGCCATGCACACTCGTCAATACATTTGGGGGGCTAAGTCCCAATATTTAGAGGAAAACACGCCATCAGAGGCAAGCGAAGACTTTACCATACCGAAAGCCGTTCGCCTAGCCGTGATTTTGCCATTTTCACAATGGTTTCGCTTAGTTGCCTTTGAGGCCCGCCTGCCTCTACTCGGCCCCGCGCATGAAAGGCGCGCAAAGGTGCCCTTCCTCCGCGCCGCATGCGGGACCGCAGGCCTCTAATGCGCCTGCGCCCAGTTCGCGCCGCCTTGCACGTCCACCACGAGCGGAACCTTCAGCTCGACGACGCCGCTCATCACCTCTTCTACCATGGCGGAAAGCGCCTCGAGCTCCTCGCGCGGCACGCTGAAGTCCAACTCGTCATGGACCTGCAGCATAAGCTTGCTCTCGAAGCCGTCGGCGGCCAGGCGGCGCGCCACCTCGTTCATGGCGAGCTTGATAATGTCTGCCGCGCTGCCCTGCATGGGGTGGTTCATGGCCGTGCGCTCGCCGAAACCGCGCTGCACGGCGTTGCCCGCACGCAGCTCGGGTATGTGGCGCTTGCGTCCGAACATCGTGACGGCATAGCCAGCCTCTTTCGCCTCGGCCACCGTCTCGTCGAGATACTCGCGCACGCGCGGGTGCACCTCGAAATAGCGGTCGATCATCTCCTGGGCTTCTTTGAAGCCGATGCCGAGCGAACTTGCCAGACCGAACGCCTGTTGGCCGTACACGATGCCGAAGTTGACCGCCTTCGCGCGGCTACGTAGTTCAGGCGTCACCTCGTCGACGGGAATGCCGAACACGCGCGCCGCCGTCGCCGCATGGAAGTCGGCGCCGCCGCAGAACGAATCGATCAGGCTCTCGTCGCCCGATAGATGAGCGAGCAGGCGCAGCTCGATCTGCGAGTAGTCGGCCGACACGAAAACGTCGTCTGCGCGCAAAGGCACGAAGCACTCGCGGATACGGCGGCCGAACTCGGTGCGCACGGGAATGTTCTGCAGGTTCGGTTCGCTCGAAGACAGGCGGCCCGTAGTGGTGACCGTCTGATTGAAGCTCGTGTGAACGCGGCCGTCGCCCGCGCACATGCGCGGAAGCGCGTCGATATAGGTCGACTGCATCTTCGACAGCTCTCGATAGCGCAGCACCTTGCTCGCGATGAGGTGCTTGCCCTCGAGGCCCTTGAGCGTCTTAGCGTCGGTGGAAAAACCGCGCTGGGTCTTCTTGCCCGCAGGCAGCCCGAGCACTTCGAAGAGGATATGGCCGAGCTGCTTGGGCGAATCGACGTTGAACTCCTCGCCCGCCAGGTCGACGATTTCCTGCCTCAGCGCGTCGATTTCCCCCTTCGTCACGCTGCCCATTTCGGCGAGCGTGGCGCTGTCGAGCGCGGCGCCGACGCGCTCCATGCCCGCAAGCGTCGCGACGAGCGGCGCATCGATGTCGGCATAGCATGCAAGGCTTCCGTCCTTGTCCAGCGCCTCGCGCAGGGCCTCGCTCAACATGCTCGCGACCGATGCGTGGGCGACTGCGGCCGCTTCGGCCGAAGCGGCTTCGGGCAGCGTCGCTCCGAGATAGGCGTCGCACAGCGTCTCGTATTCGTAGCGACTCATATTGGAATTGAGCAGATACGCCGCGAGCCCGATGTCGAAATAACGGGCATCCGCCACGTCGGAAAGCTCGACGGCCGCAGGAATCGACCCGTCGGCGGGATAGACCTCCTGCAGGGCTCGCTTCACGTCGAGAGCGCAAAACGCCCCGTCGCGCACGATGCGCGCGAATGCCTCGCGCGCATCGTCGCCCTCGAAGGACATGACGCGCTCGCCCGTCCCGACGAAAAGCATCGAGGTCGGCCCGAAAAGGCTTTCCTGCGCGGGCCTGTAGAATTCCACGCCCACCATGACGCCTTCCGCGATCGCGGCGTCGAGAGCCTCTTCGGCCTCGGCGCCCGCCAGGACGGGCTCGTTCGGCAGCTCGAGCTTCGCCGGGGCCGCAAGCGACGCATCGGCGCCCGCCAGCGCGAGTACCTTGGAAAGATGGGCGTTGAAGCGCAACGTATGGAACGCCTCGACGACCTTCTCCTCCTCGAACGCGGGAAACGCCGCCGCCTCGAGGTCGATGTCGATATCGAGGTCGCGCGCGATCGTGGCGACGCGGCGGCTCGTGAACGCCGCCTCTTTGTTTTCGACGAGGTTCTGGAGCTGCTTGCCCTTGAGCTTGTCGAGGTTCTCGTAGATGCCGTCGATGCTGCCGAAGTTCTGCAGCAGCTTGGCCGCGCCCTTGTCGCCGATGCCCGGAACGCCCGGAATGTTGTCGGACGAATCGCCCTTCAGGCCCAGGAAGTCGGGGAACTGGGCGGGCGTGACGCCGTAGCGCTCCTCGACCTCGGCCGGGCCGTACACGGCCACGTCGCTGATGCCCTTCTTAGTGGTGACCACGCGCGTCAGCTCGCTTACCAGTTGGTAGGCGTCCTTATCGCCCGTCACGAGCAGCGTCTCGTAGCCGAGCGCCTCGTCCATGGCGGCAATGCTGCCGAGAACGTCGTCGCCCTCCCAGCCCTTGATACGCACCACGGGCACGTTCATCGACTCGAGCAGGCTCTCGATCACGGGGAATTGCGCGCGCAGCGCATCGTCCATGGGCGGGCGGGTCGCCTTGTACTGCTCGAGCGCCTCCATGCGAAACGCAGGCCTGCCGGCGTCGAACGCGCAGACCACCGCGTCGGGCATCGTGGTTTCATAGAGCTTCAAGAACATAGACATAAAGCCGAACACGGCGTTGGTGGGCGTGCCGTCCGGAGCGTTCATCGTGGGCGGCACCGCATGGTAGGCGCGATGCATAAGCGAATTACCGTCGATGACGGCTATTTTTTTCGGCGAATTTGGCATAATGCTCCTTTTACCTTCTTACGCCCTCGCCGGCGCGGGCATGAAACGCCCCGCGCAGGCCCGTTTATCAAGGACGGTTTCATGATCGAAATCCAAGCCGGTCCGATCGCCATCGCATGCGCGATCGCGGCCCTCTGTTTCCTTTCATACGCCATCATACGGCGCAAACATCTGGCCGAGCGCTTCGGCCGCGCGCTTTCCCATGCGAAACCCATAGTCGCCGCCGCATGCGTCCCCGCAGGATTCCTCCTGATGGAGATGCCGTACAACCCCCTGACGTTTTCGATGGAGGCCTCGTTCGTGGCGACCGGGCTCGGCGTGACAGCCGCATTGTTCGCCATCATATTCTTCCTCGGACAGCGCTCGAAAGCGGCGATGGCAGCGTTTCTATGCGTCTGCTTCGCCGCAGGGACGGCGAACTACTTCGTGGCGTCGTTCAAGGGCCAGCCCATCCTGCCTTCTGACGTCATGGCGCTGCAGACGGCCGCGTCCGTGAGCGGAGGCTACACCTACGCGCTCGGCGAGAGCGTGCTGGACTCTTTCGCCCTCCTGGCCGTTTTCGGCGGAATCATCGCGATGCTTCCCGCCTCGAAGCCGACGAAGCGTTCGCTCGCTATCAATGCGAGCGCAGGCGCCGCGATCCTGGTCGCATTCTCCATGTGGTTCTCGGCGGCCGATATCGAGAAAGACTACGGATGCACCGTCGATGTATGGAGCAGCCTCGATTCCTACCAGCAGCACGGCTCGCTTCTGTGCTTCCTGCAGCGCAGCCAGCTGATCGCGCCGCGCCCGCCCGAGGACTATTCGCCGCAGGAAGCCGCCGCAATCAGGGCGGAAAAGGCCGCCATCGCCCTGGCCGCCGAAGCGGTCGAAGATTCCCCCGCGACGGCGCCCGATGTACGACCTGCCGTCGTGGCGATTATGAACGAGACGTTTTCCGACCTCTCGCGCTACCCCAATGTGGCGCAGACCTACGCAGGAACCGTCGCGTTCGACAGGATCGACGCGCTCGTGAAAGGCGACTGCTACGTGTCCGCCATGGGCGGCGGCACCTGCAACAGCGAATTCGAATTCCTCACGGGCTCGACCATGGGCATGCTCGGCGCGGGCGTCTACCCTTACATGCTCTACGATCTGCGCGGCGCCGACAATCTGGCGCGCTACCTTTCCTCGATCGGCTATAAGACCAGTGCGATCCATCCCGCCCAGAAGGAAAACTGGCGTCGCGACCGCGTCTACCGCCAGCTCGGATTCGACGAATTCTACGACGAGGACAGCTTCGCCGACGCCGAAATGTTTCGCGGCATGGTCAGCGACGCCTCGACCTACGACCTGATCCTGGACCTGCTGTGCCAAGACGACGAGCCGCGCTTCATCTTCGACGTGACCATCGCGAGCCACGGCGGCTACGACACGGGCAGCATCCCTGCGCAGGATATGGTTCGCGCACCTCTCGACGGCGTCGAATACGACGACGTGAACGAATACCTGAGCTGCATCGAGCGCTCCCAGGTCGAACTGGTGGAGTTTCTCGACGAACTGCGCGAGCTCGAACGCCCCGTCATCGTATGCTTCTTCGGCGACCATCAGCCGGGATTCGTGGAATGGCTTTCGAACGAGGCCTACGGCGACGGCTCGCGGGCGGAATCCGAAGATGGAGAGGCCCCTGAAGCCGCCATCGAAGCGCCCACGGGCATCGACCTAGTGCAGGAGCGCTACGTCACGCCTTATATGATTTGGACGAACAATACCGAGCTGCGCCAGGTCTCTGAAGAGCCGCGCATCGCCGACACGAGCCTGAACTATCTCGGGGCCATCCTCCTGCGCGCCGCGGGCCTGCCCCTCGACGAATACTTCGCCTTCACGCTGGCCGTGCGCGACGACATTCCCGCCATCAACCTGAACGGCTATCAGGATGCGCAGGGCGAATGGCATTGGCACGGCGACGCATCGGCGCGAACGGACGCCTATCGCCAGCTGTCCATGGTCGAGCACGCGAACCTTTTCGAGAAGGAATAACAAGGACGTAATGCCCGCCCGAAGCGGCCCGAAGCGGCATCGGGCGGGCGCCCGTAAGAAAGACGCCCTACGCCGGGCAGCAAAAAGGCCGGAAGCATCACCGCTTCCGGCCTTTGATATTCCATGGTGGGCCCGCCCGGATTCGAACCGAGAACCAAAGGATTATGAGTCCCCTGCTCCACCGTTGAGCTACAGGCCCGTTTGCTCCGTCCCTCGACGAAACATTCGGCTATTGTACCGCAAACAAGGCGAATCGCAACGAAGCGCCTTCATTTTCCTCCGCCTCGCGCAGCAGAGCCGCCTTAGTCCTCCAGATAGTCCTTCAGCTTGGAAGAACGGCTGGGGTGGCGCAGCTTCGCAAGCGTCTTGCTCTCGATCTGACGGATACGCTCGCGGGTGACGCCGAACTCGCGGCCCACTTCCTCGAGGGTGTGCGGATGGCCGTCTTCGAGGCCGAAACGCAGACTGATGACCTTGCGCTCGCGCTCCGCCAGGCCGTCGAGCACCTTGCCCAACTGCTCCTGCAGCATAGAGAAACTCGCTGCGTCGGGCGGAACGATAGCTGCATCGTCCTCGATGAAATCGCCCAGCTGGCTGTCTTCCTCTTCGCCGATCGGCGTCTCGAGGGAAACAGGCTCCTGGCTGATCTTCTGGATCTCGCGGACGCGCTCGGCGGTCAGGCCCATCTTCTCGCCGATTTCCTCCGGCGAAGGATCGCGGCCGAGTTCCTGAAGCAGCTGGCGCTGGATGCGCACAAGCTTGTTGATCGTCTCGACCATATGCACGGGAATGCGGATAGTGCGGGCCTGGTCGGCGATGGCGCGCGTAATGGCCTGACGAATCCACCACGTGGCGTACGTGGAGAACTTGAAGCCCTTGGTGTAGTCGAACTTCTCGACGGCGCGGATGAGACCGAGATTGCCTTCCTGGATGAGGTCGAGGAACAGCATGCCGCGGCCGACATAGCGCTTCGCGATTGACACGACGAGACGCAGGTTCGCTTCGATAAGCTGTTGCTTCGCATCGATGCCCACCTGCTCGACGCGCGTCAGACGGCGGCGCTCGCGGCGCTCGAGCTCGATGCCCTCTTCTTCGGCCTTCTCAAGTTCGGCGGTGGCGGCGACGCCGGCTTCGATTTTCATGGCGAGGTCGATTTCCTCGGCGGCCGTCAGCAGGGGGACCTTGCCGATTTCTTTGAGATACATGCGCACGGGGTCGCCCGTGAGCATGGTGACGGAGGTGTCGGCCGAACGACGGCGCACCTTCGAAGCGCGGGTGGATACCTTGGGCAGGTTGACTTCGGCGTCTTCGGCGGCCTTGAGCTCTTCCTCGGGAATGCCCTCGAGCAGGTCTTCGTCGTCAGACAGCGAAGAGTCTATCTTCTCGTCTTCGAGAGCCATGTCGCCGGCAAGAGCGGCATCCTCTCCTTTTGCCTTGCTTTTCTTGGGATCTTCAGTTGTTTTCGCTTTGGCAGCAGACACAGATGCTATCCTTTCGCCGCAGAAAATGGGCACAATGGCCCTAAAGATACAGTTTATAATTGTACCAAGAATTCATCGGCCTGGTCAATGTAGCTTGACCAGGCCTTTCTTGTCATCGTCGTTTTTTCTTAATCATGCGACCCGAGCGGGCGATGCGCGCTTCGCAAGGCCACCAGCTCCCGCTGGAGCATGACCACGTCCTGATAGGCCTGTTCGTATTCCTCGGGCGCCATGGCCTCGGGGTGCTTCAGCTGCGCGTTGACGGCCGCGATCGAATCCTCCATATCACGAATCGCCAGCTCGTCGGCGAGAAACCGCGCAAGCTGCCCGGGCTCGATGTCGTCGTAAAGCGAGGCCGCGGTCAGCGTCGAAGCGGCCCCTTCCACCATCGAGGACACGCCGCGCACCACTTCCCCGGGCGAGCTCGCTTCGGGATGCTCGGCCAAATAGGCGATCAGCGCCTGAGCAACACAGCGATGGGCGTCGCGATGCCAGATCGTCTGCACGAGCGTATCGGCGTAAGCGAGTCCCAGGTCGGCATGGCGCGCGCAGAGAGCCAGGAATTCGCGCTCGATCCGCAGGCGCTCCCGCTCGCGCGGCGGAAGCGACACGGCGGGTCGCGCGGGCGGCGCCGAAGCCGCTTCGGCCGATGCCTGGTCGTACGTCCGCGGAGCCGCGACGCCTGCGAGCTTTTCGGTCACCATGGCGATGTCGTAGTGCAGCCTGTCGGCGATATAGCCCGCGTATTCCTGCGCGAGCACCGAATGCTTGATGGGCGCGAGCAAGGAAAGGCCGTCAGCCAGGGCCCTGCTTTTCTGCCCGAAATCGGACAGGTCGTATTTCGAGAACGCGCGGTCGATCGCGTAGCGAAGAAGCGGCTGCGCGTGCGATATCAGTCCCTCGAGGGCTTCGGCGCCGCGCTGCTGCACGAAATCGGCCGGATCGAGGTCGTCGGGCAGCGTGACGGCGCACAGATCGATCTTCGAACGCCCCGCCTCGGGCAGCATGCTCTCGTCGACGAAGCGTGCCGCGCGGTCGGCCGCTCGCTGGCCGGCCTCGTCGCCGTCGAACAGATACACGATGCGTCGCTTCGCATGGCGCGAAATGGTGCGGATATGCTGGACGGTCAGCGCCGTGCCCAACGTCGCGACCGCGTTTTTCACGCCGGCCTCGTGCATCACGATCACATCGGTATAGCCCTCGACGATGATCGCGACGCCAGTGCTCGCCATGGCGGCTTTCGCCTTGTCGAGGCCGAAGAGCACCTGCGACTTATGAAACACGGGCGTTTCCTGCGAATTCAGATATTTCGGCTCGCCCTTGCCCACAACGCGCCCGCCGAACGCGATCGTATCGCCTTCGACATCGCGAATCGGAAACATGATGCGATCGAAGAAGCGATCGCGCAGGCCGCGGCCCTGTTTCGAAGGCATGGCGACGTTGGCCTCCACCATGTCGTCGGCCGAAAAGCCCATCGACTTCAAATGGCGCACGAGCGCCTGGTTGCCGGGCGCGTATCCCAGATTCCAATCCTTCGGGACGCGGCCGCCAAGATCGCGTGACGACAGGTACGCGCGCGCGGCGTCGGCCTCGGGACCGCGCAGCCTCATGAGCTGGAGATGGTAGAACGCCGCGGTCGCTTCGCAAACCTCTTTGAGGCGTGCCTTGCGACCGCGCGCCGCAGCCGCCCCCGGCTCCTCAGCCAGCTGGATGCCCGCGCGACGGGCGAGTTCGCGCACCGCGTCGATGAATCCCAGGTCGTCGAGCTTCATGACGAAGCTGAACACGTCGCCGCCCTCGCCGCAGCCGAAGCAATGCCACAGCTGCGTGGTCGGGTCGACCTTGAACGACGGGGACTTCTCGCTATGGAAGGGACAGCATCCCCAAAAATCACGGCCGCGCTGCCGAAGCACCACACGTTCGCCCGCGATCGCCACCAGGTCGCTCGCCTCGCGAACGCGCCTTATGTCGTCATCCGACACGGGCGCCATCTAGTTTCGCCCCTTGCGGCGCAGCGCCAGAGAAACCGTGCCGACAACGACGAGCACCGCGACGGTCGCGCCTCGGCCGAAGGTCAGGGGCTGATAGCCCACGGCCATGATCGCGACCGCGAACGCCGCGAGCGCGAATGCGACGCCCGCGATCCACGCGTAGTATTCAGACTTCATACCGTCCCCGCTTTCCGACGACGTCGCCTACGGCGCTTCGGCCCTGCGACGGCTCATTGCTTACTACAGATTCGCGCGAACCCACGCGATATTCGCCCGCACCTCGGCGATCAGGTCTTCGACGGAATCGAACTTGATCATCGGACGCAGGTAATGCACCGGCTCGACCATGACGGTCTCGCCGTAGATCGACCCCGAGAAATCGAGGATATGCACTTCGCTCGTCGCGACGGCGTCGGCGAACGTGGGCGCGACCCCCATGCTCATGGCGGCTCTGTAACGCACGCCGCCGACCGTCGCCCATGCGGCGTACACGCCTTCGCCGAGCGTCTGCATCATGGGAGGAAGCTCGATATTGGCCGTGCAAAAGCCCATATCCGAACCCTCTCCGCGGCCTGCGGCCACCACGCCGTCGAACGAATACGGATGGCCGAGCAGCTCGGCCGCATCCTCGCAGCGACCTTCGGCCAGAAGGAGCCTGATGCGCGTCGCCGTGATCGGCTTGTCGAAGGCGCTTTTCAGGTCGTGCGCGAAGATGCGCACGCCGCGCGTATCGGCCCATTCGTGCAGATCGCTCACCTGCCCTGCGGCCTTCGCTCCAAAGCGGAAATCGCAGCCGACATGCAAAGCGGCGGGAAAGGACTCGCCGAACGTCGCCGACAAGAAGTCGAGCGGCGCCTGCGCCGCAAAGGCCGGCGTGAACGGCAGCACGGCAACCATATCGACGCCTGTCTGCGCCAACGCCTCGATGCGCTGCTCATTCGTCATGAGCTTCTTGAGGCGGTCGGCGTGGAGGCGCTCGTCGGGATCGATATCGAACGTCAGCGCGACCGAAGGGCCTCCGAACTCGGCGGCGGTGCGCTTCGCCTCGTCGATCAGAAAACGATGGCCGCGATGCACGCCGTCGAACACGCCGAACGCGCACGATGCCCCGGAAAGCAGGTCGTGATCGAACGCCTCGTCGACGCTATAGACCTTTGCCACGAATCACTCCTTGGGAAAAAACGCAGCAGGGTCGCAGATGGCCCTGCTTGGGACGTGCGGTGTACAGGGCAAGAAGCTCGTTGCCCGCCACCAGGCTCACCGTCTCGCCGTCTTCGAGCTCGGCCATGCTGCGCTTCGCCGCGCGCATCGGACCGCAGTCGGACTCGTCGAAACGGCACGGCGCCTCGAAAAGATCGAGCGACGGAATGGACAGAAACGCTCCGTTGCGCACGGCCGCCGCCTGCTCGTCGCCGAGAAACGCCATGCGATAGCCCAGCAAGAACACCGGGTCGATGGCGGCGTCGAGGCCGCGGCCTTCGAGGGCCTCGATCGAAAGGCAGTCCTGCACATCGAGCGCACCCGCTTTCAAACGGCGAAGCGTCTGCACATGGGCCGCCGTGCCCAAAGAAGCGCCCACGTCGCGCGCGACCGAGCGGATGTAGGTGCCCTTCGACACCGACAGGCGCACGTCCCAGTACAGGACCTCGGCGTCGTGATCGCGTTCGAGGCCGAGCAGCTCGGCGGCATAGATTTCGATATCGCGCGGTTCGAGCTTGATGACCTTGCCCGCACGGGCCGCGTCGCACGCCTTCACGCCGCCGCGCTTGATGGCCGAATACGCGGGAGGAAGCTGCTTATGGCGTCCGACCAGCGCCGCCACGCGCTCGCGGGCGAAATCGGGATCGCATACCTCGGCCGGCACCTCGCATACGCGAATCGGCTCGCCTTCGGCATCGTCGGTATCGGTGGCAACACCGAAAGCGATGCGCACTTCATAGGTCTTGTCGTGATTCGTCATGTACGCGTCGAGCCTGGCGGCCGGGCCGATGCAGATGCACAGCGCGCCCGTCGCCAGGGGGTCGAGCGTACCGGTATGCCCGACACGGCGCTCGCCGAATATCCTTCGACAGGCGTTCACCACATCATGCGAGCTCATGCCGCTCGGCTTGTCGACGCCGACGATGCACGAAATACCGCTCTGCCCCCGCTTCATCGCAGACCCGCCTTGTCGACGAGCCCGTCGAGATGCGCCGGCAGCGCAGCCACCGCTTCGTCGAGAGAACCCTCGAACGTGAAGCCTGCCGCCGCACGGTGCCCGCCGCCGCCGATCGCACGCGCGAGTTCGGAGACGTCGATTTCATCGCCCTTCGCGCGCAGGCTGCCGCGCACGCCGTCGGGCTGCTCGCGCAGCATGCACGCGACGCGCACGCCTGCAAGAGAGCGCACGATGTCGACCAGGGGCTCGGCGTCGGCTTTCACCGCACCGAGTCGGTCGAAGTCGCTTTTGCACAGATAGGAAAACGCCCACAGACCGTCTTCAGCCACCGCGACGTTTTCGAGCATGGCCTTTTCGAGCATAAGCGACGCGAAGCTGCGGCTCTGATACACCTCGCTCGACACAAGCGCGGGCTCGGCGCCCGCCTCGACCATCTCGCAAGCCGCGCGCAAGGCGGCAGGCGTGGTGTTCTGATACTGGAAACGACCGGTGTCGGTCATCAGAGCCGTATAGCAGCACATCGCGGATGCGGCGGGGACGTCGTCCCCCGTGAGCAGTTTCACGAGCTCCCATACGATCATGCCGCACGCAGGCGCGTCGGGGTCGACGTAATTGCATTCCGACATCGACACGTCGGCCGCATGGTGGTCCACGGTGAATCGCATCAGGGCGCGGCTCTGGATATCGGCCGCGGCGCCCAGGCGCGCGGCGGTGGGAACGTCGCATGCCACGAACGTCGCCGCTCGGCCGTCGAAGTCGCACGCCGCAACCATGTCGTCCGTGCCAGGAAGGAAGCGAAGGCCCAGGTCGACCGAATCGCGCTCGACCAACAGGCAGGTCGCGCGCTTTCCGATCGCATGCAAGGCATGCATGAGCGCGAGCTGAGAGCCCAGGCAGTCGCCGTCGGGATTCACGTGCCCGCACAGCACGAAATCGTCGCAACCCTTCATGCGCTCGGCCATCGCCTCGAGCGTGGTGTTGGTCTGAGGGGTCACCGCCATGGCGCTATTCCTCCTCTGCGTCCTCTTCGGATCGGCTCTTCTCGGCCGATTCGGCGTTGCGCGCCGCGTCGCGGGCCAACGCGTCGGTGATCTTTTCAGCCTCGTCGACCGAGGGGTCGAGCATGAAACGCAACTCGGGGGTGACGCGCCAGGACAGGCCCTTGCCCATCAGGCTACGGATACGGCCCGCCGCAGCCGCGAAACCTGCGGCGGCATCCTCGTAGCGGCCGGGCTCCGTGGTATAGAACACGTTGCACACGCTGCGGTCGAAGCTCACTTCGCAGCCGGTAATCGTCACGAGGCGCAGACGGGGGTCGGACACCTCGAATAGCAGAATGCTCGCGAGGATCTCGCGAGCCTGTTCGTTGACTTTGCGATTCGCATTGGATTGTTTCATAACGAATCCTCCTTCCAGAAGGGTTCATGCATAAACCGTCGGCAGGATGCGTCACGCCGAAACCCCGATACGGGAAACGCGACGTGACGACTCTCGCCGACGGGATGGTGCGCGGCATGGCCTCATATGCGCGCCATCGCGATAAGCGAGGCGTCCGACGCCCCGAAGGGAGCCGGACGCCTGAACGGCGGGTAAAACGCCGGGTGCGTTATTCGGTGCGCTCGACCTCTTCGATGCGGAAGCCCTCGATGACGTCGCCCACCTTGATGTCTTGGTAGCCGTCGACGCCGATGCCGCATTCGTAGCCCTGCTTGACGGTCTTGACGTCGTCTTTGAAGCGACGCAGCGAGGAAATCTTGCCCTCGAAGATGACCGTCGAGTCGCGGACCACGCGAACTTTGTCGTCGCGCGAAATCTCGCCCTCGGTGATGTAGCAGCCCGCGATGTTGCCGACCTTGGGGACGCGGAAGACGTCGCGGACCTCGGCGGAGCCGGTGTCGCGCTCGACGATCTCGGGGGCGAGCATGCCCACGCGAGCCGCATTGATGTCCTCGATCGCCTGATAGATGACGCGATACAGGCGAATGTCGACCTTCTCGTGCTCGGCCGCCTTGCGAGCGCCCGCGGTCGGACGAACGTTAAAGCCGATGATGATGGCGTCGGATGCAGCGGCCAGGGTCACGTCGGTCTCGGTCACGCCGCCGACGGCGGAGTGGATGATGTTGATCTTGACCTCGGACTGATCCATCTTGTCGAAGGCGTCGCGCAGGGCCTCGATCGAACCCTGGACGTCGGCTTTGACGACGAGGTTGAGCTCGGTCGTGCCCTCCTCGATGCGGCTGAACAGGTCGTCGAGGCTCATGTGAGTCTTCGCCTCCTGAGCCTTCAGGCGCTCGCGCAGGGCACGCTCTTCAGCCAGCTTGCGGGCGTCGCGTTCGTCTTCGAAGACGCGGAACTCGTCGCCTGCGGTGGGAACGCTCGAAAGACCGAGAATCTCGACCGGGTCGGACGGACGCGCCGCCTCGGCGTGGTTGCCGCGCGGATCGATCAGGGCACGAACGCGGCCGTAGCTGGTGCCTGCGACGACGGTGTCGCCCGGCTTCAGCGTACCGCGCTGCACGAGGACCGTGGCGACCGGGCCGCGGCCCTTGTCGAGGTTGGCCTCGATGACGAAGCCGGACGCCAAAGCGTCGGGGTTCGCTTTGAGTTCGAGGACGTCGGCCTGCAGCAGGATGGTCTCGAGCAAGTCGTCGATGCCGATGCGCTGCTTGGCGGAAACGTCGACGAACATGTTCGAGCCGCCCCATTCCTCGGGGATGACGCCATACTCGACCAGCTCTTGGCGCACGCGGTCGGGCGTGGCGCCGGGCTTATCGATCTTGTTGACCGCGACCACGATCGGCACGTTCGCCGCCTTGGCGTGGTTGATAGCCTCGATCGTCTGCGGCATGACGCCGTCGTCCGCCGCGACGACCAGGACGATAACGTCGGTCACCTGGGCGCCGCGGGCGCGCATCGCCGTGAAGGCTTCGTGGCCCGGGGTGTCGATGAAGGTGATCTGACGGCCGTCGATGTTGACCACCGAAGCGCCGATGTGCTGCGTGATGCCGCCGGCCTCGCCCGCGGCGACGCCGGTGTGGCGGATCGCGTCGAGCGTAGAGGTCTTGCCGTGGTCGACGTGGCCCATAACAGTGACCACGGGAGGACGCGGCTTGAGGTCCGCCTCGGTGTCGTTGTACACCACGGCGTACTCTTCCTCGGGCGAGACGACGCGGACCTTGCGACCCATATCGTCGGCGATCAGCTCGATCAGCTCGTCGGTCATGGTCTGGGTAACCGTGAGAACCTGGCCGAGCATGAACAGGCGCTTGATGACGTCGTTGGACGGCACGCCCATCAGGTCGGCGAACTCGCCGACCGTCGAGCCCTGCATGACTTCGACCACGCTGTCGTCGAGCACCAGATCGGGATCGATGCCCTTCTCGATGGCCTCCATGGCCATGCGCTCGCGCTGAGCGGCCTCGCGCTTTTCCTTGCGCTTCTTGCGGCGGCCTTCGCCCTCGTTGTTGGAAGCGGCGGCGACGGCGGCGCGGGCCTCGGCGAGCACCTTATCGCGCTGGAGCTTCTCGGCCTGGACGGCCATCTGGGCGTAACGGTCCTCGCCCGCCGGGGTAGCGAGCTCGGGAACGTCGGGCTCGAAATGATGCGTGCCGCGCTTGCCGCCCTGGCCCTTGCCGCCCTGCTTCTTGGGAGCGCGGGTGGGAGCGGTCGCCTGCTTGTTCGTCTTCTCGGCGCTGATGCGGGCCTTCTCGGCCTCGATCTGAGACAGCAGCGAATCGAACGACGACGTCGCGCGAGGCGCGGGAGCCGGCCTCTTCGCCGCGGGAGCGGCCTGCTTGGACGCGCTCTTCTTACCGCCGCGCTGGGCGAGGCTTTCGGCGACGGCCTTGCGCTTGGCGACCTCGGCCGCGACCTTCGCGGCGCGGGCGTCGGCGGCCTGCTTGGCGCGACGCTGCGCCTCGGCTGCCTTCTGCTCCTCGATCTGGCGCGCGAGGCTGGAAAGGCCGGAAGAAGCGGGCGCGGGAACGGGCTTCTTCTTGGCCTGCGGCTTGTCGGCCGCAGCCTGGCCGGAACCGCCTGCGCGACGGGCGCGTTCCGCGTCGCGCAGGGCGCGCTCGCGCTCGACCGCCTCGCGGCGCTCGCGCTCTTCCTCGGCCTTCTTCTTCGCGGCAGCCTCTTTCTCGGCCTTCGCGGCCTTGGCGGCCTCGGCATCGATGCCTTCCGCCTTCTCGCCCAGCTCAGGCGCGATGGCTTTCTTGATTGCTTCGACGTTGTCATCCGACAGGACGCTTGCGTGGCTCTTCGCGGGGATCTTCATATCCTGAATGCGAGAGAGCAGCTCTTTGCTGTCCATGCCGAATTCCTTCGCCAATTCATGAACTCTCATGCTGGCCATACGGTACTCCTCGTCTATCCTCTACTCTCTCGAACTACTCCTCGTCGGCGTGAATGCCGCAGAAGCGGCTGCCGGGACGGGCATGATTGCGGCAATGCGCGCCGTCCTCGGAAACGAAGGCGCAGAATTCCGCCTCGTCCTCCTCGGGCTCTTCGTCGATGAGCATATTCACTTCGGGCGCCGGCGCGATGCCGAAGCTCGTGGACTTGATGTCGATGTGCCATCCGGTCAGACGCGCTGCCAGACGGGCGTTCTGGCCCTCCTTGCCGATGGCCAGGGAGAGCTGGTCGTCGGGAACCACCACGGTGGCGTAGTGGTTGGCCTCGTCGATGCTCACGCGGGTCACGCGAGCGGGGCTGAGCGCCTGGGCGACGTATTTCGCGGGATCCTCGTCCCACTGGATCACATCGACGCGCTCGTTGCGCAGCTCTTCGACCACCATGCGCACGCGGCTGCCCTTCGGGCCGACGCAGGCGCCCACCGGGTCGAGATTGCTTTCGCGGCTGGCGACGGCGACCTTGGAGCGGGCGCCGGGCTCGCGGGCGATGGACTTGACCTCGACCATGCCGTCGTAGATCTCGGGGACCTCGAGCTCGAAAAGACGGCGGATCAGATCGGGATGGGTGCGCGAGACCACGATGGCGGGACGCGCCTGGTCGCCGCGGACGCGGGGCTCGAGCGCATTGGGGTCGCGCACGTCGATGATCAGCACCTTGATGCGCTGGTTGTGGCGGTAGTGCTCGCCCGCAGGGCGCTCGTTGCGCTCGCCGGGGTTGCGCTTCTGGTCGTAATGAGGCAGCTCCGCCTCGACGCCGTCGCGGATCTTGACGATCGTGAAGTCGGGCGTGACCTGCAGGACCGTGCCCGTCACGATGTCGCCCACGCGGTCGCTGAACTCTTCGTAGATGCTCTGGCGACCGGCCTCGCGCACCATGGCGGCGATGACGCCCTTGGCGTTCTGAGCGGCGATGCGGCTCACGTCGTTCGGGGTGACGTCGCGCTCTTCGAATTCGCTGTACTCGCCGGTCTCCTCATCGACCTCGCCCACCGGAACCAGCTCGTAGACGTAGATGCGGCCCGTGGTACGGTCGATCGTCACGCGCGCATCCCACTCCAGGTCGAGAATGTTCTGATAGCTCTTGGCAAGCGATGCCTCGAGGCGTTCGATCAGATAGAACTCGTCGATCTTCTTCTCGTGCGCCAGGGCTTGCAAAGCCTCCATAAGTTCGGATGCCATGGTATTCCTTCCTCGTCGACGTACGTATCGTACGTGCTCGCTCGGTCTTTATCGGGAAAAATCGATGACGCCCTTGACGTGCGCCTTCTTGATATCGCCCAGAGGAACGTCGATTTTCGCTCCGTCTTCCATGGAAAGCTCGACGCAGCCTTTCTCCTCGTCGAAGCCGCACAGGCGGGCATTGAATCGACTGCGGCCGTCGATGGGCGACGTCGTCATGACGTAGACCTCGTCGCCGGCGAAGCGGGCGAAATGCTCGGGGGTGCGCAGCGGGCGGTCGATGCCGGGAGAGCTCACCTCGAGCGTATAGGCGCCCGGAAACGGATCGAGCTCGTCCATGACCTCGTTCACCCACGCCTGGGCGGTCGTGATCTCTTCGAACGTGATGCCCTCGGGCGTATCGAGATACACGCGGATGGTGGGAGCCTTGCGGGACCCGACCACTTCGACCGTCACGATTTCGATTCCCTCATCGGCCGCGCGCGGCTCGAGGGCGGCAAGCAGGCTTGCCTCTTTGGACGAAAGCATCCCGTCCTCCTTTCCAGACACCCTGAATAGGTGCTTATACAAAAAGAAAGCGGGCCGTGCCCACTTTCTCATGCGTCAGAAAAAGTTTTAGCGCATCGCACGAGCCGATCGTGCAAATACGATATTCCTTATACCACAGCAGACAGAACGCGCGCAAGGGCGCGGCGTCGCTTCACCGTTCGAATACAGAATATATGCGAACGTCGCGGCCGCAAACGACGAACCTAGCGGCCCCCTTCGATCAGAATACGGGCCAATCCGCCGAAATCCCCGCACACCAGGCCGGGGTTTTCGGCGCGCAGCACGCCTTCGTCGAACATGCCCCACGTGACCGCAGCCGTCAACATGCCTGCGGCATTGCCTGCCTGGATGTCGAAAGGACTGTCGCCCACGTAGGCGCAACGCGCGGGATCGGCGCCTACCAGGCGAGCGCCGAGCGCCACCGGATCGGGGTCGGGCTTATGGCGTTCGCAATCATCGGCACCCACCACGCAATCGAAAAGTTCAGCGATGCCCAGCACGTCCAGGCCGTGCGCCGCCAAACGATGCATCTTCGACGTGACCACGCCGAGCGTCATGCCCGCATCGCGCATCCGCTCGAGCGCCTCGCGCGTGCCGGGAAACAACGAGATGCGGTCGTCGTGGACGCTTTCGTTATAAGCGCGATAGACGCGCAGCAACCCGTCGTGGACGTCGGCATCATCGGTGAAGTCCCACATCTGCACCGCGAGAGGCTGCCCGACCTTCGCCATGAGGCGCGCGTCGGGGATGACCTCGCCGAGCACGGACCGGGTGGCATGGCGGAAGCTATCGAGAAGCAGGTCGTGCGTGTCGACGAGCGTTCCGTCGTTGTCGAAAAGAACGGCTTGCAAAGCGGACATGGAAAACCTTTCGTGAAGACCGGGTCCCGAAACGCACCCGGATATGACGTTCGCACTTTAGCGTATCATAAGCGTGCAACGCGAAAAAAGGCCGCGGACGGCCGGGAAAAGGAGCATATATGAGAGCTTTGGTGCAACGCGTGACCTGCGCCCATGTCGATATCGACGGCGAAACGGTTTCGAGCATCGGCAAAGGATTCGTCATCCTCTTGGGCGTCGGCCACGACGACGGCGAAGAGCAGGCCGACAAGCTGTGGGCCAAGATCTCGAAGATGCGCATCTTCGAGGACGAGAACGGCAAGACAAACATCGGCCTGGCGGACGTCGGCGGCGACGTGCTGGTGGTCAGCCAATTCACCCTCTACGCCGACTGCAAGCGCGGAAACCGCCCGTCGTTCACGAACGCCGGCGCGCCCGACGAGGCGAACCGCCTCTACGAGCACTTCGTCGGCCTCGCGCGCGAAGACGTGGAGCATGTCGGCACCGGATCGTTCGGCGCCGACATGAAAGTCGAACTCGTCAACGACGGCCCCTTCACCATCTGGCTCGACACCGATACCCTGTAAGCCCGGCCAGCAGCGCGTTTCATAACGCGCCGGCAACGAATAGGCGCGCTGCGCAACGGGAGGGAAACAAACTCTTCGCCCGGCCGCGCCGTTCTGTCACGATGGCGCCCGGAAGGCGCAGGCCCTCCCCGCGCGCCGCCCGGCGCCGGCCCCCACCCGAGAGGAATACCATGAAAAGCATCCGTTTCTGGGGCGTAATCATCGGAGCCGCGGCCCTTGTCGCCGTCGGCTTCCTCGGAGCCAGGCTGCTCGACCGTGCTGCCGAACCTTCGGTCACGATGAGCGCCGACACGGTGGCCGAGCAGCTCGTCGAATGCAGCGAGCTGGCGACGATGAAGCTCGAGTACCGAGGACTCGTCACCTACGAGGAAGGCGAGCTTCCCCTTCTGACGAAAAAAGCCTTCACCATGATCTACGACGCCGACGTGCGCGCGGGCGTCGACCTGTCCCAGGCGACAGTCGAGGTCGCAGGCTCTTCCGTGAAGGTGTCGCTTCCCGCGGCCACCGTCCAAAGCATCGCGATCGACCCCGATTCCCTACAGTTCTACGACCAGCGATACGCGCTGCTGAACTGGCAGGACCGCGACGACACCGCCAAGGCGCTCCAGATGGCGCAAGACGACGCCGAGGCGAAAGTCGACCGCACGGCCATGATCGGCGACGCGCAGAAGCAGGCCGAGACGATTGTCGAAACCATGCTTCTGCCCTTCACCGAAGACGGCGACTACACCGTCGAAGTAAGCTTCCGCGAACCGGTCGAGCAGACGGACGCGGCATAGCAAAAAGCGATGCGTCCGCCGCCTGAGCGCGCGGGCGCATCCGTGGGAAAGGAGCATCCATGATCGTCACCACCACCCAATCCGTCGAGGGATACCGCATCACCGGCTACTACGGCATCGTCTTCGGCGAAGTCGTCA
The DNA here is from genome assembly GCA_029266945.1 of Slackia sp. GTDB lineage: Bacteria > Actinomycetota > Coriobacteriia > Coriobacteriales > Eggerthellaceae > Slackia. Next base: position 13,122 of record JARIED010000037.1, on the reverse strand, counting down.
CCGGCGTCAACTTCCTGCGCGACATCGGCGCCGGGCTGCGCAACGTGTTCGGCGGCCGTTCGAGCGGATACGAAAACGAGCTGGAACAGGCGCGCACCAAGGCCCTGCGCGAAATGGAGGAACGCGCCGCCCGCATGGGAGCCCACGCCGTGGTGGGAGTCGACCTCGATTACGAAGTGCTCGGCGAAGGCGACATGCTGATGGTCACGGCAAGCGGCACCGCCGTCACCGTCGAAGCCCCGTAAACGCGAAGAGGGGTGGAAGCTCGGGCTTCCACCCCTCTTTCGATTCGAGCGCCGTTGCGTCGCAAGCTCGAGCGAATCACGCTACGCCTGGTCGGCGGCGGCGACGGACTTCTTCAGAATGACGAGCGTCCACACCAAACACACGCCGAGCACGATGTGGCTCAGACCCGCGATGCCGGAGATAGCGGCGTCGGCGCCGGAAGGCAGGGCCGTTCCGAGAACCTCGAACACGCCGCGCACGAGCATCATGACGACGGCGGCATTCAGGCCGACCTGATAGCCGATGAGGACCTTGTTCAGGCCCTTCTTCTCGCCGCCGAACACGCGGGTGAATATCGTCAACGCCAGGAAGAACAGCACGCCGAGGATCATGTAGTGCGGATGGATGACGCCGAGGGCCGTGGTGCCGTCGAAGCCGTTGAGCTTGGTGAACTCGCGGAAGAACACGCCGCCGGCAAGCGCCAGCACGGCATAGACGATCGCGCAATTCATATATTTCTTCATAAGGACCCCCTTCTTTCGCAGACGCTCCTGCACGTCTGCCGCTTTCGCCCTCAGTATAGCAATTAATGAACGTTGTTCAGATTTTTTGCACAACCTCCCGACAATCGTCGATCGATCGGGTCGCGCGCATGGAAAACGCCGCCCGGAATCGGACGGCGTTTTCCACATCGGCGCGACGATCCCGCCAGACAACGACGACTCGATCGCCTATCGACGGCTAACGGAAGACTCGCGTCATCGATAGGACGCTATAAGGCCCAGCAATACGCCCCTGACCTTCTCGGCGTCCAAGTAATACACCGCGAATTCCTTCGGCTCGCCGTCCCCCTTGGAGAACTCGCGAAGGACCATGCTCATCTGCTCGGCCCCTTTTCTCGTAGGCTTCCTTTCTTCGGTCAAGTAACCGTTCGGAGCCAGAAGCTTTTCGTTGATCTTCTGCGTCGTAGCCCTGCAGCCGAACTTCCCCTCGAAAGCCGCTTCGATATCGGGGGATTCTCCGACGATCGACTTCATCGACTTCGCAAGGCCGTAACGAGGGTCGCCCTTCCTGATCAAAACGCACTCGCCCGCAAACGCAGCATCGACCGCGCCATACATCCTGCGCAAAACAGCCTTGGCCCTTTCAGGGTCGAGATAGCCGATGCCATAGCTGTCGCCGTAGTCGACGGCGGCCATTCCCATTTCCTCGCATCCCTTTCGAGTCGGCGTCCAGTTTCCGGCCTCGCCGGAAAGGTATCCCATCGCATTAAGCTCCAGGTTGACGTCGGCCGATGCGGGCGCACCGCCTTCGAAGACCCCTTCTTCTTTCAGCGCCCCTAGAATTTTCCCAAGACTCAGCGTATCTTCCCTCTTCGCCCTGGGCGGAGTCCACACCTCGTCGGTCGCAGAGCGCCTTACCTCTTCACCGCCAGCCTTTCCGGCGACGGGGCACCTTGTTTCATTCCCGCCGACCGCCTCGACGGCAGGGCGCCCTCCTACGCCTCCATCAGCCTTTTCGGCGGCAGAACGCGTCTTCGCATCCCCGCCGACGACCTCCTTTGCAGGCGCGACGACCTTGTGAGACGGCTCTTCCGAGCGGCCTTCTCGACCGGCCTTCTGCGAGCAAGCCGCTTTCCACGCCTCCCGAGCACAAGCGACCTTCTGAGAATCCGACACTGCAGCCTCCAGAAGAGACAGGGCCTTGCCCTCCGCCAGCAAACCGACCTTTCTTTCGACGCCTTCATCGAAGAAGTCCTTCATCGCTTTGTCGTAACAGGACCCGTCGATCAATTTGTCCGAAGACCCATGGCACGCGCTGTTGCGAGTCGTCGAGACGCTCAGAATCGTATTACCGAACTTCCTCCACCATTCCTCGTCTCGCTCAGCCTTCGTCAATTCGCCCAGAAGAACGCTGTTCCCTTTCACCACCCGCGCCATCACGCCCAAGGTGGCATCGGAAGTCCTCATGCTCTTGAGATCCTTCCTGCTATCCCTGCTATCGAATCGATATCCGGGATTCGCCTTCTTCAGCAATCCCAAATACCCTCCGCGCAGCAAGATTTCGGCCGCTTTGCAAAAACTCAGCAGGCAGATAGGCATATCGCCCGAAGGCCCTCGCTCGTCGCCGGACCCCATATCGAACAGGCTGTAAACCCCGCGCATGAGAAAGCCCTGCTTCACCAGGCAGCAGATATTTTCCAAATCGTCTTTAGGGATGGAGCGGAAGCGATCGCGCGCGGCCTGTTCGTCCCACAAACCATCGCTCGCGTCCGCGCTCAATGCTATGCCGTTCAGCTTTTCCCGAGTGTTCGCGAGATAACTCGACATATCGACGGCGAACTCCTCCGACGGCCCGTCTTCCCCAGCGTCGAGACCGAAGCGGCCGCGCGCGTCGATCCGCTTCATGGGAAGCGACGATGCCGACGGAATGCTGGCCATAACGCGAGCCCGGGCCTCGATGAGGCGTTTGCGAAGCTTATCCGTAGGAGATTCCTTGAACGCGCGCTCGAGTTTCTCGAATTTTTCGTACTCGACGAGCCACTGGCAATCGATGACGCCCTTCATGGCGGAGACCTCGGGATTGATTTTCCAGACCTCGATGTCTCCGATGGCATACAAGCGCTTTTTAGCGCGGCTGGCGGAGACATCGACGATGTTCGGTCCGACCCACCTCACTGCGCCGGCCGACCTCGAATCGCAGCCCAACATGAAAATGACCTCGTCGGCCTCCTTACCCTGGAACGTATGGACCGTTCCGATGCTGCTTTGCAGGTACTCCTCGAATTTATCGCCCAAATGCTCGCGCCAATCCCTCAGAACGGGGTCGGTGCGAACCCACTTCTTCAAATCTTTCCTAAAGCTGTCGGCAACCGTTTTGAACGGAGAAATGACGAAAAGGCTCGGGGCGCCCTTCGATTTCAGAATAGAATCCTTCATCAAAGCGAACGCCGATTCGCCCTGCTCCTCGACGTAATGGTTCTTCTTCCCTTTTTCCTTGCCGGCCACATTCACCCAGCACGACGATGGGCGGCCGTATCGGCACACCATCTCGCCGCTTTCGTTCAATACGAGCTTCTCGTCGGGAGTTCCCTGGACCATCGATCCGCCGTAAGAGACCTATGTTCGATATGTCGAACATAGGCGACACGCATCGTCTATGCACGAGCAGCGGACAGCCGTACCAACCCGCATCGGCCTCGCCGAGACTGCTGCCGAAGTTATTCTGCCTATCGGCGAACATCTGCACGGAAGCGCCCTCGCACACGAACGCCGGGCCTACCGTCCCGTACCATTTGTTCTGCAGCACATCGAGATAGGATTCGACCACGGGCTCGACCTGTTTCGGATCGCCGACCACGATCGCCCTCCTGCATCGGGCAAGCGCACCGATGGCGACATGGGGAGGAGCCTGACCCGCTTCGTCCACGATGAGCAGGCCGAACGGCGCCTTCTGGCCGAGGTCGCCCTCAGGACGCACGTCTTCGAAGAGGCGCCCGACCGACGAGAACGTCGACGAGACGACCGGGGTCAGAAGAAAAAGGCTCTGCATAAGACTGCAGAAATGCTCCCTGAAGGCCTTCGCACGGTAATCGTTACCCCTGCATCCGCCGTTAAGGCCCTCATACAGGTGAAGGTAGTTCGACTTGAGAGCCTGCGACGACAGAACGAACTCTCTCATGAACTCCAGAGCCATGAGGAAAAGCTCGTCTCGCTTGCGGTTGATTTCCCAGGTGGAAGAAGGGTTTTCCATTTGAACGCGGCGTCGTGCATCCGAATCGCCCCCAAGAAGGTCGTCGACGAAATCGCGCGACACGCAGCAATGTCCCGTCGCAGATTCGGCGCCGCTGCTTTCAGCCGCCCCTCTGCGCTCGTGTTCGTTCAAAAGGCCGCAGACTTCTTCGTATTTTCTTTTGAAGGAGTCCCTCTTCTCCGAAAACGCTCGCGTTTCCGACCCGCGTATCGTCCCGTTGACCTCCTTCAAGGCATTGAGAAAACTCGATTTGTTCTCCCAGTTGCCCAGGCGCGCGCTGAGCAGAAGCATGTCCCCCTGACCGGACCCGCCGTCGATGCCGAACTGGATTCGGGCGGCCTCGTTGAAGTACTCGAAACCCTCGACGACCTCTCGCTCCCTCCTCAAGTCCTCCTTCCTGTGCGGGGAATCGTCCTCGAAACCGAGCAGGCCCTTTGCCATGCCGTCGACAAGCGGCAGCTCTTTCGAGATATTCTCGACAGCCGAGTTATTCGACGAGCACACGAGGATGCCGAAGTCGTTGATCTTGTCGTCCTTAAGACGGTGAAACTTGATATCGTCGAATAGCTCCGCTTCGAAGGCGTCATCCGGGCGGTCGTATCGTGCAAGCCAGTACGCCCGTTCGACGACGAACGATGCGACGATGTCTTTGAGCAGCATGGTTTTACCCGTGCCCGGAGGGCCGTTGACGGAAAATATGTCCGCTACGTCGAGAGCGGCGGCCTCGCTTCTTATCGACCCTTCGCGGCGCTGCTTGAACGATTCGCCCGCAACGAGGTTCACCGCGACCTGTTGCATCAGGGAAAGATCCCAACGCGAAGGCCATCTGCCCGCAGGAGTCCTTCCGCCGAAAAGAGCCCTGCTATAGAAATCGCGCAGCTCCTCCTCACCCGAAGAACGGTCGAGAAGATCCGTTCGAGCGTCGAGGCAGGCCTCGGTCATGAAGCCGGCGTCGATGTAATGGCGCACCAAGTCGAGCGCTCCGTGCTGCTCTTCGGCGGGACGCCTCGACAGGGAAGACCGCAAAGATTTAAAGGGTTCCATGAATTTACCCACGAACGAGAAATGATGCGACGATTGCGTCTCCTCTCGACCGGCGATGCGGGGCTCGACCGCGGCAATATGTCTCTTGACCCATACGATATCTCCCCTGAAGGAAGAGTCCTTTGCAGGCCCCCATTCGACCGCATCTTTCTTGGTGGAGCAGAAGAAAAGACGTACGGGACCGAAAGAGCACCCCTCCTTCTCCCATGCGCCCATGCCGTCGCGCCCGAAAAACTGTCTGATCGACTTTTTGGCCCAATCCTTGGCCTTCTTTACATTCAGTTCCCCCTCTTTCTTTCGAATCAGGGTGTCGAAATACTTCGAACAGCATGCTTCGTAGTCATCCGTGGAAAGGGCGCCTTTGGATGACGCATCGAGATAGCTCTCGCAGAGCCATGCTGAAAACGTCGGGCCCGCTTTCACGATTTTGCCGCCGCTGCACACGATTTCGAAAAGAGGGAACACGTCGGCCTTGAGGCCCGAAATGCCGTCGGGGTTGCCCGTATTGTCGCCCCACGACCCGTCAATCAATCGTTTGGCGATTAGAGAAACGGGCAGTTCGCCGAAGTAAAGCGCATACCACCCCGGAACGGACCTCTTGTCGTCATCGTCCGCGTCCGACCGGCCAGTCCAAGTTCCCCTGTTCTGCTTCACGTACATTTCGGCCAAAGCGGAAACGGATTCACCGTGCTCGAAGTCATCGTCAGCGACCTTTTCCGCAAACCTGTCTTTGCCGCTGTCTGACTTGAATTTGTTCAAGGCCACTTCTCGCCCAAGAAGCTCCACTTGGTTCCAGTAGTCGAGCGCTCGCCTGAACCTGCCCTCGTCGTTTACTGCCACGGCAACCCCCTCCATGCAATTTCAAAAGCGAACCGGACATGCCGTCGCCTATCTCGTCGGACCCATTTTAATACCACGCCTGCGACGGCCATGCCGACGACCCGAAGCTTGCTGCGCCCGAACCCGAAAACGCCGCAGGCGCGGGCGACGCGCGACGGATCGGATTCGAAACGAGCGGCCCGCGCCCGTCGCGCCATTCGCGAACGCGCCGCCTGCGTCGGGCAGAACGAAAAAACGCCGCCCGGGATCGGACGGCGTTTTCCGCATCGCATAGATAATCGCGCTAGTAGACCATTCCCATGGCTTCCTGCACCTCGGCAAGCGTCTGGTTCGCGATTTCGTTGGCGCGCTTGTTGCCCTCGTGCAGCACGTCCTTGACGTAGTCGAGGTCTTTCTCGAAGGCGGCGCGGCGCTCGCGAATGGGAGCGAAGTACTCGTTGACCGCCTCGGTCACGTACTTCTTCAGCGCGCCCGATCCGCCCATGCCGATTTCCTCGGCGATTTCAACCTCGTCGCGGCCGGTGCAGATGGCGGCCGTGGAGATGAGGCCCGAAACGCCGGGACGGTTCTCGGGGTCGAACGTAATCATGCGCTCGGAGTCGGTCTGGCTCTTCTTGATGCGCTTGGCGGTTTCTTCCGCGGTCATGGAAATGCTGATGGCGTTGCCGTAGGACTTGCTCATCTTGCGGCCGTCGAGGCCGGGAAGAAGCGGCGTGTCGGACAGAAGCGCGTCGACCTCGGGGAACACCTGGCCGTAGCGGTTGTTGAAACGGCGGGCGATCGTGCGGGTCAGCTCGATATGGGGCAGCTGGTCGCGACCGACGGGAACCACATTGCCCTTGCAGAACAGGATGTCGCACGCCTGATGCACGGGATAGGTCAGAAGAAGGCCCGTGAGCTCGTGGCCCGACGCCTCCATCTCGGCCTTCACGGTGGGGTTGCGCTGCAGCTCCGCTTCGGTGACCAGGCTCAAGAACGGCAGCATGAGCTGGTTGCAGGCGGGAACGGCGGAGTGCGTGTAAATCATCGTCTTCTCGGGGTCGATGCCGCACGCCAAATAATCCATCACCATGTTGTACACGTTGTCCTGGATATGCTCGGTGGTGTCGCGGTCGGTGATCACCTGGTAGTCGGCGATGAGCACGTTGGTGCGCGCGCCCATGTTCTGAAGTTCGACGCGGCCTTTCAGCGTGCCGAAGTAGTGGCCGAGGTGCAGCCTGCCCGTCGGGCGGTCGCCCGTCAGCATCGTGTATTTCTCAGGATGAGCCGTCAGGTCGGCGCGGATCTCGTCGCTGCGCTTCTGGCTCGCCTCAAAGCTTCCTTCGTTTGCCATGGTTGGGCGCTCCTTCGAATAGTCATGCCGCCCGCATGCGGCGGATGCGGCAGGTTCGGCGTTGTCGGCAGACTATGGTAACACGACCGACGCGCGAAGGCCGTCTCGCGATGCGCGTGCTATAGTAGGCGGCATGAATTCCTACACCACCATAGAAGGCCGCGCGACGGCCGAAATCGAAGAGAAGAGAAGCCGCTTCATCGCAAGCATCGCCCACGTCGAAACCGAAGAGGAGGCCCTCGCCTTCCTCGAAGAGGTGCGTGCGGCCAACCGCATGGCCCGCCACAACGTCTACGCCTACATCCTGCGCGAAGGCGGCGCGGGAGCCGACGGGCGCGTGCGCTACTCCGACGACGGCGAGCCCCAGAAAACGGCGGGGCTTCCCACCCTCGAAGTCATCCAGCATGCAGGCCTGACCGACATCGCGATCGTGACCACGCGCTACTTCGGCGGCGTGCTGCTGGGAACGGGCGGGCTGGTGCGTGCCTATACCCAGGCGGCGCAGGCGGGCATCGAGGCCGCCAAGCTCGTGGTGGTCTCGCAGTGCGTCGATATATCCGTGCGCATGGATTACCCGCTCTACGACCAGATGGTGCGCCTTGCCGACGATTGCGAGGCCAAGACGGTCGACGTGCAATACACCGACCGCGTCACCATGGTGCTGCGCATGCTCGACGGCACGCAGGAACCGCTGCTCGCCAAGCTCACCGAGCTGTTCCGAGGCAAGGAAGAGGTCGAGGTTTCCGACCCCTTCGACGCCATGTTCTAAACCCGCCCGGAAACCCGCCTAGGCGCGCGGCAGGGCCACATACGCCTCGCCTTCGCCCACGCCGCAGCGGCGAAGGTCGATTCCGAACGCATCGTCGATCGCGCGCGACGCATAGACCTCGCCCACCGAGCCCGAGGCCGCGACCGACCCCGCGTCCATCACCGCCACGCGGTCGGAATAGCGCAACGCCAGGTCGAGGTCGTGAATGACCAGAACGACCGTCTTGCCGCAATCTTCGTTCAACCTGCGCACGAGTCTCATCACGTCATGGCAGGCTCCGATATCCAAATACGTCGTCGGCTCGTCGAGCACGACGATATCCGCGTCTTGAGCCAGCGTCATGGCCACAAACGCGCGCTGGCGCTGGCCGCCCGAAAGCCTGCGCACGTCGCACGAGCGCAGGCGAGCCACGTCGGCGAGCTCCATCGCATGCTCGACGGCCTCGCGGTCGGCACGCGAGAGGCGGCCCTGGGACGACGAATGCGGGAAGCGCCCACACGCGACAAGCGACTCGACCGTCATGGCGGGCGGGCGCGGCCCCTGCGCCAGCAGCGCGACGCGGCGGGCGCGCTCGCGGGCGGCATACGAATGCACGCTTCGCCCGTCGAGCAGGGCTTCGCCGCCGCGGGGCCTGACGATGCCGCATGCCACCTTCAGCAAGGTCGATTTGCCGCAGCCGTTCGGTCCGACGATGCTCGTCACCGCACCGCGCTCGAGCCCGAGCGAAACGCCTTCGATGAAAGGGCGAGAACGGTCGTATGAAAAGTAGACGTCGCGCAGCTCGAGCGCGAAATCGCAATCTCCAGCGCGCACGGCGCATGGGTCGCCGGCGCCGGCAGAACGCTCGGATACGCAGGCCGTCCTAGTCAAGGCCTCCCCTCCTGTTCCTAAAGATCAGATAGATGAAAAACGGGCCGCCCACGAACGCCATAAGAATGCCAACAGGCACCTCGTACGGCGCGAACGCGACACGTGCCACGAGGTCGCAGCCGACCACGAACGCCGCCCCGACCACAGCGGACAGAGGAATCACCGCGCGGTTGTCGCTTCCGACCGCGAAACGCACGATATGCGGAACGATCAACCCTACGAAGCCCAGAAGGCCCGCGAAGCTCACGGCCGCCCCGGCAAGCAGCGACGCGACGGCCAGCATGGCGAGCCTGACGGCGCGCACATTCAATCCGAGCGCATGCGCCATATCGTCGCCGAGCGCGACCACGTTGAGCCGGTGCGCCCCGCACATCGCCGTCACAAGGCCCGCCGCGATCAGAACCGCAGGCCATGCAAGGTCGGACAGCAGCACGCCCGAGAGACCGCCCGCCAGAAAGACCGACGAGCCCACATAGGCGTCGGGCGCCACGATCATGACTGTATTCATACCCGCGCCGAACACGGTGGTGATCGCGATGCCCGACAGCACGACCGTCAAACGCGACGCGCCCGCATGCAGCGATATGCCGAAAATGACGGCCGCCGTCGTCAGCGCGCCGACGAACGCCGCGAAGGGGGCGGCCCAAAGCGCATGGGGGAACAGCGCCGCGGCAACGAGCACGAACAATCCCGCCCCCGAGTTGACGCCGATCACATTCGGACTCGCGAGCGGATTGTCGAGCACCGATTGAATGACGGCTCCCGCAACCGCAAGGGCCGCGCCCGCAAGCAGCGCGGCCAGGACGCGCGGAAGCCTGACGTTTACCAGAATGCTTTTCGCAGCATCGCTCACCTCAGCCCCGCCGATCCATGCCGCAAAATCGCCGAGGCTCACCGACGAAGCTCCGTTCAAAAAAGCAGCGACAGTCAATGCCGCAAGCGCCACGCAGGCAATGGCGAAAGCCGCCGCCCGCCGCCCGCATGCGGCACTTCGCCCCGATTCTTCACGAGCGAGCCGCATCACGCCTCGTTCTTCCCGGCTGCGAGGTGACCCGCAAGCGTTTCGTAGCTCTGCGCCCACTTCGCATTGGGCTTATACAGGAACAAATCGGGATCGAGCATGATGTAGCGGCCCGCCTGCACCGCCGAAAGCGTCGCCCAAGCGGGGTTTTCGGCAGTCTGCGCCTCGAGGTTGCGCATCGCGGCCTCGGTATCGTTGCCCATGGGGATCACGAAGATGTAGTCGGGGTCGAGCTCGATGACCGATTCAAGGCTGAAATCGGACAAGAGGCTGCGATTTTCGTCGGCGAGATTGACGACGCCCAAATCGGCGAGCACATCGCCCGCCATCGACGACGACGTCAGCACGCGCGTTCCGCGCGAATACGTGGTCATGAGCAGAGCCGTGGGGGGCTCGCCCGTCTCGGGCATGCCCGAGACCGCCTGCTCAATCGCCTGCTGCACTGCTTCGCCGTTTCGGCTATACAGATCGTCGCGACCGGTGATGTCGCAGAACACGCGCAGCATGCGCAGGTAGTCCTCGAACACCGTCACCTCGAAATACGCCACGGGAATGCCCGAAGCATCGAGGGCCGCCTTGAAATCGGCCTGGCTCGAATCGCCTCCGCGGCCGCCCGTGCCGCAGGTCATGATTACGAAATCGGGTTCGAGAGCGATAACCGCTTCGAGGTTGATGCTCGAGAAATCGCCCACTTTCGCGACGTCGGGAGATGCGATATCGAACGCATCGAATGTGAAAGCATCGTCGGAAGCACCGACCAAGGTGCCGCCAGCAAGCTCCCACGTGTTCGCGAAGCTTCCCATGCACGCCACGACGCGCTGGGGATTGTCCACCGTGACCTCGTTGCCCATGTCGTCGGTGAAGGTGTAGGCCTGCGGGGTCTCCGCCTCGACAGCAGGAGAATCCTCTCCTTCTGCTGAAGACGCGCCGCCGCCGGTGCATCCTGCAAGCATCGATGTCGAAAGCGCGAGCGCGAGCGTAGCGGAAAGCAGGCCTGCTCGCACGGACGCGCGGCTGCGATACGTTTCATCGAACATGGCGGAAAATCCTTTCATAGAGAACATACGGCCGTTCTTATTCATGGGAAGCGTCCCCTTCATCGTCGAGCTTCAATCCGTGCGCGCAATAATCGTCCTGCGCGAGGATGTCGCCGTCGTGGTAATACGCGGCACGAGCTCGGCATCCGCCGCATCCGTCGCGGTAATCGCACGTGCCGCAGGCGCCTGAATAGGCCTCGATGCGCAGCTTCTCGAACACCGGGCTCGATTTCCAAATCTCGTCGAACGGGGTCGCGCGCACATCGCCCGCCTCTTCCGTCATATACGCGCACGGACGAACGATTCCTTCCGAGCCGATGACGCAATACGTCAATCCGGCAAGGCATCCGCGCGAAAAACGCGTCTCCACGCCGAGCTGCTTGGCGACGCGCGTGAATTGCGGGGCGCACGTGGGCTTGACGTCGATGGACACCTGCTGCGATTTCATCATGATGTCCCGCAGAAGATCTTCGTTCTCCTTCACCTCGAGCGCGGTCTCCTTGATGAATTCCCCTCGGCCCACGGGAATGAGGAAGAAGATGTAGTGCGCGACGGCGCCGATCCGCTCGGCGAAGTCAGCGATGTCGCAGACCTCGTCTCGGTTCCAGTCGACGACGGTGGTATGAAGCTGGAACGCCAGCCCCGCTTTCTTGCACGCCTCGATGCCCTGCATGGTGAGTTCGTAGGCGTTTTCAAGCCCGCGGAAGCGATCGTGCTTGGCAGGATCGAGGCTGTCGACCGAGATTCCCATGGCGCAAGCCCCGCACTCCTTCAGACGCGCAGCCGTCTCATACGTGATCAGCGTGCCGTTCGTGCCGAAAACAGGACGCAGCCCCCGCGAAGCGGCATGCGCGACCAGGTCGAAAATATCAGGGCGAAGCAACGGCTCCCCGCCCGAGAAGATCATCACTTTAAAGCCCGCACGGGCGATCGCGTCGATCATCTTCTTCGCCTCGTCGGTGCCGAGCTCTTTGTCCGTAGCCTCTTCGGCATCCTGATAGCAGTGCTCGCATTTCAAATTGCATTTATTCGTCGTCATCCACGACACGATCATGATTGCCCCCTTTTTCGGCGCGCGAAACCATAGGCGCGCCATCGCCTTTCTTCTCGATTTTCTTTCGAATGTCTATGGAAACCGAAGCGTCGCACGTCGAAGCGGCCTTTGCACACCCGACGCGACGCGTGCTTCTATCCCGAAGCCGAAACGTCCCGGCTATCGAACCCTCTCATATAAACGCGCGCACGCTCCCTGATCGCCCGCGCGCGCTCGGCATCGCCGACGCTTTCGCGCTCGCACGCGGCGGCAACTTCCTGAAGATCGCGGCGCCCGTAGACGAACACGTCGTCAACGTCCACGCGGCCGCGTCCGTCGGGTTCGCCCGCAAGGTCGAACACCACGCTCAAGCGTCCCCGGCGCACACGTCGAAGCCTCTTCGCAGCGGCGGCGTCGAACGCCTGCGCGCGCCAGAGGAGCGATACGTCGGCCTTCGCCATGGACTCCATCAGCCCGCCTTCTTCGCGGGCGTCGAAGACCGATGCCCCGGCAGCGGAAAACGCCGCCTGAAAAACAGAAGCCTGCGGACTCGAAGATTGCACCATGACGCTACATTTCCCCAGGTCGTCGAAGACGAATCGGGCGAGTTCGACCGCCATGTCGGCCGCAGCGCGAGACCGGGCGTCCTCGTCGCGGCGCAGGCCGAACGAGAAAGCCGCCTCGCCCGCCTCGAAAAAGAGACGCTCGATCGCTTCGGCAGGCATGCCGGAATCGCGCACGGATTCGCATATGAAGCGCGGCGCGGGAACATCCCTGCCCCGCGCGAACGAATCAGAGCCGCATGCAACATGCATCGCATGCATGGCGGCGTCGATTCCTTCCGCGGCATAAAAGCAACCCGCGATGCGAGAAGGCGAAACGTCCAAATGGGACGAGAACAAATTGCCGAGGACCCCGAAGCTGTCGAAGCCCTCGCGAAGCACCGCATACGCCTCGTAGCGTTCGCCTTGCCCCGCGACGGCAACCTCCTCGGCGTCGGGAAGCGCGGCCATCGCGGCAAGAAGGCTCTCCCGGCACGCGCATTCGACCGACGCGCGCATGTCATCGGATGCATGGGCGGAATCGATTCCCGCAACGACGAGTTCCATCTCTAAACCGCCGCGACGAACATCAGCACAAGAGCTGCCGAGAAACCGCAGATGGAAAAGACCGACCGCGTCTTCGATACGACCAAAG
>JARIED010000036.1 GCA_029266945.1 Slackia sp. | reverse complement strand
GTCGCGGTGTTCTCGCACACCGTCGCGCGCACATCGCCGCCGAGGCCCGCGATGAAGCCGTCGCATTGGCGAAGGGCCTGCTCGTGCGAGAAAACCTCGCGCACCTCGTCGATCAGGCAGCCCTCTTTGGCCAGCAACGCGTGCTCGATTCTCAGCGAAAGCGACGACACGATGAACAATCCACGCTGCACCAGCAGGTCGTAGACGCGATTTACCGTTCCCGCAGTCGAATTCTCGAGCGGCAGCACGGCATAATCCGCCGCGCCCCGGCACACTTCGTCGCAGGCGGCGGCCCAGCTGTCGCAAAACGCGACGTCGCCTTCGGGAAACAACGACCGCGCCGCCGCATGGGAATACGCCCCCGCCGCGCCCTGGCACGCGATGCGTGGCGCGGCGGGCAGCTTCTCGATGCGTTCGGGATTCACGGACGCATCGAGGCCGTCTCCCAGAAGACCGTGCTGATACGCCCTGCTCATTTCCATGATGAAGCCGAACAGCGGAGCCATATACTGCTTGAATTCGTCCGATGCTGCCTGCCGAGCGGATTCGATCTTACGCGCCTCGCGTTCGCGATCGAGCACGGCGAGGCCCTTCGCGCGCTTGTAGGCGGCCACGTCGGACGCGATGCGCATCCTCTCCTCGAAAAGCTCGATGATACGCGCGTCGATCGCATCGATCCTTTCGCGCGAAACCGCCAAATCGACCGGCTCGCCCGCACGGATATCCCCTTCGGTCTTTCGGCTCATCGGTCCAGCCTCGCTTCCAGCATCAGGTCGTACGCCGCCACGGCACAGGCCGCCTCCACCACGGGAACGGCGCGCACGGCGACGCAGGGGTCGTGACGGCCCTTCAGTGCGAAATCCACGTCGCGGCCCTCGCACAAATCGACGCTATGCTGCTCGACGAAAATCGAAGACGTGGGCTTGAACGCCGCACGCATGATCAGCGGCTCGCCCGTCGAAATGCCGCCCAGAATGCCGCCCGCGTTGTTCGACTCGAACGCCACCGCGCCTTCCTTCATGCGATACGGGTCGTTGTGCTGCGAACCGCGCATGTCGGCGGCAGCGAAGCCCTTGCCGAATTCGACGCCCTTGACGGCGGGAATGCCGAACACGATGCGCGCGATGGCATTTTCCAACCCGTCGAATATGGGCTCGCCGATACCGACCGGCAGCCCCACGACGGCGCATTCCACCACGCCTCCGACGCTGTCCTTGCTCGCGCGCGCGGAGGCGATCGCGGCTTTCATAGCGTCGCCCGCCGCGTCGTCGATGACGGGAAACTCCTTGAGGCCGGGAGCCGAAACGTCGTCGCGGCCGATGCCCTGCAACGGCCATGCCGCGTCGTCGATGCCCGCCGCGCGGGCCAGATGCGCGCCCACGAAGACCCCCTGCTCGGCGAGAAGCTGCTTGGCGATGCCGCCCGCGATGCACAGCGGTGCGGTCAGCCGGCCCGAAAAATGCCCGCCGCCCGCCACGTCCTGCGCGCCGCCGAATTTCACCCCGGCCACGTAATCGGCGTGGCCGGGACGCGGCGTGCGCCGCAGCGCCTCGTAATCGCCGCTGCGCGTGTTGGTGTTGCGGATGACGGCGGCAAGCGGAGCGCCGCAGGTCACGCCGTCGGCCAGGCCGCCCAGAAACTCGGGCAGATCGGCCTCTTTGCGCGGCGTCGACCACGGCATGCCGCCCGGAGCGCGACGCGTGAGAAATGCCTGCAACTCGTCGAGATCGATCGTTTTGCCTGCGGGAATGCCCTCTATGACGCAGCCGATGCCCGCCGAATGGCTCTGGCCGAATATCGTGACGCAGAAATGAGCGCCTATACGAGATGCCATCGCTACCCTCGCCTTCCTTTCATTGCGCCCGCACCCGTCGAAAACGGCACGCGGAGCCTACGAACACGCCTCGCACACGAAGCGCATGAAATCCTGCAGATCGAGCGGCAGCACCCGCGCGCGGCCGATGCCCTCCATGGCCGCCACATTCATCACGCCGCCTGCGCGCTTCTTGTCGGCAAGCGCCGCCTCGTAGAGCAGGTCGGGAGAAAACGGCGCGTGCGAGGACATACCGTAGGCCTCGACGGCCGACGCGACGCGCTGCGCATCGGCCGCATCGCACAGGCCGCGCGCCGCGCAGGCGCGCGCCGCCATGGCCATGCCGCTCGCCACGGCGAAACCATGCGTGATGCGGAATTCCGACGCCTTCTCGATCGCATGCCCCAGCGTATGGCCGAAATTCAGCAGCATGCGCACGCCCCGCTCGCATTCGTCGACCTGCACGATATCGCGCTTGATCGCCACGCAGCGGGCGACGACGTCGGCAAGACGCGCATCCCCCGGAACGAGCGGCGTCTCGAGCGAAGAGAACAGATCGGCGTCGGCGATGACGCCGTATTTGAGGGCCTCGGCGCATCCGTCCGTGAAGAAATGCGGCGAAAGCGTGGCGAGCACCGTCGTGTCGATCAGCACGGCGGACGGCTGGAAGAACGCACCGACCAGGTTCTTTCCCTGAGGAAGGTCGACCGCGGTCTTGCCGCCCACCGACGAATCGATGCAAGCCAGAAGCGACGTGGGAATCTGCATGCAGCGACATCCCCTCATGTAGGTGGCCGCCGCGAACCCCGCCAGGTCGCCAACCACGCCGCCGCCGAGCGCCACGACCAACGACGACCTGGTCGAACCGGCCTCGGCCATCGCCTGCAGGCACGCTCCGTAGGTCGAAAGGTTCTTGGACGCCTCGCCCGCCGCGAAGACGAACTCCGACACGGCGAATCCCGCCGCCGAAAGCGAGCGCCTCACCCGGTCGAGATACAGCGGCGCCACGTTGCTGTCGCTGACCACGAATGCCGCATCGCCGCCGATCGAGGCGGCGAGCGCGCCGGCCTCGTCGATCGAGTATTCGTCGATCGCCACGTCGTAGGACTTCGACGCCTCCACCTTCACCGTGCTCATAGCGTCGCCACCTTCGCATCAGCGTAGCGGCCGTCGGCGCGCAGCTTGGCCTGCGACCCTTCTTCAAGCAGGTCATGCAAGGTCTCGGCGTCGGATTCGACCAACGCTTCGCGATAGCGGGCCAGCTCCGCCATCACACAATCGAGCTCGACGACGAGGTTGTCGGCATTGTCGAGGAACAGCTCGGTCCACATGGCCGCGTTCATCTCGGCGACGCGCGTGAGGTCTTTGTAGCTTCCCGCCGAGAACCCGCGATGCTTCTGGGCCGTCGGGCTTTTCACGAAAGCCGAGCTGACCACGTGCGCAAGCTGGGATGTATAGGCGATCAGACGGTCGTGCATCTCGGGCGTGGTGACCGAAAACGAGCCGAATCCTGCGGGGATCAGGGCCTGCTGGGCGCGGACGATAAGCGCGGGGTCGTAAATCGGCGGGGCCACGAGCACCATGGGCTGGCCTGCGAACAGGTCGGCACGCGCCGCGCGGAACCCGCTCTTATGGGCGCCCGCCATGGGATGTCCGCCCAGAAACACGAAGCCCGCCTGCTCTGCCGCCTCGAAGCACGCCTCGCAGATCGGACGCTTCACGCCGCCGCAATCGACCACGAGCGCGCCTTCGCCGAAATACGGCGCCATGGAACGCACCCAGTCGATCGTGTCTTGCGGATACAGCGCCACCACCACGAGGTCGCATCGCCCAAGCGTCGTCTCGTCGAGCGCGCCGACGATGCATCCTTCGGCCAGCGCCGCAGCCAGGCTGCGTTCGTCCTTGTCTGCCCCGTAAACGGTCACGCCCGCATCAGCGTACGCCTTCGCGAACGAGCCGCCGATCAGACCGAGCCCGACCACGCCCACGCAGCGCGGAGCGGCCGAGACCGCATCTGCCGCAGCCATCTTAGAGCACCGCCAAAGGCTCGGTGACGGCGCTTCTAACCATGGACACGCGCCGCATCATCTCGTCGAACTGCCCGGGCAGAAGGGCCTGCGCGCCATCCGAGGCGGCATGGGCCGGATCGTGGTGCACTTCCACCTCGAGTCCGTCGGCGCCGGCGGCCACCGCCGCATACGCCACGGGCGCCACCAGGCGCGTACGGCCGGTGGCGTGGCTCGGGTCGGCGATGATGGGAAGATGGGTCAGCCCGCGCAGCACGGGGATGGCGGACACGTCGAAGACGTTGCGCGTGCGCGTGTCGTAGGAGCGGATGCCGCGCTCGCACAGCATGACGCGCCCGTTGCCGCCCGCCATGATGTATTCGGCCGCCATCAGCAGCTCTTCGATGGTCGCAGCCAGGCCGCGCTTGAGCAGGATGGGCTTGTCGGTCTTGCCGAGTTCTTTGAGCAACGAGAAGTTCTGCATGTTGCGCGCGCCCACCTGCAGGATGTCGACATCGTCGAACAAGGGCAGGTCGCGGGCGTCCATGATTTCGGAGACCACGGGCATGCCGAACTCGCGCTTGACCTTCGACAGAATGGCCAGACCCTCCTCGCCCATGCCTTGGAACGCGTAAGGCGACGTGCGGGGCTTGAACGCGCCGCCGCGAAACACCGTCGCGCCCGCCTGCTTCACGGCTTCAGCGACGATCATGCACTGCTCTTCGCTTTCGACCGAGCACGGGCCCGCCATGACGCCGAAGCTGCCGCCGCCGAATTCGACGCCGCCCGCCTCGACCACGGTGTCGTCGGGATGGAACTGTCTGTTGGCCTTCTTGAACGGCTCGGACACGCGGCGCACGGACGCCACCTGGCCCATCGATTCGAGATGATGGATGTCGATGGAAGTCGTGTCGCCGATCAGCCCGACGACGGTCTGCTTCTGGCCGACGATGACATGCGGCTCGACGTCTTGGGACCGAAGGTAGCCGCACAACTCATCGAGCCCTTCGGGTGCGACGTTTTCGCGGACGATAACGATCATGGGCGCTGCCTCCTATCGAAAAGCGAACGCGCCGAAGACCGGCTCCGACGCGTTCGCCACGGTCGTGCATATTGCGTGGCTATACTATCACTATTGCACGCTAAAGCGCCTGGAAAGGGATGGCTGAATTCGCCGTCGCGAAATCTAACGGCGAAGCAGGCTCGCGCCCGTCATCTCCTCGGGCGCGGCAAGGCCCATCGCGTCGAGCAGCGTCGGGGCGATATCGCACAGAGCAGCCGCGCGGCCTTCGGGAGCGGCGAGCGCCATGTCCTCGGCGTCGTCGACGAGCACGAGCGGAACGGGCGCCGTGGTATGAGCGGTGTAAGGAGAGCCGTCTTCGGCAAGCATCTTGTCGGCGTTGCCGTGATCGGCGGTCACCAAGGCGAAGCCGCCCTTGGCGAGCACCGCGTCGACCACCTTGCCCACGCCCGCGTCAACCGCCTCGACGGCCGCCTTCGCCGCAGGAATGACGCCCGTATGGCCCACCATGTCGCAGTTCGCGAAATTCACGATGTAGACGTCGGCTTCGTCGGCAGCGATGGCCTCGGCCAGCGTATCGGCCACTTCGGGCTCGCTCATCGCAGGCTGCAGGTCGTAGGTGGCCACCTTGGGGCTTGCCACGAGCGAGCGGCTCTCGCCCTCCTTGCACGCCTCGACGCCGCCGTTGAAAAAGAAGGTCACGTGGGCGTATTTCTCGGTTTCGGCGATGTGGTACTGACGCAGCTGCGCCGCTGCCAAAACGTCGGCCAACACGTTTTCGGGGAATTCCTTCGGAAACGCCACGGGCGCGTCGATCGTCGCATCGTATTCGGTCAGGCACACGAACTCGACGGCGGGCCTGAAGCGGCGCTCGAAGCCGTCGAAATCGGCGTCGACCAAGGCGCGCGTAAGCTCGCGTGCACGGTCGGGACGGAAGTTGAAGAAGATCGCCGCGTCGCCGTCGCGCATGCCTCGGCCGTCCAAAGACACGGGCTCGACGAACTCGTCGGTGACATCCGCCGCATACGACGCCTCGATCGCCTCTTTCGCCGAAACGTCGCGATACGGGCTTGCGCAGACCACGGCCTCATAGGCGCGCTGCACGCGATCCCAACGCTTGTCGCGGTCCATCGCGTAATAGCGGCCGCTCACGCTGGCGATGCGCGCCTTGCCGGCGATATCGTCGCCGGCAAGCACCGACTCGAGCTCTTCGATGAAGCCTGCTCCGCTACGCGGGGCGACGTCGCGGCCGTCCATGAAGCAATGGATGCGCACGTCGTTCGCGCCGCGCGCCACGGCGTGGCGGACCAGCGCGTAAAGATGCTCGTTGCTCGAATGCACGCCGCCGTCGGAAAGAAGACCCATCAGGTGCAGGGCCCCGCCCGACACGGCCGCAGCGTCGATCGCCGCGTTGATCGCGGCGTTATCGCGGATCGCGCCCTCGCGGCACGCCTTATCGATGCGCGTGAGCTCCTGATAGACCACGCGGCCGGCACCGATGTTAAGATGCCCCACCTCGGAATTGCCCATCTGGCCGACAGGCAGGCCAACGGCCTCTCCGGATGCCTCCAGCGCGACGAAAGGCCTGTTATCGAACAGGTCGTCGAGGCGCGGCGTGTCAGCCAACGAGATGGCGTTGCCATCGGAAGGGGCGTCGAGCCCGAATCCGTCCATGATGACGAGCAGGGCGGGAAGACGAAGCTTCGAATTCATGATTCCTCCTGGCCGGTCGTCGAGGCCCCGTCGGGACCGACGTAGCGCGCGGTCGTCCGGCCCACGCCGCGCGCTCCCCCTTCATTCTTTCGATACGCGATCGACGGACGGCCTTAGCGGGCCGCCGCCATTTTCACCAGGTCGACGAAGTCGTCGGCGTCAAGCGCCGCGCCGCCGATCAGGCCGCCGTCGACGTCCTCGCACGCGAGGAACGCCTCGGCGTTGGCGGGCTTCATCGAGCCGCCGTACAGGATGCGCATGCCGTCGGCCGTCGCGTCGCCCGAAAGCTCGCGCACCGTGGCGCGGATCGCGACCGCCATGGCCTCGGCCTGCTCGGGCGTTGCCGTGCGTCCGGTGCCGATCGCCCAGATGGGCTCGTAGGCGATGCAGCACGCGGCGGCTTCTTCCGGTTCAAGGCCCGCCAACGCGGCGCGCACCTGGTCGCAGACGAACGATTCGGCCTGGCCGGCCTCACGCACGGACAGGCTCTCGCCCACGCAGACGATCGGCTTCATGCCGGCCTCGACGAGCGCGCGCACCTTGCGGTTGACCTGCACGTCGGTCTCGGCGAACATCTCGCGGCGCTCGGAGTGGCCGACGATGCACCACGTGCATCCGACGTCCTTAAGCATGGGGACGCTGATTTCGCCCGTGAAGGCGCCCGAAGGTTCCCAATGCACGTTCTGCGCGCCCACGTCGATGCACGACCTGTCGAAATCGAGCACCGTGACCACGGAACGCAGGTCGATCGCGGGCGGGAACAGGACCACGTCCACTTCGCCTCTGCCGCGGCCGTAGCGGTTCGATATGCCCTGGGAAAGCACCACGCTTTCCGCCGGCGTCATGTTCATTTTCCAGTTGCCTGCGATGATGGGTTTGCGCACCATACAAGCCTCCTTTGCATGCGATTGACGTATGCGTCGGCGCCCCGCCCCTGCCGAGCCGGCGAGGGCGCCGACGGAAAGCGCCGCGCCGGACGACCCGACGCGGCGCGAATACACCTTCTATCGAAGCGCCGCGACGCCGGGAAGCGTCTTGCCTTCGACGAGCTCCATGGACGCTCCGCCGCCCGTGGAGATGAACGTCATCTCGTCGGCGAGCGAGAACTTGTTCACCGCAGCGACGCTGTCGCCGCCGCCGATGATCGTGGCAGCGTCCTTGTTGGCCGCGACCGCCTCGGCGACCGCGCGGGTGCCGTGCTCGAAAGCCTTCATCTCGAACACGCCCATCGGGCCGTTCCAGAACACCGTGGAGCCCTCGGCGATGGCGTCGGCGTAGAGCTTCTCGGTCTCGGGTCCGATATCGAGACCCATCACGTCGGCCGGGATGGCATCGACCGAGCAGGTCAGCGCATTGGCATCCTCGGCGAAGGCGTCGGCGGCCACCACGTCGACGGGAAGCAGCAGCTTCACGCCCGCGGCCTGGGCCTTCTCGATCATGTCGCCCGCGCGCTCGACCCAGTCCTCTTCCTTGAGAGAGGTGCCCACGGCCTTGCCCTGCGCAAGCAGGAAGGTGAAGCACATGCCGCCGCCGATGATAATCGTGTCGGCCTTGTCGATCAAGGCGTCGATCACGCCCACCTTGTCGGACACCTTGGAGCCGCCGAGGATGGCAACGAAGGGGCGCTTCGGCGCGTCGAGCATGCCCGAAAGGGTCTCGACCTCGCCCGCCAGAAGGAATCCGGCGTATGCGGGCAGCAAGGAAGCGATGCCTGCGGTCGAGGCATGCGCGCGATGCGCGGTGCCGAACGCGTCGTTGACGTAGAGCTCGGCGAGAGACGCGAGCTCCTCGCAAAACGCCGGGTCGTTCTTCTTCTCGCGCTTGTCGAAGCGCAGATTCTCGAGCACGAGGACCGATCCGTCGGCCAACTCGGCGGCCTTGGCGCGGGCGTCGTCGCCCACGGTGTCGGCGGCGAAGGCCACGGGGGCGTCGATCAGCTCGGCGAGACGGGCCGCGGCGGGCGCGAGCGTGAACTTCTCCTCGAAGCCCTCGCCCGCGGGACGGCCCAGGTGGCTCATCAGGATGACTTTCGCGCCGCCGTTCACGAGATACTCGATCGTGGGAAGAGCCGCACGGATACGCGTGTCGTCGCCGACCGCGCCGTCTTTGATTGGCACGTTGAAATCGACGCGGACGATGACGCGCTTGCCGCGCACGTCGACGCCTTCGATGGTCTTGATATCGGACATTCGGTCCTCCTTCGGGATGCTTCGTCGAATCGCCGCGGACCGTTCGGCACGCCTTCGGCCGCGGCAAATGCATAAGAAGCCGAACGCAAGGTTCGGCTTCTGCGGGATCAAACAATGCGCCGCCCCGAGGAGCGGCGCATGCGAATGTTAAAGAAGGATCTTCGCAAGGTCTTTGACGCGGTTGGAGTAGCCCCACTCGTTGTCATACCAGGAGATGCACTTCACCATGTCGCTCTTCTCGCCCATGACCATGGTGAGCTGGCTGTCGAAGATCGAGGAGTGGGAGTTGCCCACGATGTCGATCGAGACGATCGGGTCCTCGGTGTACTCAAGGATGCCCTTGAGCGGACCCTCGGCGGCGGCCTTCATGGCGGCGTTGATTTCTTCCTTGGTCACCTCGCGCTCGAGCTGGACGGTGAGGTCGACCATGGATCCGTCGGGGGTGGGAACGCGCGTGGCGAAGCCGTCGAGCTTGCCCTTGAGCTCGGGCAGGACCAGAGAGACCGCGCGGGCGGCGCCCGTGGTGGTCGGAATCATGGACAGGGCTGCGGCGCGGGCGCGGCGCAGGTCCTTATGAGGCAGGTCCAAGATCTTCTGGTCGTTGGTATATGCGTGGATGGTGTTCATGTAGCCGCGCTTGATGCCGAAGTTCTCCATCAGGACCTTCGCGAACGGAGCGAGGCAGTTGGTGGTGCAAGAAGCGTTGGAGATGATGTGATGCTTCTCTTTGTCGTATTCGCCGTCATTGACGCCCATCACGATCGTGATGTCCTCGCCCTTGGCGGGGCAGCTGATGATGACCTTCTTGGCGCCGGCCTCGATATGCTTGGAAGCAAGCTCGCCGGTCTTGAAGATACCCGTGGACTCGACGACGACGTCGACGCCGAGCTCGCCCCAGGGCAGGTTGGAGGGTTCGCGCTCGCAGAGCACCTTGGTCTTGTGGCCGTCGGCGATGAAGCCGTCCTCGACCACCTCGACCTTATCGAATGCACGGCCGTGCACGGAGTCGTACTTCAGAAGATGGGCCATGGTGGGAATATCGCCCAGGTCGTTGACGGCCACGACGTCGAGCTCGGGATCGTTCGCCATTGCGCGGTACACGAGACGGCCGATGCGACCGAAACCGTTGATGCCGACCTTGATTGCCATTGCAAACCCCTTTCTAGGTTTTTCCATACCTCATCGATTATACGGAGGAGGGCCGGAGGTGCAAGACGCATCGTCGGCATGCGGTCGAATGCACACGGTTGCCGCCATCCATCCGTCCGACGAAGCCGTTCGCACGTCGGCCCCGCGAGAACGCGGGGCCGACGGATTC
>JARIED010000021.1 GCA_029266945.1 Slackia sp. | reverse complement strand
ACCCTCGAGACCGGCGCCGAGGTGAAGGTCCCCATGTTCGTCAATGTGGGCGACATCCTGCAGATCGACACCCGCGACGGCCGCTTCGTCAAGCGCGTGTAGCATCGATCGGCAACCCCGCTTCATTGTGAACACGAATCCGGAAACGTGACGCTGCGGTGTACGTTTCCCGCGTTTCGAATTATCGCGATGCCCGCTGCCATGCGGGCATCGTTGCGTTCGCGGCCTGAAGGCGTCTATGGCGCCGTGCGGCCCCTGGCCCCGAAACACATGCCGCACGCCGCCTGCCGTCCGATTTCGCGCGGCAGGCGTTCGAGAAGGGAAGGCGTATGGAATACATGGACGATCTTGCGCGCATCGCGGCTGCCGTGCGCGTGGCCTGCGTCGCCGCGGTCGACGACGCGGGCCTGCCCGTGACCTGCACGGCCGAGGTGGCGGGCGCCGATGGCGACGGCTTGTACGTGCTGGTCGATCGCGCCGACGAATGCTACAAGCTGCTCGCCTCGCGCAAATCCATGGCGCTTGCGGGCGTCGAAGGCGCTCTCGATCCCGACGGCGCCTCGCTTTCGCTGCGCGGCCGCATTGAAGAGGCCGCGATCGAGGCCGTTCTGGCCTTCGCCGCCGCGCCCGACGCGGGCGCCGCCCTGCGCGCCCTGGGCTGCTGCGACATCGCGGCGTTTCGCCTGTACCAGGCCACGGGCGAGCTGGTCGAGCGCCGCGACGGCCAGGTGTCCCGCATGCCCGTGCGCTTCGGCGAAGAGCGCATGAACGCGCGTGTGAAGGCGCGATCGTATATCGTCACCGACGAATGCGACGGCTGCCGCGCCTGCGTGTCGAAGTGCGCCGAGGGCTGCATCGACGTGAGTATAGTGCCCGCCGTGATCGATCAGGACCGCTGCACGCGCTGCGGCAACTGCGCCACCGCGTGCTTCCAGGAGGCGGTCATCGTCGTGAAGTAGCGGCCCGCCGAATCGCCCCGCGTGCGCCCGGATCGCCCCGCGCGGCGGTTCTTTACCCAGAAGGGGAGGCGTTTCCGGCAACGATCGGGAAACGCTTGCCCCGTCTGCCTCCGCAGACCGAAAGGCATCTCGACAATGGGTGGGGCGAGCGATACACTGCTTTAGTGCATCAGAGTGATTTACTGACCGAAACGGCGCTTCGTTCGCCGTTTCGTATCCCTATAATGCAAGATGGTAATACCTACGCGCTTCGATGGAGGCGCTTCGAAGATGGAGAGGTGAAGCATGCCAGGTTTGCAACTGATGGATACCACTATCCGCGACGGTCAGCAAAGCCTGTGGGCCACCCGCATGCAGCTCGGCGACATGCTGCCCATTCTGCCGAAGATGGACAAGGTGGGCTACTGGGCGGTCGAGGCTTGGGGCGGCGCGACGTTCGACACGTGCCTGAGGTTTTTGGACGAAAACCCCTGGGAGCGTCTGCGCTCGATCAAGGCCCACATGCCCAACACCGACCTGGCCATGCTCTCGCGCGGCCAGAACCTGGTGGGCTACAAGCATTACTCGAAAGACATCGTGAACCGCTTCATCGCCTGCGCGAAGAAGAACGGCATCCAGGTGTTCCGCGTGTTCGATGCGCTCAACGACATCCGCAACGTGGTCGATAACGCCGAGGCCATCAAAGCGTGCGGCGGTTGGTTCGAGGGCGCCATCTCCTACACCGTGTCGCCCGTGCACACGCTCGACGGCTATCTGGAATACGGCCAGAAGCTTAAAGACCTCGGCGCCGATTCCATCGCCATCAAGGACATGGCCGGCATGCTCACGCCGTATCGCACCGAGCGTCTGGTGAAGGCGTTCAACGCCGAAATCGGCCTGCCGGTGCACGTGCACTGCCACTACGTCGGCGGCATGGCCCCCATGAACATCATCAAGGCCGCCGAGGCAGGCGCCGCGATCGCCGACACCGCCAGCGCGCCGCTTTCCTTCGGCAACAGCCATCCTGCGGTCGAGACGATCGTCGCCGCCTTGCAGGAAAGCCGCTACGACACCGGCTACGATCTTGACCTGCTGTTCGAAATCGCCGACTACTGGGAGGAAGTGCGCAAGCGCGGTCACTACAAGCGCGGCGTGTCTTCGCTCACCCATATGAAGGTGTATTCGCACCAGGTTCCGGGCGGCATGATGAGCAACCTCATCTCGCAGCTCGAAATTCAGAACGCCACCGACCGTTTGGACGAGGTCATGCGCGAAATCCCGCGTGTCCGCGCCGAGGTGGGCTACCCGCCGCTGGTCACCCCCATGAGCCAGATCGTGGGCACCCAGGCCGTGTTCAACGTGCTCACGGGTTCGCGCTGGAGCGTGGTTTCCAAGGAGATGAAGGACTACCTGTGCGGCTTCTACGGCAAGGCGCCCGGCCCCATTTCTCCCGAAATCTACAAGAAGGTCGTCGGCAACGCCGAGGTTCTGCCGCCCGACGTGGCTCCCTCGTCGTTGGCAACCACCACCTACGATCAGGTCGAGGCCGAAATCGGCGATCTGGCCACGTCCGAAGAAGACGTGCTCATGTATGCCCTGTTCCCCAACGAGGCGCGCACCTTCCTTTCCAAGCACCGCGCCACCGAGCAAGTTGATTTCCTGCTGGAACGCGAGTCCAGCCAGACCAAGGAGGACGATTACGTGGACATCAATCAGATTCGCGAGCTGGTGAAGGTCGTCGAAGAATCCGGCGTCGGCGAAATCACCGTCGAAGAAGAGGGCATGCGCATCAGCGTCCGCATGCCGGGCTCCGCTCCCGTCGCCGTCGCCGCTCCCGCAGTCGCAGCAGCCGCTCCTGCCGCCGCCGCTCCGGCTGCGGCACCCGCAGCAACCGCTCCCGCGCGTCCTGCCGATTGGATCGAAGTGGCCGCTCCCATGGTGGGCACCTTCTACGCCGCTCCCGCGCCGGGCGAGCCCGCGTTCGTCAAGGTGGGCGACGAAGTGGCTGCCGGCGAAACGCTGTGCATCGTCGAGGCCATGAAGCTCATGAACGAAATCGCCGCGCCTCAGATGGGCACGGTGCGCGAGGTCTGCCTGGACGACGCGACCGCCGTCGAGTTCGGCACCCCGCTGTTCTACATCGAGCCGCACGGCGCCGCCGATGCGGGCGAGGGGGAATAAGGCGTGTTTAGCAAGATTCTCGTCGCCAATCGCGGAGAGGTGGCGTTGCGCATCATGCGCGCCGCCCGCGAGCTTGGCGTGAAAACGGTCGCGGTGTATTCCACGGCCGACAAAGACACCCTGCCCGTGGCCTACGCCGACGAGGCCGTATGCATCGGCCCCGCTCCTGCGGGCAAGTCGTACCTGGTGATGTCCAACATCATTGCCGCCGCGGTCACTACGGGCTGCGAAGCCGTGCATCCCGGCTACGGTTTTTTGGCCGAAAACGCCGATTTCGCGCGCGCTTGCGCCGATAACGGCCTCGTGTTCATCGGCCCCGCGCCCGAGTGCATCGAGCGTATGGGCAACAAGGCCGCCGCTCGTGAAACCATGACGGCTTGCGGCGTGCCCACGGTTCCCGGCTCCGACGGCGTGGTCGAGCGCGTCGAAGACGCCCGCGCCTTCGCCGACGAGGTGGGTTACCCCGTGTTGATCAAGGCGTCCGCCGGCGGCGGCGGAAAGGGCATGCGCGAAGTGCACGACCCCGCCGACCTGGAAAGCGCCTACACGGCCGCCAAGGCCGAGGCCGCCGCGGCCTTCGGCAACGACGACGTGTATCTGGAGAAGCTCGTGCTTCGCCCGCGCCACATCGAAATCCAGGTCTTGGCCGACGATTTCGGCAACCATGTGGCCCTGTGCGAGCGCGACTGCTCCATCCAGCGCCGTCACCAGAAGCTGCTCGAAGAGGCTCCCTCTCCGGCGCTCGACGACGATTTGCGCGCCGCCATGGGTGAAGCCGCCGTCAAGGCCGTCGAGGCGGTGGACTACCGCAACGCCGGCACTATCGAGTTCCTGCTCGATGAAAGCGGCGAGTTCTATTTCATGGAAATGAACACCCGCGTGCAGGTGGAGCACCCGGTCACCGAGCAGATCACCGGCACCGACATCATCAAAGAGCAGCTGCGCATCGCTTCGGGCGAGCCTATGAGCTGCGCCGACCGCGCTCCGTTCTCGCCGAACGGCCATGCGATCGAATTCCGCATCAACGCGGAAGATTCTGCGAACGGCTTCCGTCCGTGCCCCGGCACCATCACGCGCTTCGATGTGCCGGGCGGTCCTGGCATCCGCGTGGAGTCTTATGTGTCGGCGGGTTCGGTCATCTCTCCGTTCTACGACTCCATGGTGGCCAAGCTGATCGTGTGGGGCCAGGATCGCGACGAGGCCCTGGCTCGCGGCAGACGTGCGCTCGACGAATTCAAGATCGAAGGCATTGCCACCACCATTCCGTTCCATAAGCGCGTGCTTGATGCGGAAATCTTCCAGCGCGGCGAAGCCCGCACCGACTTTTTGGAAGTGGCGTTCGGCGAAGAATAGGTTCGCCTGTGCGCCCCTCTACCGTTCAGCGGCATAAGAAAACGGCCGGTTCGAACGAGAGCGAATCATCGCGATCGTCCGAACCGGCCGTTCGTCGTTTCAGGGCTTTGCGGGGCGGCGTGGCCGCGGTGCGTGCCGTTCGCTCGCGTTACAGGCGGGCCGTCGTGTCCGGCTGCGTGCGGACGTCTGCGCGGCTTCCCGTCTTACGGGCTTTTGCTGCCGGCTTGCGCGGGCGCGCCATGCGCCGCAAGTCGTTCGGTCGCTTAGCCCTCAGTCGTCTTCGCGCGCTTTACGAGGCGCTGCGGCGGGGATATCGCCCACGGTGGGTATGCGCCATGCCATAAGCCACAGCAGAAACGCCGCCATGGCTCCCAGAATCGCCCATACAACGGGGTTGGGGGCAAGAATGGCGCTGAGTCCCATCACGGTGAACGAAACGCCCAGAATGCGCAGCTTGCGCTTGAACGGAATGCCGCCCTGCTCTTTGAAGGGGGCCGCGTACGAGCGATACACGCCCGTTTTGCGAATCCACGCATGGCAGCGCGGCGAGCTTTTCGCGAACAAGAACGTGGCAAGCAGGATAAACGGGGTGGTGGGCAGGACGGGTATGACCACGCCGACGAAGCCGACGACGCAGCAAATCCAGGCGCAGGCAAGCAGAACGGGTCGTTTCACGGGAACTCCTTCAAGGCCTATCGGGCGATGGGCGACGTCGTTTATGCAGAAACCAGGCCATGATAGCAAAGTTCTACATGGCTAACAAATATTTCCGAAAACCTTGGAAACCTCCCGCAAAGCCGCGAAACCATCGGTCGAGCGACATCGATTGTGCCATAATGAACCGAACAACAGTTCGTATTCGTTTTTTCTGGACGCAGGTCCGCATTGCGAGGTGTGCCATGCTCGATGAGCTTCATGTCCGAAACGTCGCGCTGATCGGCGAGGCGTCGTTTTGCCCTGCCGCCGGCCTGACGGCGGTCACGGGCGAGTCCGGATCGGGAAAAACGGCTCTGCTGTCGGCCGTCAAGCTGCTGGTGGGCGAGCGGGCCGATGCCGCCGCCGTGCGCGAAGGGGCGCCTTCGGCCGTCGTGGAAGGCCGCGTGTTCTTGAACGATGATGCTCCTGACGGCCACGTGGCGGTGCGCAAGGTGGGCGCCGACGGCCGCAGTCGCGCGACGATCGACGGGTCCATGGCAACGGTGAAGCAGCTCGCCGCATTGGTGGGCGAATCGGTCGATCTGTGCGGCCAGCACGAGCAGCAGCGCCTTTTGAAGCCTGCGAACCATATGGCCATGCTGGATGCTTGGGCGGGGGAAGGCGTCGCCGCCGCCCGCACGGCGTACGAAGAGGCGTTCGCCGAGGCGCAGCAGGCTCGTTCCGCGCTCGAAGCGGTGCAGGAAGCATGTCGCGCCGACTCGGCCCAACTTGACGAAGCTCGTTTTACTTTACAGCGTATAGATGAAGTAAACCCCACATTGGTGGAATACGAAGAAATCATCGCCGAGTTGCCTCGCGTTGAAAACGCCGAGTCGTTGGCGCAGGCGGGCGATGCCGCATACTACGGCCTTGCGGGCGAACGAGGCGTCATCGCGTCGCTGAACGAGGCGCTTATGCAGCTTGAAAGCATGCGCGCCATGGATTCGTCGCTCGACGGCCTTTGTGCATCTTTGACCGATGCGTCCTATGTCATCGAAGACGCCGCGCGCGACGTACGTGCCTATCGCGATTCGATCGAACGCGACCCTGCGGCACTTGAGCGCCTGCAAGAGCGTATGGGCGCCATGCAGGGGCTTATGCGCGCATACGGTCCGCGCATGCAAGACGTGCTGGAGCGTCGCGCCCAGGCCGCCGATCTGGTGTCGTCGGTAGACGATGCCGATCACAGGATCGAGGAGGCCACGCGGGCGCTCGAACATGCCGAGCAGCAGCTTGCTAGCGCGGCTGATGCGCTCGACGCCGCCCGCCGCGCCGCCGCGCCGCGTTTCGTGGAGGGAGTGAACGCGTATATGGCGCGTCTTGAAATGGGGTCGGCCGAGCTGCTGTGCGAGTTCACGCCCCTCGATCGTGAAAAATGGACCCGTGCCGGATCTTGCAAAATGGAGTTTTGCTATCGCGCCGCGGCGGGCATGACGCCGC
>JARIED010000017.1 GCA_029266945.1 Slackia sp. | reverse complement strand
TTGAGCCGTAGAGCATCTGGGAAATGGTCATCACGAAGAAGACCTCGGTGAGCACCGAGCCGCACAGGTGGATGTTGGCGAACAGAGGAATGCCGAAGTTCACCATGTCGCGGCGCAGCGGCGGCACAGCCTTGTTCGCGCACTGCAGGGCCACCGCCAGCGTGGCGGCCGAAGACATGGTTCCAACAGCGGTCAGATACGCCGGGCCGTAGTGCTTGATGACCTGCAGCGGATTCTTGCCCGCGTAGATGCCGGCAATGCCGTAGATGACCGCCAGCCAAATATAATGGCCCACGATGACAATCACCACGACCAGCAAAAACACGGGCAGTTGCTTGGTGATGGTGCCCTCATACGCCAATGCGCAGAACGTGGTTGCGATGAAGAACGGCAACAGCGGAATGACCACACGCGTGACCACGGACAATACGATGCGCTGGAACTCGTCGAGCAGATGCGCGATGCCGTCGGCCTTCGCCCACACGCACGCCAGGCCCAGCAGCACGGCCAGAACGAGCGCGCTCATGACGGGCATAATCTGCGGAATGTCGAGCTGGAACACGATTTCGGGAAGCTCTTTGAGACCGTCGACCGACGTGGCGATCGACAGGTTGGGAATGAGCGCATAGCCCGAGACCATCGAGAAGAACGCAGCGCCGATGGACGAAAGATACGCCAGAATCACGGCGACGCCAAGGATGCGTGAAACGTTCTTGCCGAGCTTGGTGATCGAGGGAGCGATGAAGCCGATGATGATCAGCGGCACACAGAACGTGATCAGCTGCCCCAGGACGTATTTGACGGTGACGACGACGTTCATGACCGCCTCGTTGGCCACCAGGCCTACGAGAATGCCCACGACGACGGACACCAGCAAAATGAAAGGCAAACTGGTGAGCACCTTCTTCATGACGTGGTCCTCCTTCTGTTGAAACGTGCAATATGGAGGCATACTTTACCACGATGAAGCGCTTTCTCGTGCGAAAAGCCCATTCGGCGCCACAGACGGCGGGATATGAAAAAGAAAAGCGGCGGCCGAAAACGCCGGCCGGCCGTCGACTATGCGCGGAAGGCATACATGCCGATCGACTGGTTCGCGATCCGCTCGGAATCCCACGTCTTGGCCGAACGCACGCTGGAATACGGGTCGTTCACCTTCACGCTGCCGTCTTCGGCGAGGCCCGTCGCCACGAAGAAGTGGCCCGAATCGGTGAAATCGCCCGGTCCGACGTTGCAGATCACCACGTAGCCGCTTTCCAGATACGTGAGGAAATTCTGCGTGGTGGTCGTAAACTTCTCGCACTGTAGGCCGAAGCTTCCCGCCATGTCAGTCAAAAACGAGGCGTAGGTGCCCTGCCCGTCTTCGGCGTAGCCGTTCTGGGTGGCAATAGCCGCAAAATCGGCGGGCGACTTGTCGGTTTTGCCGGTCAGGCCCGCATACACCATGGAAAGCGACGTAGGGCAGCAGCCCGTCGCGCCGATCGGGCCCGCGCAATAATCGACGTAACCCCAGCGCGTATCCCACTGATAGAACATCGGGACGACGCCCTTCTTGACCGATTCGTCGATCGACGCGGCCGACGCCGCAGGATAGTTATCAAGCACGCCCGCCACGAAATCGAGCGCCTCGTCGTCTTCGGCCGCGAGCTTGATCAGGTTCGCGGCGGATACGGCGCCGAAAGACTCCACATATTCCGGAGCGTTGTTGACGATCGAAGCAATGCGAGCGTCATCGGCCTTCGCCTCGAGCGCAGAAACCACATCGGCCGGCGTATCGGCCGGAAGCAACGAGAAATCGGCAGGGGCGGCAGGCATTTCAGAAGCATTTTCGCCATCGCCCGTATCCACCTGCATGGCGGCGGGAGGCTCTTCCTGCACGGTGCAGGCGCGCTCGATTGCCGAGATGCCGGCGAAAATGGCCACGAGCAGCAGGATTCCCGCGCCGAAAATCACAGGACGCGGAATATGCACGCCGTCGGAGAGCACCGATGCGGGGGCGCCCACGAGCGAATGGGACAGCGGGTCGATCCGCTCGTCGTCGCGCGAACGCGCACGCGAGCGCTCGGACGCGGCGGGCGCCTGACGATGCGACGATGAGGGCTGAGCGCCCGACGCCGCACGGCGACGCTCGAGGCGACGACGCGCGGCCTCGCGCTCGTCCTCGTAATCGTCGTAGATATCGTATCTGTCGTTTCGTCGCGATGCCATGGACGCATTCTCCTGCGATCAGGGCCTAAAGGCGCTGAGCCTTGGCGACCGTGGCGGCCATCGCCTCCATGACAGCCGAACGCATGCCATGCTGCTCCAGCGCGCGCACGCCTTCGATCGTAGTGCCGCCGGGCGAACACACGGCGTCTTTCAGCGCGCCGGGGTGCATGCCGCTTTCCTGGACCATTTTCGCGGCGCCGAGCACCGCCTGCGATGCGAAGCGGTACGCCTGGGCGCGCGGCATGCCCTCGAGCACCGCGGCGTCGGCCATGGATTCGATGAACATATAGACGAACGCAGGCGAGCACCCCGCGGCGGCGCTTGCCGCGTCGATCAGATGCTCGGGGATGATTTCGCTTTTGCCGAAGGAGTTCACGATCGCGAGCACCTCGTCGATATCGGCCTGCTCGCACGCCTCGCCCACCACGACGGAGGTCATGCCCTCGCCCACCGCGGCGGGCGTGTTGGGCATCAGGCGCACGATCTTGCGGACGCCCGACTGCTCGGCGAGCCACGCCAGGCTTTTGCCGGGCGCGATCGAGACCAGCACCGTGTTTTCGGCCAGATGGGGCTTCACTTCGGCGATGACGGATTCATACATCTGCGGCTTCACCGCCAGAAACACCGTGGACGCGCGGCACGCCTCGGCGTTGTCGAGCGTCGTGTCTACGCCGAAGCTCTCGCGCACGGCATCGAGCGTTGCCTGGGTGCGCGCCGAAACCACGATGTCGGACGGGGCGGCCAGCCCCTGGGCGATGATGCCCTGAACCATGGCGCGGCCCATGTTGCCGCAGCCGATGAAACCAATCCTATGCATGCTTTTCCTCCGATTCCGCGCGAATGTACGGATGGTATGCGCCGAAGCCGACGGGCTCCCGACGCGATTTTCGGGACATACTACTACGATCGCGCGCACGGGCGCGCAAGCGCGTCGTAAAAACAAAACCGCATGAAAAACGACGGGCCGCGCCCGGCGCCCCGGAACGAAACGTCCGAAGCTCCGATGCGCGACCCGCCGCTTGCGGACGGCTCTCGCCGCCCGGAAAGGCGCTTCGCCTTAGGCGTGGGCCAGGATGGGAGCGGCCACCTGCTTCTTGCGGGAAAGCACGCCCGGCATCCACACGCTTTTGCCCGTGGCATCGATGCCGAAGGTGTCGTTGACGAAATCGACGTCGCCCTCGACGATGAACTGGCTGCCTTCGGCCAGGATGTCGGTGGCGAAGAAGAGCACGAACTGGTAGCCCTTCTCGGCGACGAGGGCCTTGATGGCCTCGCGGATCTCGGCTTCGCGGCCCAGGACGGCCTGCAGGTCGACGGTCTCGAACTGGCCGATGTAGACCTTGTTGCCGTTAGCGAGCTCGAATTCCTTCGCGTCGGCGTTGACGATCTTTTCCACGGGAAGCTCGGCCGGGTTGGAGCGGCACTTGAAGATTTCCATGCCGTATTCCACCGGATCGACGCCCACGTACTCGGCGGTGGCGGCGATCACCTTGCGGTCGAAATCGGTGGTGGTGGGAGACTTCATGATCACGGTGTCGGTGAGCATGGCGCCCAGCAGCAGCGCGGCCAGGCCCTTCGGCAGCTCGACGTCGCAAATGCCGAACTCGCGCACCACGATGGCCGAGGTGGAGCCCACGGGCATGGCGTTGAAGCGCAGCGGCTGCGCGGTGACCATGCCGCCCAGGCGGTGATGGTCGACGATTTCGACGATTTCGGCGGCTTCGATGCCGTCGGCGGACTGCAGCGCCTCGTTGTGGTCGACCAGGATGACCTTGTCGCCCTCGCCCACGCCGTCGATGCGGCGAGGCTCTTCGATGCCGCGGTCGGCGAGGATCTTCTTGGTCTCGGGCGGGAAGCCGCCCAGGCGGCAGGCCTCGTAGACGACGTCTTCGCCATTGCGGCGGGCGAGCTCGTTTTTCAGATACGCGTAACCGACGGCGGCCGAGATGGCGTCGTTATCGGGGTTCTTGTGACCGAACACCAAGATGGGTGCTGCCATTGCATTCCTCCTTGTTTTACGTGCGAAGTTGATTCGAGACAGTTTAACACGCTGATGCGATGCGGACGGCGCCGGAAAAACGATCCCGCAAAACCCACGCCACGAAGCAACAGAGCCGCGCCTGGGATTCTGCGGCGCGGAAGAATACGCCGCTGCGGATTCGCGGCGCCGACGCACTCGGGGCCCAAACGGCCGCGACCGCCGCCCCGGCGCGCGAGAAACGCATCCGATGCGACGCAGGATTCACGCGCGCGGGCGCACGCGTTCGGGTATATTCTCTGCGAAACGAAACTTTCCGCGCCGCAGCACGCGGCCGGGACGAAAAGAAAGGACGCGCGATGAAGATCCTCGGCATCCGCGACATCATAGGACCCATCATGATCGGCCCCTCGAGCAGCCACACCGCGGGCGCGCTGCGCATCGCGCTCATGTGCAGGCGCCTGCTCGCGGGCGAGCCGCGCAAGGCCACCTTCACCCTGTACGGCAGCTTCGCCCACACCTACCGCGGCCACGGAACCGACAAGGCGCTCGTGGCGGGCCTGCTGGGCATGCCCACCGACGACACCCGCATCCGCGAATCGTTCGACATCGCCCGCGCGGCGGGGCTCGAGCTCGAATTCGTGCCCGCCCCCGACGCCGCATGCGACCACCCCAACACGGTGGATATCGACGTGACCGACGAAACGGGCGCCGTGACCAGCATGCGCGGCGAAAGCATCGGCGGCGGCGCGGCGGTGATCAGCCGCATCAACGGCGTGGACGTGCGTCTGACGGGCGAATATCACAGCATCGTAGTGAAGCAGCGCGACGTGCGAGGCGTGCTCGCGCACATCGCCACCTGCCTGAACATCTTCGACATCAACATCGCCACCACGCGCCTGTTCCGCGAGCGCAAGGGCGACGTGGCCTACACGATCATGCAGACCGACGACGAAATCGACGAGGCGATCGCGCGGGCCATTGCCAAAAACCCCAACATTTACGACGTGCGCATCGTGAAAAGCGACCGCGCCACCGACGCCGTGCCGCCCGAAGCCGCCGATGAAACGCGCCGCCCCAACGGATTCGGCGCCGACCTGACGCCCGAGAAGGCCGCCGAAATGCTCGAACGCCTCGACTTCGCCACGGGCGCGGAGCTTTTGGCCTACTGCGAGGAAAACGGCCTGAGCATCAACGAGGCCATCTGCCGCCGCGAGCGCTGCATGCTGGCGGCCGACCGCATTGCCGTGGA
>JARIED010000015.1 GCA_029266945.1 Slackia sp. | reverse complement strand
GCGCTCTCCCAGCTGAGCTAAGGCCCCGTATTGGGTTCCGCGCTTTCGGGCTGTTTCCCTTTCGCGCGGTGCGAGAATTTATTATACGGATTCGAAAACGAGAGTCAAGCGGGAATTTGAACTTTTTTTTCGAAACAGTTCTCGCACGTTCTTTTCACCCGCTTCGCCCCCTCCTCACGCGAGTCACCACGATAGACGGCGATGCGCACGAACCGCGACAGCGGCGCAAGACGAGCAAAGACCACGAAACCCGAAATACCGACCGAAGACGCAAGAAAGGGCGTTCCACGGCTCCACAGGGTCCGCGGATAAGGATTCTCGCCGCGCAGGCCGCAAGAGAAGGCGGCAGCTCTGTTCGAAAGCATGAGACCCGCCTTGCACGGCCTCTTCCCCGAAGCGATTTCTGAAGCGCCCTGCGAATGCGGACATAGCCCGGACGCCGCGATGCCCCGTCCGAGAAGACGGCCTCGCTGGCCGCATCCGACCTCGAAGCCCCGGGTAAACAAAAAGCCCGCACGAATGCGGGCTTTCCATTGCAAAGAAGCGATGCTACTTCAGCGCGGCCTTGGCGACCTCGACGAGCTGAGCGAAAGCGTCGGGATCGGAGACGGCCATGTCGGCGAGAACCTTACGGTCGAGCTCGACGCCGGCCTTCTTGAGGCCGTTCATGAACACGGAGTAAGACAGGCCGTTGATGCGGGCTGCAGCGTTGATACGGGTGATCCAGAGACGACGGATGTCGCGCTTCTTGTTGCGACGGTCGCGGTACTGGTACTGGAGCGAGTGCTGGACCTGCTCTTTAGCAGCACGATAGGTACGAGACTTCGCGCCATAGTAGCCTTTTGCACGGCCGAGGATGACACGACGCTTTTTATGGGCGGAAACTGCGCGCTTAACACGAGGCATTGAGTATCACTCCTTGCTTATCGAATACCGAGGTTCTTACCGACGACCTTGCGGTCAGCTGCGGCGAGTTCGGTCTCATGACGGAAATTACGGATGCGCTTGGGGCTCTTCTTGGTCTTGATGTGGCTCTTGAAAGCCTTGGCACGCATGATCTTGCCAGAGCCGGTGACGCGGAAGCGCTTGGCAGTGCCCTTGTGAGTCTTCATCTTAGGCATGACGTATGTCCTTTCTTCTACCGATTCGACGCCGCAGGTTTATTTGGCGTCTTTCTCTGCTGCCTTTTTCGCACTTGCCGGCAGCGGGGCAATAAGCATGTGCATGTTGCGACCTTCCATCTTGGGCGCATTCTCGATGACGGCGACGTCTTTCAAATCATCGGCCAAACGCTCGAGAATGGAAAGGCCTTGTTCGGGGTGAGCCATCTCGCGACCGCGGAACATGATCGTGATCTTCACCTTGGCGCCGCCCTCCAAGAAGCGAAGAACATGCTTCTTCTTGGTGGTGTAGTCGCCGACGTCGATCTTGGGACGGAATTTCATTTCCTTGATTTCGATCTTCGTCTGGTTCTTGCGAGCCTGCTTCGCCTTGATGGCCTGGTCGTATTTGAACTTACCGTAGTCCATGATGCGGCATACGGGCGGTTCTGCATTCGGGGCGATCTCGACGAGGTCGAGACCCTGACCGTCGGCGATGCGCTGAGCTTCGCGCGTGTTGAAGATACCCATCTGCGATCCGTCGTAACCGATCAAGCGGCATTCACGGGTGCGGATTTCGTCGTTGAGCCTGGGCTCCTGAGCTGCTATCGCGCTCACCTCCTCTTTCTCTCGCTTATGCGAGTTCGTTGCTGCAACAAAAAACCCTGCGCATAGCGACAGGGCTCGAAAATGCGAAAACATATTCTTGCGACCCATCAGCTTGCGCCGAACTAGGCGGAGAGCTCATGCTCCCTCTTGAAACAGCTTGCTTATCATAGCACAGCACGAACGCTTTGCAAGCGATT
Source organism: Slackia sp. (assembly GCA_029266945.1). GTDB lineage: Bacteria > Actinomycetota > Coriobacteriia > Coriobacteriales > Eggerthellaceae > Slackia. Next base: position 48,797 of record JARIED010000015.1, on the reverse strand, counting down.
CTCCTTATTTCTTGAAAATCGTTTTCATGCGACGTCGGAAGGCGCCGCCGATCGCGATGCGCCGGCGCATCGCGCCCGCAAGCCGCGCGCCGGCCTATCATGGCCGAAGGAAACGCGATGGAACGGGTCGACCGCCATTCCCACACCGTCTATTCGGACGGAACGAGCACGCTCGAGCAGAACGCGGCGGCGCGCGGCGTGACGACGAGGGCCGCATCGCCGACCTGTCGCGCGACATCGCCCGATGCCGCGAAGCACACCCCGAAATCGATATCGTATTCGGATTCGAAGCCGACTGGTACGAGGGGTGCGAACGCGACATCGAAGCCGTGCGCGGAAACGCGACGTTTCTAATCGAATCGGTCCATTACCTCGGCGAATACGCCGTCGACTGGCTCGATGACATGCGCATCTGGGACGAGGCGGGACCCGACGAAGTATGGCGGCGCTACGTCGAAGGCTGGCGCCGGGCATGCTTCTGCCCCGTCGGATTCGATTCGATGGCCCATCCCGACCTGGTACGCCTTTTCGAAAAGAGCGGCTACGCCCCCTCGGTCGACCTCGCGCCGCTCTGGGACGAGATGGCACAGGCCGCCCGCGACGCAGGCGTGCGCGTCGAGGTTTCGACGGCCGGCCTGCGCAAGCCGCTGAGCGACTTCCTGAACTGGCGCGAACGATCCATGAAGCGTGCCTGGTCGCGCACGATGGGCGCCGCGTAGCGGAGACGGAACGACGCTGAAGCGTGCTCGAGACGCGTGGCGACAAGGCGCGCGATCGGAATGGTCAGGTCGCTTCTCGCCATCAGAAGGCCCCCATCGCTGTCGAACAGCTGGAATGCCGCGTCTTCGGCGCAGGCCGCGCGTTCGATCGAGCGCCTGTCTTCGAGAAACGGGGTTTCGACGGGCAGATAGCCGCGTCGTGCGAACGCGTCGCTCACCGTGCGGATGATCCGTTCGCGGCGAAGTGCCTCTCCGGGCATGATGCCCCCCTGAACCCTCGCGGGCATATCGGCTTCACTGCAGCGCCCCTCCCTCGTATCGGTATTCATACTTTATTATAATAGAGTGCTAAAGCGCCAGAGGAAAGAGACCCTCGCCGTACGGCAGAAGCGAAGAGGGCCGCGGCATCCGCCGCGGCCCTCTTGGAAACACGCCCCCTGTGATTACGAGGCAGCATTGATGTAGACATAGACCTGCCTGATGGTGTCGGCGAGATTGCCCGACACATTGGCGGCCGAATAATCGTAGCTCAGCTTGCACGACCACAAATAGGTCGCATCGCCCGAGCCCGTGCCTTCTCCGCTGAAGGTGTAGACCTCCTGCGCGATCGTCGTGCCGTCGTCGGCATACGTGCGGTAATCCTCGACCGCAGGCATCTCGATCGAGCCCTGCTCGATATCGACGCCCGCCGCTGCGACGAGATTCTCGACGATATGCTCGGACGAAACCGCGTCGATGAAGCTCACGTCGCCGTAGCCGAGCGAACCGACCGATGCGGAATAGCCCGCCTCGACGATCGCGCCGTCGGCATCGAGCGTCAGATACACCGACGGGATGTTGCCGCGCGCGTCCGTGGTCTCGTCGGTAAGCGCCAAAGTCACGCTGCGACCCACCACCTCGGTGGTCTTCTCGTCGCCTTCGCCCTTCTCCTCGGTGATGTCCTTGGAGTTGGTCTCGGTCGCTCCACGGCCGATTTCGGCGACCGCTTCGTCCTGGGTCTTGCCGATCAGCTCGACGAGCTGCGGGGCCTCTTTGCGAGCGCCCGCTCCCTTGCCCGCATCGGAGGCAGGAAGCGAAGAGTCCTTTTCGACTTTGGCGGTCTGGGCGGCGCTCTGGTAAGCGACGTCGCGGGCCTCGCCGACCAGCATCCAGGCGAAATACCCCAGTGCCGCGATCAGGAGGACGAGCACGACCGACACCACGATCAAGACGATGCGCATCCTTTTCGAAGCCTTATGGTGCGCCGTTGCCGGATGCTCCGGCGCAGGAGCGGCCTTCTGCGCGCCTTCCCCTTCCTCGGCGGAACACTCGTCCTGGCGGTCCTCGACCCCGACGGCCTGGTCTTCTTTATCGGTGCGTGCGTGTTTGGCATGCTTCGCCATGGATACGCCTTCCTTTCCCGACCGTCCGAAAAGCCGGAGCCTTTCGGAAAAGCCGCAGATCGACTAGTTGAATGCTATATACGCCACGATCGCGGCGAGGATGACCGCCGCTGCGGCGAGGATGGCCTTCTGCATGCCGCTCATGGGCGGCACATTCTTCAGGTCCTCTTCGGTTTGCTCTCGATAGCGTTCGTCTCGCGCCATGAAGGCACCCCTTTCCCTGTATCCATCGATATATGCGATGATCGCATTCCGAGTATTATACGAGCAAGGCCCGCTCATATGCGGGCCTTGCCTTGAATATCCATAGCGTATCGGCGCTTCTTTTCGCCTAAGCAGGCGAATAAGCGGCGCTTTTAGGAGAGGAAGTCGTCGAGAATCTCGGCCTCGGCCTCTTCTTCGGTCAGACCGAGCGTCATCAGCTTGACGATCTGATCGCCCGCGATCTTGCCGATCGCAGCCTCATGGATCAGCTGGGCATCTTCGCTGGCCGCCTCGATTCCGGGAATGGCCTTCACCTTCGCCTCGCCCATGATGATGGCATCGCACTGCACATGGCCGCGGCAGGCCGCCTCGCCGATGACCAGCGGGTTGAAGATCTGCACGGAATCGTCCTGGGCGACGCTTCGGGAAATGACCTGCACGCTGGAATCCTCGCCCTTCAGGCGCACGGTCATATTCGACGTGGCCGTCTGGGAGCCGTGCGTGAGAAGCTTCTCGGTCAAGACGAGCTTCGCGCCCGCCTCGAGCTCGGCGTTGGTGTCGCGCACCGTGGAAGTGACGCCGCGCAGCTGCGTGGATTCCATTTCACAATGGGAACCCTCGGCCATGTAGATATTGGTCGTGGGGTTCAAGACGCGCTCGCCCGTACCCTCGCCTTCGCCGTAGTGCTTCTCGACGTAGCGCACACGGGAATTCTTGCCCAGCCAGAAGCTGTGAATGCCGTCGTGCTCGGTCTTCTCGTCGCCGGTGTTGTGGATGCCGCAGCCCGCGATGACCGTGACATCGGCGCCTTCGCCGATATGGAAGTCGTTGTAAACCACGTCGGTCATGCCGGCCTTGGTCATGATGACGGGAATGTGGACCGTCTCGTTCTTCGTGCCGGGAGCGATGGTGATCTCGATGCCCTGCTTATCGGTGAAGGTCTCGATGGTGATGTTGGCGCTCGAGTTGCGCTCGACCAGCTGGCCGTCCTTGCGGATGTTGAAGGCGCCGCGCGGCATGCCGTGCAGGTCGGCGATCTGTTCGAGCAGTTTCTCATCAATCGTGGAAAGGTCCGCCATGGCGTGCTCCTTTAGCAATTCGTAGAAATCTCGGTCAGGTGCAGCTCGGTCGGCTGCGTCAACTGGCAGCCGTGCTGGCCGCGGTCGGCCAGGCCGAGCTTGGGAAGGATCTCTTCGCTCGGACCCATCTCCTCGATGCGGCCGTTGCGTAGGCAGACGATGTCGTCGGCGAGCTGGATGATCCTTTCCTGGTGGGAAATGATCACGATGCTTCGGTCGTCGCGCGTCTCGTGGATGTCGCGGAAGGTCTCGGTCAGGCGGTCGAAGCTCCACAGGTCGATGCCCGCCTCGGGCTCGTCGTAGATCGCCATCTTGGGATCGCGCGCCAGCATGGTGGCGATTTCGATGCGCTTGACCTCGCCGCCCGAGAGGCTCTTGTCGACTTCGCGGGTCAGATACGCGGCCGAGCACAGGCCGACTTTCGCAAGGTATTCGTTGCACTCGAGGGCCGGAAGGCGCTTGCCCGCCGCGAGCTCGAGAAGCTTTTTGACCTTCATGCCCTTGAAACGGGCGGGCTGCTGGAAGCCGTAGCCGATGCCGAGCTTGGCACGCTCGGTGATGGAGGCATGGGTGACATCCTGGCCGTTGAAGATGATCGAGCCAGACGTAGGCTGCTCGATGCCCATGATGAGCTTGGCGAGCGTCGACTTGCCGCCGCCGTTCGGGCCGGTGATGACGGTGAATTTGCCGTCGTCGACCGTCAGCGTAAGGCCGTCGATGATGCGCTTGGTCTGGAAGGATCCGTCTTCGACGGGAACCTCGAATACAAGGTCTTTCAATTCAAGCATGAGTGGTCCCCCTCTAGGTATGACTTAATTGTTACTTAAAAGATAACATATATGCAATGCAGGGTTTCCCCGCGTGCGGGGAAACCCTGCATTGTGTCGGTAAATTCATCATTCGGACCGATTAGGCGGCCTGGGCGTCCGTTCCCGCGGTCGTAGCAGCAGCCGCGCCCGTCGTCGAACCGGTTGTGGTTCCGGCGGCCGTGCCCGTCGCCGAGCCTGCGACGGTCCCGCCGGGCAGAACGGCATTCGATCCGGCCTCGGCCTTCGGAAGAGCCTCGCCGTCGACGGACTCTTCCTCGGCGGCATCTGCATCGGCGCCGGAATCGGCCGCATCGGCATCCGTCGTCTTGGTAGTCGCCGCAGCGGACGAGGAGACCTCGACGAGGGGCAGCGCGGAAAGATCGAGCGTGGAGCCGAGCCACTTCGAGCAGACCACGCCGGCGACGCCGTTGTTCGCCAGCGCCTCGAGGGCGCCGGAGACGGCCTCCTGAAGGTCGGCGTTATCGGCGCTGGCAGCCACGCCGTAGCCGCCGATGCTTCCGAGCACGCACACGGGCTCGACGTCGACGTTCTGACCCAGAGCGGCATACGTTCCGATGACCGCGTCGGCCGCGACGTATTTGGAGTCGCCCGTCTCGATGGAAGAAAGCGCGGAAAGAAGATCGGCCTTAGCGACGAGGGCGTCGTCGCCGAAGGCGTTGGTGACGGCCCAGGCGCTCGTCGAGGAAGACTGAGCGGCGATCTTCGGCGACGCATCGCGCGAAGGAACCTTGGAGCCCGGAGCGGCGAACAGCGCAACGCCCGTCTGCGTATACGGCTTGGAGACCCACACGTTGCCGCTCTCGTCGGAAGACGTGGCGCCCATGACGATGTCGACGTCGCCCTTCCTGAGAGCAGAGTCAACGTCGACCTCGCTGCCGGCGCTGCCAAGCGTGACGACCTCGAGTTTAAGGCCGAGCTGGTCGGCAATCGCCGCAGCCATGTCGACGTCGAGGCCCGAAGCCGAGCCGTCGGACGCGGAAACCATGAAGGGAGCGCCTCCGCCGACGCCGACCCTCAAGGTGCCGTCTTTGCCGATCGTCGGCGAAGATACCGTGGGTTCGAGCGTTTCGGGGGTGTACGCGGTCGTCTGCGAACAGCCGACAAGCGCCAGCGCGAGACAGACGGCGCAGGCGAACGCGCCTACGAGTGACACGCGATGCTTCATCGTTTCGTTCCTCTTTTCCGATTGTCGATTCGTTTCTTCTTCCGGCTGACCTAGTCTTTGCCCCCACACTCGCGCACCGGGGGTTTGCGGATTATTCCGCTCCGCCCTCTCCCCCGGTGCGGCAGGATGCCGCAAGGAATCGCCGGAGGGTGCGTCTTACTTCTAGGATACGCCATGCTCACCCGGCAAAGCCGTGCTTACGTGGATCCTTTCGACCGCATCTGCCATGGACTGAGGGGCGCGAACGCCCCCGCAACTACAGACCCGAAAGAAGTTCGGGGGTAAGTTTAGCAGATTTACCGGAAACGCCCCGTTCTTCAGGGGAAGACCTTCGTAAAGCCGGGAATGACCGGCGCGTAAGACGAGATAATCGACGCTTTGCAGCGGATTGTCGCATGCATGCCGAATCGCGGCCGCATGCAGGCGGGAAATCGGCCGGGACGCGGCGCTACCCTGGGTTCGGACCGCCCGGAAGGAGGAGCCATGCCGTCGTTTCTCGCGCAGGCGTTTTGCGAAACCCTCTGGCCCACCCGATGCGTGCTCTGCGACGCGGCGGGGGCGCTGTTATGCGAATCGTGCCTGAAAAAGCTGCGCTACGTCGATTTCTACCAGTCATGCCCCGTCTGCGGAGCGCCCTGGGGGCGCATTCAATGCGACGTCTGCAACGCCGTCGCCAGAAAGCACAAGCCCCTGGCGGCTCCGTGCGCGAGCTGCCTGGAATACGACGCCGACGCGGCCACGATCGTGAAAGCATATAAAGATAAGGGCGAGCAGCGCATCGGTCCTCTGATGGCCGCCATGATGGCACGCGTCGTACAACCCTCCTGGGTCGCATGGGCCCAGGCCGTCACCTACGTGCCCGCTACGCCCGACGCGGTGCGACGCAGAGGCTTCGACCATGCACGTATCCTCGCCGAAGCCTTCGCGCGCGAAATCGGCCTGCCTTGCATCGGGCTCGTCGAGCAAGCGGGCGCCGCCGACCAGCGCGCGCTCGGAAGAAGGCAGCGTGCCGCGAACATCGCCGGCAGGTTCCATGCGCCGCGGGCCGCAGGATTCGCCCGCGTCATCGCCGTCGACGACGTCACCACCACGGGCGCCACCCTCGCGGGCATCCAGAACGCGCTCGGCCGCGTACAATGCGACTCGCGCCTCGTCACGTTCGCCCGCGTCTGACGCCGCGCATTTCGGTTGCTATGGAATAGCGTCAACGATTCCCCAACGAATGCTTCCGTCGCGCGCCTGCTCACGCTTCAATACGGGCGAGGCAAGCGCGGGGAGGCGGCACGATGATGCATTTTGTGTCTGCTTGCAATCAATTGCTAGTATGCGACATGGCATTGACTCTATAATTTTGAAAGTTTTGTTCAAAGTAGGGCGAAAGGCAGCGACCTCGTGTTAGACCAGTTTCTCTCGCAGCTCACGGTCGTCGACATATTCAATACCGGCGTCTTCTTGGCGTTCACGATCTGCTATGTATATCAGTTCTTCTATATCTTCACCGTTCTGACGAAAAAGCCCCCCAAGCAGGAGGCCAAGCGCAATCATCGCTATGCGGTGATGATTTCCGCACGCAACGAGAGCGCCGTCATCGGCGACCTCATCCACAGCATCCGCATGCAGAACTACCCCCAGGAACTGATCGACATCTTCGTCATCGCCGACAACTGCACCGACGACACCGCCCGCGTCGCCCGCGAGGCGGGCGCGACCGACGTATTCGAGCGCTTCAATAAAGAGCTCATCGGCAAAGGCTACGCCCTCGATTTCGGATACAAACGCATCCAGGAGCTTTACGCCGACAACGGCTACGAGGCGTATTTCGTCTTCGACGCCGACAACGTGCTCGACGTGAACTACTTCCGCGAGATGAACAAAGTCTTCGACGGCGGCGCAATCGCCTCGACGAGCTATCGCAACTCCAAAAACTACGGCAGCAACTGGATTTCGGCGGGATACGCCGTCTGGTTCCTGCGCGAAGCGAAATACCTCAGCCAGGCCCGCTTGACCCTGAACACCAGCTGCGCCATTTCGGGCACCGGATTCTATATCGCTGCCGACGTGCTGGCCCGCCACGGCGGATGGAAATGGCACCTGCTGACCGAGGATATCGAATTCTCCGCACAGACGATCACAGAAGGCGGGCGCATCAGCTACTGCCCCACCGCCATGCTCTACGACGAGCAGCCCGTGACGTTCAAGGACTCCTGGAATCAGCGCTTCCGTTGGGCAAAGGGCTTCTACCAAGTGTTCGCGCACTATGCATGGGGCCTTCTCAAGGGCATCTTCACGAACAAGAAAGGGGCGCGCTTCGCCTGCTACGACATGCTCATGACCATCGCGCCCGCGATGCTGCTCACGATCATCACCATCGGCTTCAACGGCACGATCGCCATCCTGGCCCTGCTGGGATACATCTCCGCCGGATCGATGGTCGTCAGCGCCCTGTCCTGCATGTTCTTCTGCCTGTTCAACTACTGCCTGTTCATGTTCATCCTGGGCGCGCTCACCACGTTCACCGAGTGGGACAACATCCATTCGACCCCCGGCAAGAAGATCGCCTACCTGTTCACGTTCCCGTTCTTCATGCTGACCTATATCCCGATCGCCTTGATCGCCTTGGTCAAAAAGGCGAAATGGAAGCCGATCAGCCACACTATTTCGGTAGACGTTGAGCAGATGAGCAAGGCGAGCCAGAAATAACGCCCGGCTCTTCGACCTGCGCGCCTCCGCCCCGCAAACGACCGCTTCTTCCAAGCCCAGCCTCGCGCATTGCGTCGCGAGGCTGGGCTTCTTTCATTTCCGTCATGTTCTTCCAAAAGCGTTCGGGCATGAGGCTTTTCCGAAGGCCGTGGTTCATGCGGGCTTCGATCGCGACCGCATCGTAGAACCGCTTCCAGGTCTGCGCCACGATACATTCTTCGCCCGTGACAGCAGGCGCTTCGAACCCGTCGGCCTCGACCATGGCCCACGACCCGCCGCGCGAAACTCCCGCTATGCGCCTGACCTCGTCGTAGATAATGAAGCTCTGCGTGTTGAAGCGAGCTGCGAACCAATCCATCAGAAGCGCGACCACGTTCGCTTCGGGATTGCACCGAGCGACATAGATCCCGCCTTCGACCTGCTCGAAGCGCAGGAACTGCTGCCACTGGTGTTTTTCGTTGCGAACCGACCGTTCCATCTTGGCGAACGCGCAGACCTTTTCGTGCGCGATATCGCGCACGGCGGCGGGACCGCGCTTCACCGCATAGCGCACGAACTCGAGGATCGCGCGCCCTTTCGCCGGATCGTCCGAACAATGAACCATACCGACGGCCTCGTATGCCTCGCGCCCACAAGTGCGTACGAGCCCGTTTTCGACTCTGCGCGCACGGGCGCGGTCAGTGGCAATGACCTTCTCGCGCTGCCCAAGCCTCGGCATGAAGACGGATTCTTCTGCGATATCGACCGGATCTTCCCGAGACGCATACGCCTCGAAAACGCACGAAAGCATTCCTTCGAGCATTCCGTCGTAGAGATACGCCATAGACACGACGACTCTCCTTTCTTTCGCTTCGCCTCTGGAGAAAGCTACTCTCGGCACGCACCCTGCTGTTCCTCTTCGTCCCAGAGCGAAAGTTGGCCCGCGACGTTTCGACGCCTGCCGCCCGCGCCTTTGGACCGAGAGGAATCGACCAGGCGGGCCCGCAGGGCCTCGGGAGTGTATTCGACCCCCTTGCCTTGATACACCCCCTTGCACGTGATGAAGAAACGGGCGCGCGTGAATGCGATTCCGAGCTTGCGCAACTCGACTTCGCCCAAGCGAGTCCCACGACGGGCGGCGACGATGAAACGCGCGCCGCGCACGCCGATGCCGGGCACGCGCACGAGCATCTCGTAGCGAGCGGTGTTCACCTCGACGGGAAACAAGTCGAGGTGGCGAAGCGCCCATGACGCCTTCGGGTCGAGGTCGGCGTCGAGAAACCGCGTGCGCTCGTCGATGATTTCCTCGACATCGAACCCGTAGAAGCGCATGAGCCAATCCGCCTGATACAGCCGGTGCTCCCGATTAAGCTCTGCGACGCGGGAGCGAGGAAGGCGGCCGTCTTCGTTGACGGGAAGATAGGCCGAGAAGAAAACGCGCTTGAGGCCGACGGAGCGATTCAGCGACGACGAAAGCGTCAGGATGCGCCGGTCGTCTTCGGGGGTGGCGCCGACGATCATCTGGGTGCTTTGCCCGGCCGGCACGAACGAGCGAGCAGGCTTGCGCGGGCGCCGATCCGAGAAATAGCACGTTTTCCTGCGCAACGCCGCGCGCACTTCCCTATCCTCGGCGATGCCCTCCCTGATCCGGCGCATGGGATCGATGACCGAATCCTTCGACTCCTCGGGACAGAGCAACGCGAGGCTTTCTTTCGAAGGCAGCTCCACGTTGACGCTCATCCTGTCGGCGAGAAGCCCCAGGCGCGCAATAAGCTCCGGCGAAGCCCCGGGGATGGCCTTCGCGTGGATATAGCCGCGAAACCCGTATTCTTCGCGCAAAATGCGCAGGGTTTCGATGATCAGCTCCATGGTGCGGTCGGCGCATCCGAGCACGCCGCTTGAAAGGAACAGTCCTTCGATATAGTTGCGTCGATAGAATTCAATGGTCAGGTCGGCCAGCTCGCGCGGCTTGAAAGCGACGCGCGGCACGTCGTTTTCGCGACGGTTCACGCAATAGGCGCAGTCGTAGGCGCAAGCATTGGTGAAAAGCACCTTGAGCAGCGCGATGCAGCGCCCGTCGGCCGAAAAGCTGTGACAGATGCCGGCCGACACCGCGTTGCCGAGCCTGCCTGCCGCCGCGCCGCGATCGACTCCGCTCGACGTGCAGGCCACATCGTATTTCGCAGCATCGGCCAGAATGCCGAGCTTTTCGATCGTATCCATGCATGCCGCCTTACAAGAATCGAACATTTATTCGCTTTGAATATAATACGAATGAATGTTCGATGCAAGACGAATTTCGAACCCATGCTCGAACACGTCGGACGCAGACCGAAAACCGGCACGATGCCGAAACCTTGCACCATGCGGCCCTCGATGCTCTTGCGCTATGATTGATTCGTACGCGGCGCCGATTCGATATCGCGCCATTCGCATGACAGGAGTTTCCATGCCAGCAATGCTCGCCGCGCGCCTTTCGCGCATCATCCCGCTTCTCGCGGTTCTCGCGATCATCGCCATCGCCATCTATATTTTCGTGTCGTGGCGTTCCACCCCGGCACGCGCCAAAGAGGTGCTGATCGAGGTATTCACGGTGCTCAACGCCGGCCTTTCCGCATTCTTCCTCCTCGCCACGCTGTATGCCTGGCTCGAAGGAAACGCCTTCGTGACCGATTTCTTCATCACCTGCATGGTCACGACCCTCGTCCTGCTAGGCATCACCTGGCTCTGCCGAAGGTCGTTTCTCAAGAAGAACCCCAACTACCGTTGGCGGCTCACCGATAAAGCGAAGACCAAGAAACGCCGCTAGCAGCTGAGAATCGAGAAAAAACGACGGCCGTCGCCTGCATCCATCGAGAACGCAGGCGACGGCCGTGACGAAACGGGCCGGATGATATCCGGCCCGACGAGTTTCTGGAGCCAGTGACAGGAATCGAACCCGCAACCCACTGATTACAAATCAGTTGCGCTACCGTTGCGCCACACTGGCATATGAAAGCTAAGATATTCTACCACAACACGAAAGCGACGCCCCGCCGTTTCGCGCGTGATTCGGATTCTTCGAAAACGCCCGGACGAACGAAGGCCGCGCCGCCCAGAGGACGACGCGGCCTTTTCGATGCGGAAAACGAAAGAATCCGCCTATTCGGCAAGCATCTTGGCGATCTGGACCGCGTTGGTCGCAGCGCCCTTGCGGATTTGGTCGCCGCAGCACCACAGCGTAAGGCCGTGTCGACCAGGTTCGGCGGAAATGTCCTCGCGCACGCGGCCGACGAAAATGTCATCCTGGTCGGTGGTGTCGAGCGGCATGGGATACGCAAGCGCCGACGGGTCGTCGACGAGCTTGACGCCCGGAGCCGCCGCGAGCGCCGCACGGGCCTCTTCGACGCCGACCTCGCGCTCGAACTCGAGCGTGATGCTCTCGGAATGAGAACGCATCACCGGCACGCGCACGCAGGTGCAGTTGACGCGCAGGTCCGCCGCATGCAGGATCTTGCGGCCTTCGTTTTGCATCTTCATTTCCTCGGACGTGTAGCCGACCTCGTCGAAGCCGCCGATCTGAGGAATGAGGTTGCATGCGAGCTGATAGGCGAACGCCTTGGGGTCTTCGACCTGCTCGCCCGCGGCGATGCGCGCCATCTGCGATTCGAGCTCGCGCAGTCCGCCGACGCCCGCGCCCGAAGCCGCCTGATAGGTGGAAACGACCATGCGCTTAATGCCGCCCAGTTTATGCAGCGGGTTCACCGCCACCAGGCCGATGATCGTGGCGCAGTTCGGATTCGCGATGATGCCGTTGTGCTTCGCGACATCTTCGGGATTGACCTCGGGAATGACCAGAGGCACATCGGGATCGAGACGATACGCGCTCGAATTATCCACCGTCACGGCGCCCTTTTCGCGCGCCACCGGCACGAAACGCTCCGCGATATTGTTCTCGGCGGCGCCGAGGACGATGTCCATGCCGTCGAAGGCCTCGTCGCGCGCCTCTTCGATCACGACGTCTTCACCCTTGAACTGCATGATCTTGCCGGCGCTGCGAGAAGACGCCAGAAGCTTCAGATTGCCGACGGGGAAATCCTGCTCGGCCAGGCATTTCAGCATCTGCTGGCCCACGGCGCCCGTGGCGCCCAGAACGGCGACGTTATACGACCTCATGGAAGGAGCCTTTCTCTTCGAGTTCTTCGACGGTGATCACATTGTCTTCGGAATCGACGAACGCGTCGTAGATCACGCGGATGGCGCGCTCGAAATCGGCGTCCTCGACGCCGACGATGATGTCGAACTCCTCGGAACCCTGGGCGATCATGCGGATGTTGACGCCGGCGTTGCCCAACTCGCCGAACAGGCGGCCGGAGATGCCGGGGCGGCTCGACATGTTGCGGCCGACCGTGGATATGAGGGCGAGGTGCTCGACGACCTTGATTTCGTCGGGACAGAGCTCGCGCTGGATGTCGCCGACGATCGAGTACAGGCAGTCTTTCACGTCCGCGCCCTGGACCACCACGGCGAACGAGTCGATGCCCGACGGGATGTGCTCGATGCTCACGCGGTAGCGCTCGAAGATCGCGAGCGCCTTGCGCAGATAGCCGATCTGGTTGGACATATGGTTGGTGCGGATATGGACTGCGACGAAATCGCGCTTGCCGGCGATGCCCGTGATGATGGGCTCGGCCAGGCCGGGCTCGGTCTCTTCGCTGATCACGGTGCCAGGATCGTCAGGACGGTTGGTATTCTTGATGACCAGAGGGATGCCCGCCTCCTTGACGGGGAAAATCGCCTCTTCGTGCAGGACGCTCGCACCCATGTAGGAAAGCTCGCGCAACTCGGCGTAGGTGATGCGCGAAATGGATTTGGGGCTGTCGACGATGCGCGGATCGGCCGTCAAGAAGCCCGAGACGTCGGTCCAGTTCTCGTACAGGTCGGCGCCGAGGGACTGGGCGAGAATGGCGCCCGTGATGTCTCCGCCGCCGCGGTCGAGCAGGCGCACCTGGCCGTCGGCGGTCGCGCCGTAGAAGCCGGGCAGCACAAAATGCTTCTCTTCGCCGATGGCGGCGCGCAACTGTTCGCCGGTGCGCTCCATGTCGAGCGTGCCGTCCTGGTTGAACGCGATCACGTCGGCCGCATCGACGAAAGGAAAGCCCAGGTATTCGGCCATCATGCGCGCGGTGAAATACTCGCCGCGGCTAACGATGAATTCGGGCGTGAAATCGCCGCGCTTCGCACGCTCGCGGAAGACGCCGAATTCGTGGCCGATGGGGTAATCCAGGTCGAGCTCTTTGGCGATCTCGCAGAAGCGCTGGCCGATGGTCCCGAGCAGGTCGTCGCAGGACACGTGGTACTGCAGGTGCGCATTGACCAGATACAGAAGATCGGTGATCTTGCTGTCGGTCTTATCGCGCTTGCCCGCGGCGGAAACCACGACGAACCGACGGGCCGGATCGGCCTCGACGATCTTCTTCACCTTCTTGAACTGCTCGGCGGAGCTGACGCTCGAGCCGCCGAACTTCGTTATCTTGATCATATACTGCCCACCTTCGATTCGGTTGCCGGCCTCTTCGACGCACGGACGACGCGGCCGCCCGACCGAAGCCGGGCCGCTCGTTACATTCGTGTTAACCGCAGCGGGAACGGGTCGGGCATTTCCCCGACAGGCCGCGCCGGGCGCGCGTTTTCTTGCTAGTATTAGCCGAAACCACGGCCGACAAGGCCTCATCCCCATCCGCGAAACGCCAAGGAGTAGTCGAATGGCATCAATGTACCACAGCACACGCTCTAGCGTGAAGGAGTGCTCGGCCAAACGGGCAGTGCTCGACGGACTAGCGCCAGACGGCGGTCTTTACGTCACCGACGGCCTCGGAGCCGAGCGCGTCGACCTCGACCGCATCGTCGCGCAGACGTATTCCGAAAACGCAGCGCTCATCCTGAAAACCCTGCTCGACGACTACACCGACGAGGAAATCGCCGCATGCGTCGAAGCCGCTTACGGCGACACCTTCGCCGCTCCCGAGACCGTCCCCGTCGTGAACGTAGGCGACGATCACATCCTGGAGCTCTTCCACGGCCCCACGAGTGCGTTCAAAGACGTCGCGCTGCAGATGCTTCCGCAGCTCATGAGCCGCGCCGCCGCATCGACCAGCGAGCGCATCATGATCCTTGCCGCCACGAGCGGCGATACGGGCAAGGCGGCTCTCGCCGGCTTCGCCGACACGCCGGGCCTCGGCATCACCGTGTTCTATCCCCACGGCGGAACGTCCGAGATCCAGCGCCTCCAGATGGTCACGCAGCACGGCGACAACGTGGCCGTCGGCGCCGTGCACGGCAATTTCGACGACACGCAAAGCGCCGTAAAGCGCATCTTCTCCGACGAGACGCTGCGCGAGCGTCTGCATGAGCAGGGCGTCGTGCTCTCGAGCGCGAACTCCATCAACATCGGCCGCCTCGCGCCCCAGGTGGTCTACTACTTCGACGCCTACGCGCAGCTGGTGCGCCAGGGCGCGATCGAGCGCGGCGACAAGGTCGACTTCTGCGTTCCCACCGGCAACTTCGGCGACGTGCTGGCCGGCTACTTCGCCCTGCGCATGGGCCTTCCCGTGCGCAAGCTGATCGTGGCGAGCAACGCGAACAACATCCTGACCGACTTCCTGACCGCCGGCGTCTACGACCGCAACCGCCCGTTCCATAAGACCATCTCGCCGAGCATGGATATCCTGATCTCGTCGAATCTCGAGCGTCTCCTTTACTACATGAGCGACGGCGACGCCGATCTGGTGGCGCGCCTGATGGGCGACCTGGCGACAACGGGCCGCTACGAAGTGCCCGCAGCCATGCTCGAGCGCATCCAGGAGACCTTCGCCTGCGGCTTCGCCGACGACGACGAGGCGCGTGCCGCCATGAAGGAATGCTTCGAGGAAACGGGCTACGTCCTCGATCCGCACACCGCCGTGGCATGGCGCGTTTCGCAACGCGTCCCGAAAGCCGACGGCGTGGCGCGCGTGGTCCTTTCCACCGCGAGCCCGTACAAGTTCTGCCGCGACGTCTGCTCTGCGCTCGGCCTTCCCGCCGACGGCACCGATTTCGACTGCATGCGCGCGCTCGAGGAGAAAAGCGGCGTGAAGGCTCCAGCCGCCCTCGCGTCCCTCGAAAACGCGACCGTCCGCTTCGACGACGCCATGGACGCCGCCGACATGCCCGCCTACGTTGAAGGAAAGTGCGGTGAGCTGCTGTGAGCGTGAAGATTTCCGTCCCCGCCACCTCGGCGAATCTCGGCATCGGCTACGACTGCCTCGGTATGGCGGTCAGCCTGTATTCCCATTTCACCTTCGACCGCGCCGACGAACTGACGATCACCGGATGCCCGGAGAAATATCGCGACGAGAACAACCTGGTGTACCGTTCGTTCGTCATGGCGCTCGAGCATTGGGGCGAAACGCCCTTCCCCATCTCGATCCACATCGACACGGACATCCCCGTTTCGCGCGGACTCGGCTCGTCTTCCACCTGCACCGTGGCGGGCATCATGGGAGCCGCCGCGCTGACGGGCCGCATCGTGGGACGTGCCGAAGCGGTCAGCATCGCCACCCAGATGGAAGGCCACCCCGACAACGTGGCGCCCGCCATCATGGGCTCGCTCGTCTGCTCATTCACACCCGAAGGCGAGCTGCCGCGTTGCATCCGCTACGACGTGAACCATCATCTCAAGTTCATCACCGTCATCCCTCCCTACGAGGTGAAGACGGAAAGCGCGCGCAAGATCGTGCCGACGGAAGTGCCTCTTTCCACCGCGGTCTGGCAGATGGGCCGCATCTCGGGACTGACCCGCGGACTCGAGACCGGCGATGTCGACCTTATCGCGGCGGCGTGCGAAGACAAGCTCCAGGAGCCCTACCGCCGCACGCTCATCCCCGACTACGACGAGGTCAGGCGCATCTGCCTCGAAGGCGGCGCCTGCACCATGTGGATTTCCGGATCGGGTTCGACCATGATGGCCGTGACGGCCGACGGGCTGGTAGCAGAAAGCCTGCGCGCCCGCCTTGCCGCCCTCTACCCCGCATTCGACGTCCACGTGCTCGAATGCGATACGAAAGGCGTCAGGATCTCGTACGCAGAGTAGCGGCATCCCGCACACGACGAACGCCCCCGAACGACTTGCGGAATCGAACCGCGGCGCCGTTCGGGGGCGTTTTCTTATCCTGCCGCGCCGAAACCGGCAGCGGGCCCGTTATATACAAATAAGGAGCCGCGGCCTAGCGCGAAGAACGCTCCTCGCCCACGACGCCTTCGAGACTGTCGAAATCGGGGATGAAGCTCTCTTCGGCGGCATCGCCGTCCTGCCAGAAATACTCGTCGCATCCGATGGAGTCGGCGAAGTCGAGAAGCTCCCCGTATTCCTCGGCCGATATCCTGCGCGCCAATTCGGGATGGCCGGGACACGACGCAGGCGGCGTGTACTGGCTCATCATGCTCAGCGTCACGCGGTCGCCGTACGTCTCGAAGATGAAGCGCACGTTTTCCTTCGCCTCGTCGAGATGGCCCGGAAGCGCAAGAATGCGCACGATGATATCGGCGTCGGTGCGTGCCATGGCCGCAAGCGCGGCGCGGGCCGTCGCAGGGTAATCGGGCGCGTGGGAATACGCCTTCGCCGTGGCGGGGCGCGCATAGCGCATGTCGGTCAGGAACACGTCGACGTAAGGCGCAACGAATTCGATCATCTCGGGAGTTTCATAGCCCGACGTATTCCAAACCACGGGAAGCCGCAGGCCCGCCTCGCGCGCACGGACGAGCGCCTCGACGACCTGGGGCGCGTAATGCGTCGCCGTAACCAGGTTCACGTTGAGCGCGCCGCGGTCTTGCAGCTCGAGGAATATCTTCGCCAGGCGGTCCGTCGAAATATCGGCGCCCGATCTGCCGTTGGCGATCGAAGCGTTCTGGCAATACACGCAATGCAGCGGGCAGTTCGAAAAGAACACGGTGCCGCTGCCTTCGTCTCCCGAAATGGGCGGCTCTTCCCAGAAATGCAGCGCCGCCCGTGCGACGCGCAACTCGTCGGCCGCGCCGCATACACCGCGCCGCCCCGCGGCTCGATTCGCGCCGCATTTGCGCGGGCACAGCTCGCAATGCTCCAGATATGCTTCGAACATGCATCCTCCCAACGCATAACGACACGGCACGAAGAAAGAGACGGCCCGCCTCCGAAAGCGGCCCTACGCCCCCTTGACCTTGCGGGCGATGCGGTCGGCGACCGACAAATCCTCGCGGCGGTCTTTACCCCAGAACACGATGGCGAGCATGTCGGGTCCGACATGGCTGCCGATCACCGGGCCGATGGCGCTGTCCATGAACAGCACGCTTTCGTCCTGTTTCGTCACCGCGTCGTGCAGGCGCTCCATATCCTTCGGGCAGTCGGCGTGGCCTGTGACCACGCACTGGGAGAAGTCGTTTTCATCGCGGCGCTCGAAATAGTATTCGACCAGCTGTTTGATCGCCTTCTTGCGGCCGCGCGCGACGCCTTTCAGCGACAGCTTGCCGTCGGTTCCGATGGTGAGCAGGGGCTTCACATCGAGCTTGGCGCCGGCATAGGCCACCGAGTCGGGAATACGGCCGCCGCGACGCAGGCTTTCGAGGTCGTCGACCATGAACAGCGCGTTCACGAAATAGCGGGCCTCTTCGGCCCAGGCCGCCAGCTCGGCGGCCGTCAGCCCCAGTTCGCGCTGGCGGATGGCCTCATAGACCAAAAGCGCCTCGGAAACCGACGCGAGCCTGGTATCAACGATATGCAGCTCCATGTCGGGATAACGCTCCTTGACCTGGTCGTGCACGATCGTCGAAACGTCGTAGCTGCCCGAAAGCCCCGAAGAGAAGCTCAAATACACCGTAGGAACGCCGCTTTGCGCGGCAGCCTCGAACGCCTTCATGAACGCGGGAATGGAGACCTGAGCGGTGGTAGGCTGCTCGCCCGCGCGCATGCGCTCGAAGAACTCGTGAGCGGACATGCTGCGACCCAAATCGTCGAGGCGTTCTTCCTCTCCGAACAGAAACGGGAACTCGATCAGGTAGACACCGTCGCGATCGACCACGTCAAAGGGCAAATCGCAGCAGGAATCGACGATCAGATTGCATCGAGCGGTCATATGGCTCCTCTCGGGCCGAAGCCCTTCATAGGTGATAGTTCAGCGGAATCGTCCAGACAAGGCGCCTAGCGCACGAACGCGACCAGGTCGGCCTTCTCGGTGAGCTTGCCCTCGAGCGGGCGGGCGCACGTGTAGGCGATGCCCATGGCGGGACCGACGTGCAGACCCACGACGGGGCTCACCGGCAGCACGCGCACCGCATGGCCCAAAAACGGCTCCACGACGGTGCGGGCCCATTCTAGGGCGTCGTCGGGCGAACCGATATAGTGTACCACGGCACCCTCGAGACCCTTCTCCTCGACATCCTTCTTGAAGACCTCGAACGCCTGGGCGATCGCCTTCTTCTGCGTGCGCGCCTTGGCGATATCGAGCGGCATGCCGTCGCGCACGGTAAGCACGGGCACGAGGCGCACCAGATTGCCGAGCAAAGCCTTCGCCGCACCGATGCGACCGCCCCTCTGCAAAAACGTCAGATTCGTCGGCGAGAACAGGAAGCGCGTGCACTCGACCGCATCCGCGGCGGCGCGGGCGCATTCCTCGAGCGTCCTGCCCTGGGCAATGGCCCGCTGCGCGGCGAGGACGCAGTACGCCTGGTCCCAGCCGGTCGAATACGTGTCGACGAGAGCCGCGTTGAGGTCGATATTGCGGGCATGGACCGCACGCGCCGCGCGCAACGCGCCTTCGAACGTGCCGGACATCTTCGACGAGATGAACACGCCGAGCACTTCGTCGCCTCGAGCGGCCGCTTTCTCGAAGTAATCCTCGAACGCCTGCTGAGAAGGCTGCGAGGACGTGGGGACATCGTCTGCCATCTGCTCGAGCCTGCCGTAGAACGCGTCGAGGTCCATCTCGGCGTCGACGTGCTCGACATCGCCTTCGTAGACGTAGAGGGAAATGACGTCGATTCCCATGGCTTCGGCATCCGCGGCCGGGATGGAAGCCACCGAATCGGTAAGAAGTTTGATCATGGCGCACCTGCCTCATCGATGCGTCGCCCGCAGGCGACGCGGCCTTTCGTGTCCGCGAGAACGTTCGGTCGGCAGACGGCCGAGGCGTGCGGACGGCGCCCCGAAACCGTTGTTCGCAGCCTTAGCGCAGCGGCGTGCGAGCGGCGCGCAAAGACGCCGCCATGTCGGCGCGGCGATGCCATAACCCCGCTTCCAGGCCCACCGGATAGGAATGGGGGTTGAGGAAACGCTTCTGCGATTCGTCGAGATGGCGAAGGCCCTCGATCGTGCGCTCGCGAGCCGCCGTGGCGGAGCGCTCCTCATCGGGCAGCACCGATTCGCCCCCGCGCGCGAGCGGGGCGAGCAGCGTCACGTATTCGAGCCCGCCGAGTTCCTTACAACGCAGCAGGTCGGACGGGTCGATGATCGTGCCGTTCTCGTCGATTGCCTCATTGACGTCGAACACCATATCGCCCGCCAGGCGTCCGTCCGCGAAACGATAGCGGCGCACGTCCAAAACGCCCGGAAGGGTGAGCTTGGAAGACTGCTCGGACACCTTGAGACGCGCCGACCACGCATCGTCGGAAGAGGCACGCGTCGCCGAAAGCTTGTACACGCCGCCCAGAGAAGGCTGGTCGTAGGCCGTGGCGAGCTTGGTGCCCACGCCCCACGACACGACCTGGGCGCCCTGGTCGCGAATGGATTTGATGGTGTATTCGTCCAGATCGTTCGACAGCACGATGCCGCAGTCGGTCAAGCCGGCATCGTCGAGCCGCTCGCGGGCGTAGCGCGCAAGCCACGCCAGGTCGCCCGAATCGATGCGGATGCCCGAAAGGCGCTCTCCCCTCTCGCGCATCTCGAGGCCGACCGTGATGGCGTTGTCAATGCCGCGCTTGACATCGTAGGTATCCACGAGAAGCACGCAGTTGGTCGGAAAGCTCTTCGCATAGGCGCGAAACGCCTCGAGCTCGTCGTCGAATGCCATGACCCACGAGTGGGCATGGGTGCCCGACACGGGAATGTCGAACATCTTGCCGGCAAGCACGTTCGACGTCGACGCGCAGCCGCCCACCACCGCGGCGCGGCTCGCCCACAGCGAACCGCCCGCTCCCTGGGCGCGGCGCAGACCGAATTCGGCCACGGGGGCTTCGGCGGCCAGGCAGACGCGCGCCGCCTTGGTGGCGATCAGCGTCTGGAAGTTCATGCAGCACAGAAGGGCGGTTTCCAACAGCTGGCACTGCAGGATCGGGCCCGTCACCCTCACGATGGGCTCCATCGGAAAGACCACGGTGCCCTCGCGCACGGCATCGACCTGGACGACCAGACGCATCGTGCGCAGGTAGTCGAGGAAATCGCGGTCGAACAGCGCGCCGCCGCCCGGCGCGCCGAGCGATGCGAGGTATGCGATGCCGTCGTCGGAGAAGGCGAAGCCGTCGATCATCTCGGCGAGCTGGGCCGCGCCGCATGCGATCGCGAATCCGCCCTTGAAAGGATTGTCTCGGAAGAACATGTGGAAGCACGCCTGCTCGTCGGCCTTGCCGTTCTCCCAATAGCCTTGGGCCATGGTGAGCTGATAGAGGTCGGTCAGAAGCGCGTAGGCCAGCGTGGTGCGGCCTTCGTGACGAAGCGGCGTTTCGGTCATGGACGAATTCCTTTCTTCTCGACAGCGGGCGCGCGGGCGCCCTTATGCAAAACCGCCGCATGCGACGACATGCGGCGGCGGGCTCTAGCGGTCCTGCCGCGGATCGGCGCCCTGCGCCTTATGGCTGCGGCGGCGCGACTTGCGATGCTCGGAGGACGCCTGGGACTGGGACTGATTTTGACGCGGCTGCTGCGACGAGCGCTGCTTGTCCTGGGCGCGCGCGTCGGAAAGACCCGACGAGCGCTGGCCCGGCCTGCGGGTCCTGGGCTTGTCGGACTGCGGCCTGCCCTGGCCCTGCTGCTTGTCGCCCTGCTTCGGCGCGCCTTGCTGACGCTGGGACTTTCCACCCTGCTGGGACTGTTTGCCGCGCTTGTCGCCCTGCTGGCGCTGCTGCTTGGACGACGATTCCTGCGAAGAGGACGACGCCTGCGAGCCCGAGCGGCCGGAACGGCGACGACGGCGCGAAGAGCGCTTCTTCTCTTCGTCGCGATTACGCGCCGAGGCGTTGCGAGCCGTGCTGTCGGCCAGCTTGTCGGTTCCGGTGAACATAGGGGTGACCAGCACCTCGGAAGGAATCGTGGGGGCGTTTCCCTTGTTCACGCACTCGTCGTAGACGTCGGCGGGGACTA
The DNA here is from genome assembly GCA_029266945.1 of Slackia sp. GTDB lineage: Bacteria > Actinomycetota > Coriobacteriia > Coriobacteriales > Eggerthellaceae > Slackia. The sequence continues at coordinate 27,394 of JARIED010000015.1, read as the reverse complement.
TTCCGGGCTTGCCGGTCTTCTTATCGGTCTCCATCTCGGACACGGGAATCTTGACGCGCTTGTCGCCCGCCATGATCGTGACCGTCTCGCGCGGCACGTTGACATCGATGACCTTGGCGGCGCCTTCGGGCGTGGACACCATGGAATTCATCTTCGGACAACGGGACTTGAACTCTTTATACGTATCGGCCTCGTAGCGCAGGCAGCACATCAGACGGCCGCACACGCCCGATATTTTCTGAGGATTGAGCGAGAGATCCTGGTCTTTCGCCATGCGAATGGACACTGGGTTGAACTCTCCGCCCAGACGCTTGCAGCACAGTTCCTGACCGCAGTGGCCGAGGCCGCCCACGATGCGGGCCTCGTCGCGCACGCCGATCTGACGCATATCGATACGCACATGGAAACGGGCCGCCAGCGAGCGCACCAGCTCGCGGAAGTCGACGCGGTCTTCGGCCTCGAAGTAGAAGACGGCCTTGTCGCCGTCGAAGAGGAACTCGACGGTCACGGGATGCATGTCGAGCTTGTGCTCGGCCACCATCTGCTTGAACACCGGCAGCGCCTCGACGGCCTTGTCCTGCATCTCTTTCCAGGTCTGCTCGTCTTCGGGCGTCGCTTTGCGCACGACCGGCTTGAGCGCGCACTTCAGCGCGTTGAGGGCCTTCTGCTCGACCTTCTTGAGGTCTTCATCGGCGATGCCGTATTCCAGACCGCGCTCGGTGCGCACGATGAGCGCATCGCCCGCGGCGAATTCGACCCCGTTGGGATCGAACCACAGCACCTTGGGGTTATAGGTCAGCCTGACGGCGGCGACGTTAGGCATACAGTACCTCTCTTATCTCGAAAAGCATGGCTTCGATACTCACTTGCGGCGATACATTATACGAGATGGCCGATTCAGCGGCCGAAACGCGTTCCAAAGCTTCGCAAACCCGTGCCAAGTCGGTGCGGGCGGCGCAGTCGCGCAACGCATCTATGCAATCCACGTTGACCGTCAGATCCTCGGCGCCCGAGCAGATCACTCCCGCATCCCGCAACCACGAGCGCGTGATGCTTGCCACCTGATGCAGCAACTCGAAGCTCGCCTGCGAAAGGACGCGCTTGTTGCGCGTCTCGAGCGTCTTGAGCGCGGACTTCTGCAGGAATTCGGCACGCTCCTCCATCATGCGTTCCTGTTCGCGACGCACCTCGTCGAGCGACGCCTTGGAGGCGAGCACGATGTCGGCGGCGTACTCGAGCACGTCGATATCGTCGGCCCGCGCCAGCGAGGCGAGCGCCGAGACCGTCTTGCGACGGAACTGGGCGCGCTCTTTCGAACGCAGGAATTCAGCGGCCTTGGTGATCGACCCGCCGCAGGCCTCGATGGCTATCGACGCCTCGGGCAGCGTGCAGCCCGTGTTCTGGACGAGGATGCCCGCCGCCTCGCTTGCGGGAATGTGACGGAACGGAACCACCTGGCAGCGCGACACGATCGTCGGCAAAACGCTTTCGCGCGTACGGCCGAGCAGGATCAGCACCACGTCGGCCGGAGGCTCCTCGAGCGTCTTGAGGAACGCATTGGCTGCCGCCGTGCCCAGAAGGTCGACGCGATCGACGATGTAGACCTTCTTGCGCGCCTTGATCGGAGCGAGCGACGTATCGGCCACCAGGTCGCGGATCTGCTCGACCACGTAGCCCTGCGCGCCTTCGGGAGCAAGATAATGCACGTCGGGATGCGCCTTGCGCGCGATCTGGCCGCACGACGCCGACGCGCAGCCCTCGCAATCGGCGCACGGATCGCCCGAACACAGGATGGCCTGGGCGAACGAAAACGCCGCCTTCGTCTTGTTCGACCCGGAAGGGCCGCAGAACAGATAGGCGTGGCTCACCTTGCCCGAAGACACGCAGGCGCGCAGGAACTCGCGCACGCGCGGCTGGCCGAAGATTCCCTCGAATGCATCGGCCATCAGAGCCTCGATTCCGAAGCACGACGCGCCGCGGCTTCGCGGGCCGCGTGCACGACCTCTTCGAGCGAAAGCTCGGGAAGGAGGTCCTTGAGGCACTCGAACACGGCGCGCGCCGTCTCTTCGATGGAGTCTTGCGACGCCACCACGCGCACACGCTCGGGCTCGGCCGCCGCGATCGCGCGAAACGCCTCGTTCACGCGCTCGTGGAACGCCTCGCCCGCGCGCTCGAGGCGATCGGGCTCGGCCACCGTCTCGGCGCGGCGGAGTCCCGAAGCGGCCGAAGGCGCCTCGAGCACGACGGTCGCATCGGGGCGAACGCCCTGGCACGCGGCATCGTTGGCGCGCCGCACCGCATCCTCGTCGAGACCGCGGCCGTACGCCTGGTAGGCCACCGTGGAATCGCAGAAGCGGTCGCACAGCACGACGGCGCCGCGCTCGAGGGCGGGCGCGATCTTCTCGCTCACCAGCTGGGCGCGGGCGGCCTCGTAGACGAACAGCTCGCACATGGCGGCCATCTCGCCGTTGGCGGGGTCGAGCACCACCGAGCGGAGCTGCTCGCCGATGGCGGTGCCGCCGGGCTCGCGCAGGCACAGCGTTTCGCGGCCGGCAGCGCGCAGAGCATCGGCGAAGACGGCCACATGGGTCGATTTGCCCGCGCCTTCGCCCCCTTCGAAGGTGACGAAAACGCCGCGCGAGGACGTGCCGGCAGACGCGGCGAAGCAATCCGCACTAGTCATAGATGCATTCCCCCTGGGTATCGATTCCAACGAAAACAGGCAGGTCAGAAACTTCTATACGCCGTAAAGCTTCAGTTCCCAGGTCGTCATATGCGAGCGTTTCGCCCGACACGACGCATCGGGCCAGAAGCGCGGCCGCACCGCCCGTCGCCACAAAGTAGAGCGAGCCGGCCTCTTTGCAGGCTTCAACCACTTCGGCGGCGCGCACGCCCTTGCCGAGCGTCGCCGCGACGCCCGCACGATAAAGCGTCGGCGCCGCGAAGTCCATGCGCGATGCGGTGGTCGGGCCGACCGCTCCGAACGGACGCCCCGCCGCCGCAGGAGACGGACCCGCATAGAAAATGGTCGCGCCGTCGAGTCCGTACGGAAGGGTCCCCTGCTCCTCGAGCTCGGCGAGCAGGCGTACGTGGCCCGCATCACGCAACATGAACATCTCGCCGGAAAGCAGGCAGGCATCGCCCGCATGCAGTTCGCGCAGCGCTGCGCGGTCGAGCGGAAGAGAGATTTTCTTCTGTTCCACGCTCATCGGCCTTCCCCTCCCTTCGATGCGGCCGCAAGCTCGACCGTCGCGCGACGCATGGCCGAACAGCCCATATTGATCGCGATCGGCAGCGCGGCGATGTGGCACGGCGCCGTTTCGACATGCACGTCGAGCGCGAGCGTGCACCCGCCGAGGGCGCCGGGGCCCATGCCCGTGGCGTTGATCGCATCGAGCATCTCCTGCTCGAAAGCCGCCGCACGCGGATCGGACGAACGCTGGCCGATGGGACGCAGCAGCGCCGACTTCGCAAGATGCGCGACCTTGTCGAACGTCGAGCCCACGCCGATTCCCACCACGAGCGGCGGACAGGCGTTGGCGGCCTTCGCGCGCACGCAATCCATGATTTCGTTCACAACGCCCTCGCGACCTGCGCCGGGAGCGAGCATGACCACGCGCGAAGCATTGTCGGAGCCGCCGCCCTTGAGCATCACGTGCACGCGGGCGCCGGGACGCTCGACGAAATGCACGTCGGTGAACGTGGGCGTATTGTCGCCGGTGTTGGCGCGGTCGAACAGCGCGTCGCGCACGACGCTTTTGCGCAGACGTGCTTCATCGTAGGCGCGCGCCACGGCATCGTTCACGAATGCGAACACATCGCCTGGCACGAGCACGTCGGGACCGGCTTCGAGACAGACCCACACCGTACCCGTGTCCTGACACAGCGGCACGCGGTCTGCGGCGGCGATACGCGCGTTTTCGATCAACTGGTCGAGCACGAAGGCGCCGCGCGTCGGGCCCTCGGCCTTACGGGCCTCTTCGAGCGCCGCAAGCACATCGCCCGGCAGCTCGCAGGCTATCCGCGGAATAGCCCCGTACACGGCACGGGCGACGTCTTCTTTGGTGATGATTTCGAAAGTATCCATAACGTAACAGTATACCCGCTCGTCGCCGCAACAAGGCGCCGTCCCGCGAAGAACGGCGGACGTCCACGACATAGGGCCGAGCGATGGCATCCTTCCCTGCAAATGGAAGACGCGTCGCCGCAGAGTCGTTTCGCGGCGACGCGTCCGGCGTCGGATATGAAAAGCCTCTTCGTGCGATCAGCTACGCCATGGCGTTGCGGAACCAACCCGTGATGCTCGTAGGATGCGTGATGGCGGTGCCGACGACCACGGCGAACGCGCCCGCCTCAAGCGCCTCGCGCGCCTGCGCGGGCGTATGGACGCGGCCCTCGCAGAACACGGGGGTATCGCCCGCGACCTCGACGGCCTCGCGCACGAAGTCGAAGTCGGGACCCTCGGTCTTCTCACGGCCGGGAGCATAGCCCGCCATCGTGGTGGAGACGATGTCGACGCCTACGGCGACCGCACGGCGCACGTCGTCCATGCAGGCGCAGTCGGCCATGATCAGAGTCTCGCCGCGCACGGCCTCGACAGTGTCTTCGAACGTGGTGCCGTCGGGACGCAGGCGTCCCGTCGCGTCGATCGCGACGATATCGGAGCCAGCGGAGACGCAGGCGCGCGCATGGCGGGCGGACGGCGTGATGTAAACGCCTTCGTGACCCTCTTTCCACAGGCCGATGACGGGGACCTCGACGCGGCCTTTGATGGCGGCGATGTCAGAGAGACCCTGGCAACGGATGGCCGCGGCACCGCCCAACTCGGCCGCGCGGGCGATCTGGGCCATGGTCTCGGGATGGCGCATGGGCTCGCCCATGTAAGCCTGGCAGCTCACGATGAGCTTGCCCTTCAACTGTTCGATGATGGGATCCATCTCTATCCTTCCAAAGAATCCAGCAGGTTTTCGGCCGCGCCGACCAAAGGCGCGACATCGCCGAGCGACGCATCCAGTACGGGAAGCTCGGCGAGCACGTCGGGAGCATGCTCCACATAGGCGGCAAGCAGCGCGTCGCGCCAGATAGGGCCGGCCTTGACGACCGAGCCCGACACCACGGCCATTTCCGGGTCGAGCATGTTCGCCCAGCCCGCGAGCGCGATCCCGAGCGCGCGGCCGGCGTTTTGGACGGCCTCGCGCGCGGCGGGCTCTCCCTCGTTGGCATGGGCTGAGATCTCGGCACCGCTTAGATGCAGGCCCGTGGCTGCTTCATAGCGGGCCTCGATGCCGCTTCCCGCCGCCACGGATTCGAGATTGCCGTCGCCGGCGCACAGCGTATTCGGCGTCGCGCCGATTTCGCCCGCGAACCCGTGCGCGCCGCGCAGGATGCGGCCGCCCGCGATGATGCCGCCGCCAAGGCCCGTTCCCGGCGCCATCACGATGCAAGTCTGAGCGCCGCGCGCGGCTCCCCAGCGGGCCTCGCCCAGGGCATGGGATTGCACGTCGCCCAGCACGGCGACAGGCATGTCGAATTCGGCCTTCAGACGAGCGGCGACGGGACGGCCCGTCCAACCGGGCATGATCTCGTTCGCATAGGCGATCGAGCCGTCGCGAGCGTCCACGCGGCCCGCCGTGCCCACGCCGATGCCGACAAGGCGCGCCCCGTCGGCCAAGGAGGCCTTCACGTCGGCCACGATGCCCATGATGCGGTCGAGCACCGCCTCGCCGCCTTCCTGTGCGCACGTGGCGACGTTGCGCTTGCCTTCCACGACGGGCTGTTCGCCTTCGCGCTCATAGCGTACGGCCGCGCAGGCGATCTTCGTGCCGCCCACGTCGACGGCGATCACGGTGAACGGGTATTTCATCGGTTCCTCCCGAATGACGACTCGAAACGCGGCCGCAGGGTATCGCGGCCGTCGGGCACGATGCGGCGCGGCGGCGTACGGCCGCTCCGACACGCGCCCCAAACAAAAAGCGCCGCCCGCAAGGACGGCGCGATGATGCAACGGCTTAGAGCATGCCCGCGCGATCGAGCACGGCACGGATGGCTTCGACATCTTCGCCTTCGAGCTTCTGGACGGGCTCGCGCATCTGGTTCGTATTGAACACGCCCATCTGCCACAGAGCGGTCTTGAACGCACCGACGCCGGCGCCGAAGCCGACGGTCGCCTTGACCACGCGGGTCACGAACATCAAGCGCGCAAGGTAGTCCTGAATCTCGCGGACCTTGTCCCAGTCGCCCGCCTGAGCGGCACGCCACTGCTCGACATAACTATGGGGATCGATATTGGCCAGGCCCGGAACGGAGCCGTCGGCGCCGGACATGTATGCGCCGTCGACGACGACCTCATGGCCGGTGAACACCTGCAGCGGATGGCCGGCGTCTTCGTTCTCGAGGCAAAGCCAACGGAACGCGACGTCGTCGCCCGAGGAGTCCTTGACGCCCTGGATGACGCCGTCGGTGCCCAAACGAACGAGCATCGTGGGGTCGAGCTTGGTGTGGACGCAAGCAGGCAGGTCGTACGCGAACAGAGGAAGGTCGGTGTGCTCGCGGATAGCGCGGAAGTGACGCTCGGTCTCCTTCGGGCCGCCGAGGGCGTAGAAGGGCGCGGTTGCAACCAGGCCGTCGACGCCGTAGCCCGTGGCGCGCTTGGCCTGATCGACCACGCGCAGGGTCTCCATGTCGATGATGCCGGCGAGAACGGGCACGCGACCATGCACCATAGCCACGGCCTCCTGCAGCACGTGGTAGCGCTGCGCGTCGGTGAGGAAGGCGACCTCGCCGCTGGAACCCAGAAAGAACAGGCCGTCGACGCCGGCGTCGATCATGCGGTTGATCGAACGCTCGAGAGCCTCCAGGTCGAGCGTGCGCTCCTCGGTCAGGGGGATGACGACCGGAGGAATAACACCGTGGAATTGGATGTCAGTCATGAGTGATTACCTCTACTCTTCGGTTTGCATAAACAACGAAACTATATGGCCCGAGGCACAAAGCGTCAAGGAGGCGCAAGACCCTATATAAAATGCACGTCCTTCACCGCCCGAAAAAACGCCTCTCATGCGGGAAAACGAAGAAACCCGGCCGAAGCCGGGTCTCTTGAAAGCTGCGAAGCGACGTTACGCGCCCAGATCGGGATGAAGCAGCGAAGGCGCTGCGCCCAAAAGCAGGCGGGTGTAGTCGTCCTTGGGGTTCTCGAACACCTCGGACGCCTTGCCCTGCTCGACGGCCTGGCCGCCGTTCATGACGATGATGCGGTCGGAGATGTAGCGGACCGTCTGGATGTCATGGCTGATGAAGACCATGGACAGGCCGAGCTCCCTCTTCAGGTCGGAGAGCAGATTCAGAATTTGCGCGCGAACCGACACGTCGAGAGCGCTCGTGGGCTCGTCGGCGATGATCGCGTCGGGCTTGAGCGAAAGCGCGCGGGCGATGGCCACGCGCTGGCGCTGGCCGCCGGAGAGCTGTCCCGGCAGCGCAGCGAGCACCGAACTCGGAAGGCCGACCATCTCGATCAGCTCCTTCACGCGGGCCTCGCGCTCGTCCTTGGTACCCACCTTGTGGACGTTCATAGGGTCCATAAGCTGGTCATGAACCGACATGCGGGCGTTCAGCGCGGTGGCGGGATCTTGGAAGACCACCGAAATCACGCGGCCGATCGTCTTGCGCTGGTCGGCCGTGCGCTTGGTCACGTCGACGCCCTTGAAGAACACGCGGCCGGACGTGGGAGCCTGCAAACCGCACATGACATTGGCGGTGGTGGACTTGCCGCAGCCGGACTCGCCCACGATGCCGATCGTCTCGCCGGGCATCAGCTTCAGCGTAAGGCCGTTAACCGCGTGCACCTTGTTCGGATGCAAGATCGAGCCCGTACGCGTCTTGAACACGACATGGATATCGTCGAGAAAGATGATGGGGGTCTGCTCGCCCGCTGCAACCGCGGCGTTGCTCTTGGTTTCAGTCATTACTGCACACCTCCGTACGGCTTGAGGCCGAGACGCTTCATTTCCTCGTCAGGCAGCTCGGCGTACCAATGGTTCGAGTCGCCGTCCTGCTTGAGCACCGGGCGCACGTCGGAAACGGCGTCGGGGTGGCTCGAACGCGGCGTGAAGCGGTCGCCCTTCGGGAAGTCGGCGGGGCTGGGAACCGAGCCGGGAACCTGATGCAGACGACCGGAACCGGCCTCGATGGAAAGCACCGAGCCCAGAAGGCCGCGCGTGTACTCGTGGATCGGGTTGGCGAGGATGTCGCGCACCGAGCCCTGCTCCACGATCTGGCCTGCGTACATGACGGTGATCGAGTTGGCCACCTCGGCGACAAGCGCGAGGTCATGGCTGACGAACACCATGGCGAAGCCGAGTTCTTCCTGCAACTTGTTGAGCAGGTCGACGACCTGCTTCTGGACCGTCACGTCGAGAGCCGTGGTAGGCTCGTCGGCAATGATGACCTTCGGGTCGCGGGTCAAAGCCATTGCGATCAGGACGCGCTGACGCTGGCCGCCGGAAAGCTCGTGCGGATACGAGTCGAGCGTACGCTTCGGGTCGAGGCCGACCAGCTCGAGCAGCTCCTCGGCGGTACGGGTGCCGCCACGCTTGGTGAGCTGCTTCATCTGGGAGCGAATCAGCATGGACGGGTTGAGCGAGGACAGAGCATCCTGGTAGATCATTGCGATTTCGCGACCGCGCAGGGTGTTCATCTCCTTCTGAGACATTTCCAGAAGGTTCTTGCCCTTATAGAGCACCTCGCCGGAGATTTCGGCCTTGGGATCGATCAGGCCCATGATGGTCAGCGACGTGATGGACTTGCCGCAGCCGGACTCACCCACCAGACCCATGGTCTGATGCGGGCGGACCTTGAAGCTCACGTTGTCGACGACGTTGACATCGCCGTGGCGCGGGAACTTGATGCAGAGGTTCTTTACCTCGAGGATGGGCTCGTCGTCGGTATGGGACTCGGCGCGGTCGGTGCGCTTGTTCTCGATTTTCTTCAACGCGGCCAGGCGCTTCTTGAGGGATTCGGCCTGGGCCTCGTAAGCGAGCACGGGGTTGGCGACCAGGCGGTCGGCCTCGCGGTCGCTATTGAGGTTGGAGTCGCTCGCCTTGATGGCCGCCTTGGGAGCGGCCGCCATGGCGTCGGTCATGCCCTCGGAAAGGATGTTCAGGCACAGAACCGTGATCATGATGGCCAGACCCGGGAACAGCGCCTGCCACCAACGGCCGGACAGAACGCCTCCGCGCGCGTCGGCGAGGATATTGCCCCACGTCGGCGTGGGCTCGGGGATGCCTGCGCTGATAAAGGCCAGAGATGCCTCGAAGACGATCGCGTCGGCCACGAGCACGATGGTGAACACCATGACGGGCGCGATGCAGTTGCGCACGACGTGCTTCACCAGAATCCACGGGGCGCGGGCGCCGGAAACCACGACGGCACGCACGTAGTCCTGGTTGTACTCGCTGACGATGTTCGCGCGCACGATGCGGGCGATCTGCGGAATGTACAGGAAGCCGATGGCGAAGATCAGCGACGGCAGGTTCGTTCCGAACACCACGACGAAGGTGGCGGCCAGAGCGATGCCCGGGAAGGACATGACGACGTCGAGGACGCGCATGATCACTTCGGAGACCCACTTGCGCGAAACAGCGGCGAGAGCGCCGATGATCGAACCGCAGATGAGCGCGAAGCCGGTGGCGCCCAGGCCGATGACGAGCGAATAACGCGCGCCGTACATCATGCGCGACAAGACGTCGCGGCCCTTGTCGTCGGTGCCGAAGAGGAACTGCGCGTCAGGTGCCTGACGGGCGGTGAAGATCTCGAGCGGATTGTGAGGCGCGATGAAGTTGGCCAGAGCCGCGATCAGCACGATGATGACGAGAACGATGAGGGAGATGCGAGCGCCGATGCTCATGGCCTTCCAACGACGGAAGTGCACCTTGCCGGCGTTCGACTCCATAGTCTCGGTGAGATTTTTCCTAAGCTGAACCATGCGTTACACCGTCCTGATTCGCGGATCGATCAGGATATAAAGCATATCCACGATGATGTTGATAATGATGAACGTGAAGGCCACGCACAGAACCACGCCCTGGACGAGCATGGTGTAGTTGGACTGGATGCCCGAGATGATGGCCATGCCCATGCCGGGAAGGTTGAAGATGACCTCGATGACCACCGCGCCGCCGATCAGGTAGCCGATACGCAGACCGAGAACCGTAACGGGCGTGATGAGCGCGTTGCGCAGGACGTTGCGCGCGACGACGACGGCCTTGGGGATGCCTGCGCCCAGGGCGGTGCGCACGTAGTCCTTATCGAGCTCTTCGACCATGGAGGTACGGATGACGCGCGTCAGCTGGCCGATAACGGGCACGGCGAGCGCGAAGGCCGGCATGGCCATACGCGCGATCCATCCGCCCGGATCGGACGTGAAGGACGGCAGCGGGCCCGATGCGGGCAGCAGGTGCAGCATCGAGGAGAACAGCAGGATCAACAGAACCGCCAGCCAGAACGAAGGGGTGGCGATAAAGGCGATGGAGAACACGCGGATGATCTGGTCGGGCCAGCGATCGCGGTACAAAGCCGAGATCACGCCCAGGATAACGGCGAAAAACACCGCGATGATCAAGCCCATGAACGTGAGCTGCATCGTGATGGGCAGCGCTTCGGCGATGCGGTCGGCGACCGACGCATTGTTCGCGCCGTACGTGCCCAGGTCGCCCTGCACGAGGCCGACCATGAAGTTGCCGTACTGCACGAGCACGGGGTCGTTCAGACCGTGCTCTTCGCGATACTGCTGGACTTGGGCCTCGGAGGCGTTTTCGCCCAGGACTGAATAGGCCTGGTCGATGGGAGAAAGCGCCATGAGGAAGAATACGAGGATGGTAACGCCGATGATCATGATGGGAAGCGCTACAAGACGCCGTCCGATCAGACGCAGCAAATTGCTCACCTCGACCCCCTTTCGTTAAGCGGACATGCCAAAGGCGAGCGGGCGTACGAGCCCAAAACGCACTCCTGCTCGTCTTTGAAAATTAACAACCGTCTTATTTTATACGAATTTACACGAAGTTCAAAAAATCGACGAAAGGACTTATTTTGAGCATGAAAGCGGGTCCTTTCGCGCACAAGCCTCGTCAGAGGTCTTTTTCGCAGACGAGCGACCACGTATTGCCCGTTGCGCGGGCGAACGGGCAGTCCAGGCAATCGGCGCGCTCGCACGTATCCTGCGCATGCATGTCGACCCCTTCGAACGCCGCATCGAGCTCGAAAGCCCTGTCGGCATCCGCCGCGACGCCCTGGCGCGCCATAGAGCGCACGGCCATCGACGCCAGCTGACGCATGCCCCGCTTCGTCGGATGCGTTCCGTCCGCGGCTTCGTAGTCGAGCCCGAACGATGCGAAATCAATCACGCGGCAGCCGTGCTCGGACGCCTGCAGGCGGATGACGTCGTCGTAGGAGCTCACGTCCACGCCGCGCAGACGACGGATGAACGTGGGCGTCTGCACGCCCGCGAGCCTGCCCGGGCACAGCGTGCAGCACCACACCTGCGCTTCGGGATACGCGGCGCGAATGCGGGAGAGCATGGTCCCATAGGCGGCGCCGAAGGCCTCGGCGGCGTTGTCGGCCGCAAACCGCGCCATACGCTCTTCGCATGCGGCAGCGTCGTCAGGCACCGCGCGCCCGCGGCCCGCGGCCTGATTGGCGGGACCGCCCCAGCCGTAGTCGTTGATTCCGATGAACGCGATCACGATATCGGGGTCCATGCCGTCGCGCGACAACGCCGCGACGCGACGCTCACTCGATGCCGCGGGAAAGCCCGCGCCCTCGACCATGCTTCCCGAAAACGACCCGTTCACGAGCAGGTCGCCGCCGATAGCATCGATCGCGAGACGCCACCACGTATCGCTCGCATGTTCGACCCCCGTTCGAACGCAAGCCTCCCCTTCGTAGAAAACGTCGAAGCCTTCGGGATTGCATCCCTGGAAGGTCGATATCGAATCGCCGAGGATCGACACGAGCGGACGGCGTGCGGAGTCGGACATGGCATGGTTCCTTTCTTCTTGCCCGAATAGTATCGAGACGGATTATAGCGGCATGCGGCGGAAGCAAGCGCCGAAGCGCCCCTCCCCCGCCGTCGGAACGCGGCGGGGCGCCAAAGACAGAAAAGGACCCACCCCGAAGGATGGGTCCTTGCACGACGAATGGTTCCGTCGAAAAGCTTACGCCTTGGCGCTTGCGCCGAGGAAGACGAGACCGGTCGTGGCGATCGGCTTAAAGCCCTCGATCTGGGCGGCCTGGTAGCCGGTGGCAACCTGGCGGTGGAACAGCGGGTACAGCGGAACCTGGTCGGCCAGGATGTCGAAGCACTGGTTCCAGAGCTCCTGCTGCTCGTCGCCGGTGGCCTCGCGGGCCTCCTGCATGAGCTCCTGCAGCTGGGTCCACTCCTCGGTGCCCTTCCAGCAAGAACGGCCCTGGGTCCAGATGTTGTCGGCGTACCACCAGCTCATGAGCAGGTCGGGGTCGTTGCCGAAGCAGGTCGGGTCGCCCGGGGTCAGCATGACGTCGTACTCGAGCGTGCCGCCGTCTTCGGGAGCGGCGAACTCGGACCAGTTGATCTTCTGCTCGGCGTTGGTCATCTTGATGCCGACGGCCTCGAGGTCGTTCTGGATCTGAGCAGCAAGGCCCTTGACCCAGTTGTTGTTGGTGACCATCGTGAACTCGAGGTTCTCGACGCCGGCCTCGGCGAGCAGGGCCTTGGCCTTCTCGGGGTCGTAGGTGTAGACCGTGGAAGCCTTGTGGAAGTTGGCATGAGTCTTCGGCAGGAAGCCCTCGACCAGGTCGGCATGACCGGCCATCTGGTTGCTGATGAGCTTCTCGGTGTCGATGGCGTAGAAGAACGCCTGACGCACGCGATTGTCATTGAACGGAGCCTTCTTGGTGTTGAACATCAGGAAGGCCTGGTTGAAGCCGGGGACGTACTCGACGGTAGCGCCGGCAGCGGAGAGCTGGTCGGCGTTGGCATCGGGAACGTTCTCCATGACCTGGACGGAAGCCTCCTGCAAAGCCGTGGTGCGGGCGGTGTCGTCGAGCAGGATGTTCCAGCTCATGGTGTCGGCGGTAGCCTTCATGGGGCCGTTGTAGTTCTCGTTCGGGGCGAATTCGATGGTGCCGCCGTCGTCGCCGTTGATGGCGACGTACTTCCAGGGGCCGGAACCGATCGGCATGGTCTTGAGGTCTTCCTCGGTCGCGGAGGCCGGGAACACCTTGACGACGCTCAGACGGCCCTTGAGCAGGCTCTCGAAGGGGTACTTCAGCGTGAAGGTGACGGTAGTGTCGTCCTTAGCGGCGACAGCCTCGATGAACTCGAGGAACGCGCCGTAGGTGGCGTCGGCCATATTCTTCTCGAAGGCGTTCACGACGTCGGCAGCGGTGACGTCGGTGCCGTCGGAGAACTTGGCGCCTTCGCGCAGGGCGACCTCGTACTCGACATCGGAGACCTTGACGGGCTCGTCGGCGGCCAGAGCGTTGTAGGTCTTGTAGGTGTGCAGATCCAGATCGTAGAGACCCTCGAAGACATGCCAGGTGGCGGCAATCATCAGAGCGGAGCTGTTACCGATAGGATTGCAGTTGGTGCTGGTGTAGGCGCAAGCACCCGTCAGAGCGCCGCCTTCGACGGCAGCGCCTTCGGCGCCGTCGGTGGTCGCAGAGGTGTCATCGCCGCCGCCGCAACCATACAGACCCAGACCGACCGTAGCAGCGGCAACGGCGCCGCCCGCAACGAAGGTGCGACGGTCGAGAGCGAACTTGTTTTCCATTGTCCTCCCTTTCGACAATATTGATGGGGAACCGGTCCGGCATGCGGCCGGCCCTCGTCATGCTACGGACGGGATTGTATCGAAATGCCCCGAATCCCTAGCATACATGCCGCTCATTCACGACGAACGGCATGTATGCCAGCCGCATAGGCTTATCAGCAGACTTGGTTAGTCTACCGTGAAATGCGGCCGCGTTTCGTCTCGGTTAAACATTTGTAAAAGAGCGATTCTTTTTTACGGCAAGCGGCGTCTCAACGCAAACGAACGGCATAGAAAAGGCCCCCGACGAATCGGGGGCCTTTCGAAAACAAGCGATTGCGGCTTAGCCGAACAGCTCGATGGTCTGGCCTTCGGCCAGGGTGACCATGGCCTTCTTCCAGCTGCGGGTGTAACCCTGCTGGTAGCGAACGCGCTTCGGCTTGGGCTTGACGTTCATGGTGTTCACGCGAACGACCTTCACGTCGAAGATAGCCTCGATGGCCTGGCGAATCTCGACCTTGTTAGCGTCCTTGGCAACCTCGAAAGTGTAGGTGTTCTTGGACATCATGTCGTAGCTGTGCTCGGTGATAACCGGGCGAATGATAACCTCGCGGGGATCCTTCATTATGCGAGCACCTCCTCAAGGCGTTCCAGAGCGGCAGCGGTCAGCACCAGGGCCTTGTTGTCCACGAGCTCAAGGGTGTTGGCAGCGGACACGGGAATGATGTTGACGCGCTCGATGTTGCGGAAAGACAGGTAGGTGTTGACGTCTTCGTCGTCCACGACGATGGTGGTGCGACGGTCGCAACCCAGAGCCTTCAGCGCAGCGGCGGCTTCCTTGGTGGAGGGCTTCTCGAAGTTGAAGCCGTCGACCACGATCAGCTGCTCGTCAGCGAGCTTGGCGGACAGAGCGGAACGCATAGCGAGCTTGACTTCCTTGCGGTTGACGCGGAACTCGTAGCTGCGGGGATGCGGACCGAAAACGGTGCCGCCGCCGGCCCACTGGGGAGCACGAATCGTACCCTGACGGGCGCGGCCGGTGCCCTTCTGGCGCCACGGCTTCTTGCCGCCGCCGCGAACCTCGCCGCGGGTCTTGGTGTCGTGGGTGCCCTGACGCATGGCGGCGCGATAGGCACGGACGACCGTGTGCATCACATGCACGTTCGGCTCGATGCCGAACACAGCGGCGTTCAAGTCGGCCTCTTTGACCTTCTTGCCGCTGGCATCTTTGATTTCAATCTTTGCCATTATGGTGATCTCCTCTTATGGGTAAGGTCTTAAGCCATGCGAACGCGGACGATGCCGTTCTTGCCGCCCGGCACGGAGCCCTTGACAAGAATCAGGTTCTGCTCGGCGTCGATGCGAACGACCTCGAGGTTCTTGACGGTCACGGTATCGCAGCCCATGTGACCCGGAAGGCGGACGCCCTTGAAGACGCGGGACGGCGTAGCGCACTGGCCGATGGAGCCGGGAGCGCGGTGGAAGTGCGCACCGTGGCCGCCCGGGCCGCCGCCGAAGCCGTAGCGCTTGATAACGCCCTGGAAGCCCTTACCCTTGGAGGTACCGGTGACGTCGACCTTCTTCACGTCGGCGAAAGCCTCGACGGTCTGGAGGTCGCCGACCTTGTACTCGCCCGCGTTCTCGACGCGGACCTCGCGCAGGTAGCGAGTCGGCTCGGTGCCCTGCTTGGCGAAGTGACCCGCCATGGGCTTGTTGATCTTGTACTCGCCGCTCTTGTACTGCTTGACAGCGCCGAAGCCGAGCTGAACAGCCTCGTAGCCGTCGGTAGCGGCGGTCTTCACCTGGCAGACCTTGTTAGGCTCTGCAACGATGACAGTAACGGGGACGACGCGGTCGTTCTCGTCGAACAACTGGGTCATGCCGATTTTCTTGCCGTAAATCGCGTTAATCATGCTACACACTCCTTACAGCTTGATCTCGATGTCGACGCCCGCGGGGAGGTCGAGACGCATGAGCGAATCAACCGTGTTCGGGGTCGGCTCCAGGATGTCGATCAGGCGCTTGTGGGTACGCATCTCGAACTGCTCGCGAGAATCCTTGTTCACGT
Source organism: Slackia sp. (assembly GCA_029266945.1). Lineage (GTDB taxonomy): Bacteria > Actinomycetota > Coriobacteriia > Coriobacteriales > Eggerthellaceae > Slackia. The sequence goes on along the minus strand of JARIED010000015.1, from coordinate 11,542 downwards.
GGGGTCCGCGCACGACGCAGTACAGGTTGCGCTCGGTGGGCAGGGGGATAGGTCCGGAAACCTTAGCACCGGTCTTCTGGGCGGTGTCGACGATGAGCTTGGTGGACTGGTCCACGATCTCATGGTCGTAGCCCTTCAGGCGGATGCGAATCTTCTGATTAGCCACTTTCATTTCCTCCATGAATTAAAGGCTCGGCTTAGGCGTTGCCGCCGGCCTTGCTGATGATCTCCTCTTGAACGCCCTTGGGCACAGGCTCGTAGGAGTCGAACTGCATGGTGTAGGTCGCACGACCCTGCGTACCGCTACGCAGGTCGGTCGCGTAACCGAACATGTTGCCCAGAGGAACCTTCGCGCTGATGGAAACGGCATTGCCACGCTGCTCCTGGCCCTGGATGAGCCCGCGGCGGGACGGGATGTCGCCCATGACGAAGCCGGTGTACTCCTCGGGGGTCTCGACCTCGACGGCCATGACGGGCTCGAGAATGACCGGGTTGGACTTGCGCAGAGCCTCCTTGATGGCCATGGAGCCGGCGACCTTGAATGCCGCCTCGGAGGAGTCGACGTCGTGGTAGGAACCATCGACGAGCTCGACGCGCACGTCCTCGACCGGGTAGCCGGCCAGAACTCCGGAGTTCAGGGCTTCCTGAATACCCTTGTCGATGGAGGGGATGTACTCCTTCGGAATCACGCCGCCAACGATCTTGTTCTCGAACTCGTAGCCCTTGCCGGCCTCCTGCGGGTACATGTTGATGACCGCATGGCCGTACTGGCCGCGACCGCCGGACTGGCGGACGAACTTGCCCTCGGCATTCATGACTTCCTTGCCAGGACGCTCGCGATAAGCAACCTGCGGCTTGCCGACGTTAGCTTCGACCTTGAATTCGCGAAGCAGGCGGTCGACGATGATCTCGAGGTGCAGCTCGCCCATGCCGGCGATGATGGTCTGGCCGGTCTCATGATTGGTGGACACGCGGAAGGTCGGGTCCTCCTCGGCGAGCTTCTGAAGGGCGAGGCCCATCTTATCCTGCTCGGCCTTGGTCTTGGGCTCGACGGCGATGTCGATAACCGGGTCGGCGAACTCCATGGACTCCAGGATGACCGGAGCGTTCTCGTCGCAGAGGGTGTCGCCCGTGGAGGTGTCCTTCAGGCCGACGACGGCAACGATGTCGCCCGCGGAGCAGGAGTCGATGTCGACGCGCTGGTTGGAGTGCATCTGCAGCAAACGGCCGATGCGCTCTTTCTTGTCCTTGCACGCGTTGGTCACGTAGGAGCCGGACTCCAAGGTGCCCGAGTAAACGCGCAGGTAGGTCAGCTTACCGACAAACGGGTCGGTCATGATCTTGAAGGCGAGAGCGGAGAACGGAGCCTTGGGATCGCTCGGACGCTCTTCCTCGGCGTCGGTATCCGGGTTGATGCCCTTGATGGCGGCAACGTCGGTCGGAGCCGGCATGTAGTCGACGACGGCGTCGAGAAGCTCCTGCACGCCCTTGTTCTTGTAGGAAGAGCCCACGAACACGGGATGCAGCTGGCAGGCGATGGTGCCCTTGCGCAGGGCGGCCTTCAGCTCGTCAACGGTGACTTCCTCGTCCATCAGGACCTTCTCCATCAGGTCGTCGTCGCAGTCGGCGGCGGCGTCGAGGAGTTCCTGGTGGCGCAGAGCAGCCTCTTCGGCGAACTCGGCGGGAATCTCGGGGAGCTGCTCGGGGTAGGTCATACCCTTCTCGTCAGCCTTGAAGTCCCAAGCGGTCATGTCGACCAGGTCGATGAGGCCCCAGAAGTTGTCCTCTGCGCCCATCGGCATCTGAGCGGCGATCGCGGGGGCGCCCAGGCGCTCCTTCATGGTGTCGATAGCATGGAAGAAGTCGGCACCGACGCGGTCGTACTTGTTGATGTAGGCGATACGGGGAACACCGTAGCGGCTAGCCTGACGCCACACGGTCTCGGACTGGGGCTGAACGCCGGCGACGGCGTCGAACACGGCCACGGCACCGTCGAGAACGCGCAGGGAGCGCTCGACCTCGGCCGTGAAGTCCACGTGGCCCGGGGTGTCGATGATCTGGAAGCGGTACTCAGTGCCGTCCTTCTTCCAGAAGCAGGTGGTAGCTGCGGAGGTAATGGTCACGCCGCGCTCCTGCTCCTGAACCATCCAGTCCATGGTAGCGGCGCCTTCGTGAACCTCGCCGATCTTGTGGGTCTTGCCCGTGTAGTAAAGAATACGCTCGGTCGTGGTGGTCTTGCCCGCGTCGATGTGGGCCATAATACCGATATTACGCGTATTCTGAAGATCGTTGGATTTAGCCATGGTAGTAAATCCCTTCCCTACCAACGATAGTGCGAGAACGCACGGTTGGACTCGGCCATCTTGTAGAGGTCCTCACGCTTCTTGACCGAAGAACCGGTGTTCTCGGCCGCATCCATGATTTCGGCGGCAAGACGCTGAGCCATGGTGTGCTCCTTGCGCTTGCGGGAGAAGTCCACGATCCAACGGATGGCGAGCGTGGTGGCACGACGGGGGTTGACTTCCATCGGGACCTGGTAGGTAGCGCCACCGACACGCTTGGGCTTAACCTCGAGCGTGGGGCGGACGTTGTCCATGGCCTTCTTGAAGACGGACAGGGGATCCTGCTCGGTCTTGGCGGCGACGATGTCGAACGCACCATAGACGATGCCCTCGGCGATGGACTTCTTGCCATCGAGGAGGACCTTGTTGATCAGCTGCGTGACCAAACGGTTGTTGTACACGGCGTCCGGCTGAACTTCACGACGGACTGCTGCTGCACGACGCGGCATATGAATGCTCCTTCATGTTCTGTGCGCGCTTCGGGGCTTCGTGCCCATTAGGCCGATTTCCTTATCGACCCGCGCGGCTTAATCCTACTTATTTGGGGCGCTTGGCGCCGTAGCGGCTACGAGCCTGCATGCGGTTGTTGACTGCAGCGCAGTCGAGAGCCGCACGGATGATCTTGTAGCGGACACCGGGGAGGTCCTTAACACGACCGCCGCGGATGAGCACCATGGAGTGCTCCTGGAGGTTGTGGCCGATACCGGGGATGTACGCGGTGACTTCCATGCCGTTAACGAGACGGACACGAGCGACCTTACGCAGTGCGGAGTTCGGCTTCTTCGGGGTGGTGGTGTACACGCGGGTGCACACACCACGCTTCTGGGGGTTACCCTTGAGCGCCGGGGTCTTCTTCTTGTCGACCGACTTGGCGCGGCCCTTGCGGACCAGCTGGTTGATAGTAGGCAAAGTAGTTCTCCTCTTCTTTCGCCTATTTCTTACAGGCGGATCCGTCGTGCGCCGAGGTTCGTTGCTCAACCCTGGAACCCCTCCGCAGGACTTCTCCTTGTTTCCGGCCACGCAGCATACGCACTCGAAAACAAACGCCTTTGCAGACGCAAGGTGGAACTTTAACACCCGCACTCAAGGGTGTCAAACGCCACGCGCCCGGGTGTATCTACCAAATATTTTAAACATAATGCCTGATAAATAGGCTAATAGACCAACAATTCCATGCGTCGCTTCATCATTTTTGCTAAAAAACTTGAAAACCCTTCGCTGTTATGGGTCTTATAAGTAGAAAACGCGGGGCGAAGGGCGCTGAAGCGCGAAAAAGGGGCCCCGCAAGCATGCGGAGCCCCTTGAAATGCCGTTGACGGCGCCCGTCGAAAAGGCGGATGCGCATGACGCGGGATTACTTCTCGATCAAGACCGGGCAATCGGCGTTGCGCAGCACGGCATAGCTGACCGAGCCGAGCATGCCGGCCACGGCGTTCAAACCACGGCATCCCATGACGATCAAATCGCACTGATGATCGGCGGCGTAATCGAGAATCGCCTTGCTGGGCTTGCCCTGCCCCACAGCAACCTGAAACAGATCGCGCGCCGCAACGACGCTCTCGCCGACATAGCCCTTCAAATCGTCGACCAGAAGGCCGCGCTCGTAATCGAGATATTCCTTCTGCATGGCCGCAAGCTCCTCGGGAGGAACGCGCACGACGCCCGCCATGTTTTCGGCGGCGAGGAACTGAGACGATTCGAATTCGGGAACGGGAGACGCGAAGAATGCGGTCACTTTCGCTCCGTCAGTATCGGCGGCCATCTCGAGAGCAGTGCTCAAGGCGCGCTTCGCAGATTCGGAACGATCGTAAGGAACGAGGATGTTCGAGTACTTCATGGGAACTCCTTTCAAAGCACCTCTTCACATCCTTATTTTACCACCGGACCGAACGCCTGTCCTCTCGAAGGCACACGCAGAAGACCCCAATTACAGCCTATCGGCGAGTTTGTACCCGACGCGCCAAACCGTGAGGAGGTATTTCGGCTTCGAAGGCTCCTCCTCTATCTTCTCCCTGATCTTGCGCACGAGCACAGTAATCGTATTCGGATCGGCCGACGCGTCGTCTTCCCACAACTCCGAAAGAATCTGGTCGCGCGTGAATACCGCGCCCGGATCGCCTGCGAGAAGCGAAAGCACCTCGAATTCTCGCGACGAGCACGCGACGGGCCTGCCCTTCAGACGCACCTCGTATTTGCCGAAGAAAATCTCGAGGTCGCCGATTCGATAGACGCCCGCCTCCTTCGGCTTGCGGATGCGATCGTCGACGGATCGGCGGCGAAGGTGGGCGTCAATCCGCAGCAGCAGCTCTTCGGGGAGGAACGGCTTCACCAGATAATCGTCGGCGCCTGCCTTGAAGCCGACGCTCTTATCGACGATATCGCCTTTGGCGGACAGGAACATGATCGGAACCCTGCGCCCCTCGCCGCGAATGGTGCGACAGATGTCGAAACCGTTGATGTCAGGCAGCATGACGTCGAGCACCAAAAAATCGGGGCGCTCGCGCCTCAGCATATCAAGACCCTCGTATCCGCCCGATGCGCAACAAAAATCGTATCCCACGCGTGCGACCACCTGGCCTATGAGCATCTGCATGCTCTCGTCATCATCGATCAGCATGATTTTGGTCATGACGCCCTCCTTCATCTTGCCCCGTGCATTCATGCCATGATTCGTCCACGGGAAAATACACCGTGAACAGCGAACCCTCCCCCGGCGCGCTTTCCAGTTCGACCCTGCCGCCGAGCATGCTCGTCAGATCCCTGACGAGCGAAAGTCCCAGGCCGCTTCCTCCGTAGCGCCTCACCGTGGACATGTTCTCCTGCGTGAAGCGTTCGAATATCAGCCGGTGCTTGTCTTCGGGAATCCCGATGCCCGTATCACGCACGGCGACGGACACCTCCTTGCCGCCGGAGGCCAGCGACACGCGCACATCGACCGAACCGCCCGCCTCGGTGAACTTGACCGCGTTGCTCGCGAGATTCGACACGATGCGGCGCATCTTCTCCCAGTCGCTCGTGATGAGCGGGACGTCCGCATCGACGCGCGTCGAGAAACGCACCCCTTTTTGGACGGCTACGGCCGCCGTGGACGACTCGACCTGCCCCAACACGTCGGCGATATCGACTACCTCGAGGTTGAGGCGCTCCGAGCCGGCCTGGATTCGCGCCGTCTCGAGCACATTATCGACCATCTCGAGCAGGATGCGCCCGTTTTTACGTATCTCTTCGAGCTGTTCGCGCGCAAGCTCGTCGTTCGTTCCGACGGTTTCCTCCATCAGCTCGGCGAACACGATGACCGACGTCAGGGGCGTGCGAAGCTCGTGACTGACGATTGCAAGAAAATCGGACTTGTATTTGTTCTCGTTCTTGAGCCTTTCGTTCACGCGCTCGACATGGGCACGCTGCGCCTCGAGCTCGTCGTTCGCGCGGCGCAACTGCTCCGTGCGCTCTTCGACCTGCGATTCCAGATCGCCATAGAGCACTTCGAGACGCTCCGACATCTCGTTAAAGCGGGCGAACAGCTCGACGATTTCGGATGTGGCATAGGCCTCGTTCGCATCGAAGAACGATACTCGATGAGAGCGTGCCTCTCCCACGCGCGTCAAACCCGACGAAAGCGTAGCCACGGGCCGAACGACCAGCCGGTCGAGCGCTACGTAGATGCCCGCAGACATACAGGCGACGATGACCAGGAAAAACAGCACGTTGTAGCGAACCGATGCCCACATGTTCGAATCGTAGAGAGCGGTAGGGATGGTGACGCTGGTGGCGCCGGCAAGGTCGCCTATCTCCCAGCCTTCCTTCGGATAGCCCGTGACGTCGATTTCGCCCGCGGGCCCGCCATGGCATTCCGTGCATTGCTCGGTGATCTTCATGGCGCTCACATAGCGAAAAACCCGCTCGTCGCCGCGCATACCGAACTCGTAATATTCGTCGAGCTCGGGATCGGCCTTGAACATCTCAAGCGCCGCTGCTTCGGTGGCATCGGGCGCATTGGCGATATTGCGAGGGTCGGTCATAGTGAATCGCATGCTGTATTCGGAATCGCGCGAGAACAACGCCGCAACGGATTTGCCCACGATAGCGCAGTGCAGCCCCTTGTATTCGTAGGCTCCGTCGCTCGTATGGTCGATGCGCGCTTGGTTTTTGGAAATGAAGTCCCAAACAGCATCCATCTCGTCCACCATGACGCGAGACGTTTCCACCAGCTCGGTTTCGGTGGTATGGCGCTGCGTGGCGTACGACCACACTGCGAACGCGCCCAGAAGCAGAAGCGACGATCCCAAAAGCAAGCCTAGAATCTTCGTCTTCAAACCGACGTCGGCGCCGAGCGAACGACCCCATTCACGCATCGAACCCTCCTCTACCGCGTTTTCGTATGCGCTACTTATTATCGCCGCGCCACGCGTCGAGCACGTCTGCCGTTTCACGAATCGACGCGTCGATCAAACATGCCGCATCGCGATAGAACGCCGTGCGCGCCGCCTTGGCCGCCTGACCGAGATAGGACCCCGAAAACACAAGCACGTGTTCGTGCATGAAGCGCCATGCCGCATTGAGGCACGTTGCGGCCTGTGCATCATCGCCGTCGAGCGCACGAGCGAACAGCTCGGCAAGAAACGCCAATTCGATGCCCAGATGGTCGTCGGGCTGCGAATCGGATGCGGAAAGTTCCAGGCCGAAGCGCTCGTATTCGTGACGGACTTCCAGCGTGGTGGGACCGAACATGGTGGCGTCATCGGTGCGATAGACCGACTCGAACGGAGAAGCCTTGCTCACCGACACCATGTAGAACAAAAACGCGTAATCCTGGCGAAGGTCTCGATAGAACGCATCGAACGCCGCTTCGTCGGATGCGGCGGAGCGAAGGGCGTCGGCCATACGAAGGGCCGCGCCGTCTCCAAGTGCGACGAACGGCGATTCGCGCAGCAGGTCGGACGCCTGCGCGAGAGCGGTGAGTTTTTCGCGGTCGGGACCTTCGTAAAGCAGCGAAGAGCCGAACGCGCACATGGTCTGACAGGCCATCAAGATTTCCGAAGAGGGCTTTGTCATTTGCTGTCCCTTCTATGCAAGAACGCGCCTTGGCGGCGCGAATCATCATATCGAAAATACGGAGGCGCGCGCAGGGCGCGCCTCCGTACAGGAGGGGTATATGGGTAAGCCTACTGCTCGTGGCTCACTTCGAGGGGGTTCTTGAGAACGCCGCCCTTTTCCGCATCGCGGTGCGGCTTGAACACCACATTGGGCTGAGTGCTGTCACCCAGCTCGCCCAAGGCGCACACGTCGCCGTACTCGGCGCGCAGCTCGTCGATGTCGCCGAACTTGATGGCACGCACGGGACAAGCCTTCGCGCAGGCAGGATCGGGCTGGCCGTCTTCGGTGCGGTCGGTGCACATGACGCACTTGTGGGCGAAGCCGTCGGACATCTGCGTGGGATGGCCGTAAGGGCACGCCTTCTCACAGCTCATGCAGCCAGTGCACAGCTCGTAATCGACCTTGACGATGCCGGTCTCCTCATCCTTGGACAGCGCGCCGGTAGGACACGATGCCATGCAGGCGGGCTTCTCGCACTGGCCGCACGTCATAGAGACGTAGTAGCCGAATGCGGTCTGGGTGAATGCGCCGGACTCGTCGGCGGTCCAATCGCCGCCGCCGAATTCGTACACCTTGCGGAACTTCTGGGGAACCTCAAGGTCGTTGCGATCGAAGCACGAGGTCATGCAAGCCTTGCAGCCTGTGCAGATGTCGGTGTTGACGAAAAAGCCGTATTTAGTCATCGCTTATGCCTCCTTATGCTTTCTCGATCTTGCACAGGTTGGAATGCACGCCGTTGCCCTTGGAGATGGCGGTCGGACGCTGCGAGGTCAGAACCGAAATGCAGCCGCCGCGATCGAGCACGCTCGGATCGCCGAGCTTGTCGGCTTCGCGGGTCTCGGGATCGTACCAGGCACCCTGCGGGATGGATACAACGCCCGGCATGATGCGGTCGGTGACCTTCGCCGAGATCTGCGTGCGGCCGCGCTTGGTGCTCACGATAACCATGTCATCGTTTTCGACGCCCAGTTCGGCGGCGTCTTTGGTGTTGATCCAGCACTGCTGAGGCGCGACGGATTTCATCCAGTCGACGTTGCCGTAGGACGAATGCGTACGGGTCTTAGTATGGTGGCCGATGAGCTGGAAGGGGTATTCCTTCTTGGTCTCGGCATCGCCGAAGCTCTCGAAGCTCTCGTACCACACGGGGCACGGCGTGATCTGGTCGAGGCCGTCCTCGGGAATATAGCCCGCGGCCGTGATGTCCCACTGCCTGGAGATGTTGTACACCTGCTTGGAGAACACCTCGTACTTGCCGGAAGGCGTGGCGATCTCGGAGGTGTCGGCCACGGTGGGCTCATGGTCGTCGGTCTGCTTGAACAGGCCGGTCGACTTGAACTCCTCGAAGGTGTCGGGCAAAGCCGCGCCCTTCTCCTTGCCCTGCTCGTAAAGCCACTTCACCCAGTCTTCCTGCGTCTTGCCCTCGGTGAACTCGTCTTTGATGCCGAGCTCTTCGGAAAGCATGGTGCAGATCTCGTAGACCGGCTTGGCCTCGAACAGCGGATCGATCGCCGGGCTTTCGCAGAGCACGAAGCCGGTCCAAGCGCTGCCGCCCTTGGTGACGTCGATCTCCTCGAAGCTCGTGGTGCCGGGAAGGATATAGTCCGAAATCATGGCGGTGGGCGTCATGTACACGTCGCACGTGACGATGCAGCGCAGGCCGGAATCCTTCTCGTCGGGCAGGTTGTAGATGCGCAAGCAGTCGTTGATGTCGGCATGCTGACCCATCATGACGTTGCTGGCGTAGTTCCAGATGAACTTGATGGGAGCCTTCAGGCTGATTTCGCCCGGCTCGGCCGCATGCACGGTGTCGCCGTCCTCGTTCACACGACGCAGACCCCAGGTGGTGTCGGTCATGGATTTGTAATCCTCGATGGCGCGGAACCACTCGAAGAAGGAGATGACGGGCTCGACGGTGTTCTTATCGGCAAACACCGGAACGGAGCCGGGAACCTTGTAGCCGACGCCGCCGACGCCTTCGCGCGCGCCCGTGCCGCCGCCGGAGATGCCGGCGTTGCCGGTGATCGCGGCGATCAGGCCGATGGCGCGGGCGGAGTTGCCGCCGTTGGAATGACGCTGCGGGCCCCAGCCCTGGATGGTGGCGGTGGGTCCGTTGACGAACACCTCCGCCAGCATGCGGATGTTGTCGGCCGGAATGCCGGTGATGGCGCTCGCCCACTCAGGGGTCTTCTCGCCGGAGCCGGCGTATGCGCCCGTGCCCTTGAGGTAAGCCTCGTAGGACATATCTTCATCGACGGTCAGAGAGCCGCTGGGGTCGACGCCCATGAACATGGACGGGTCGGTGGGCTCGGCCGCCGCGACATCGGCGGCGAAGGAGTCGGAGAAAAAGCCGACGAACTTCTCGCGGATCATGCCCTCGTCGAGCTTGCCGTTGGTATACAGATAGTGAATCATGCCGGCGACCAGCGCGGCGTCGGTGCCGGGGCGGATGGGAATCCACGTGGTGGCCACGCCGATGGCGGTGTCGGACAGATGCGGGTCGACCACGATGATGTTGGCCTCGGGGTTCTGCTCGCGAACCTTGGTGATCAAATACATCATGGCGGAGCCGGACATGCGGGTATTGGCCGGGTTGTTGCCGAACAGCACGATATTTTTGGAGTTCACCAGGTCGGTGACCTCGTTGTTAGAATAAGAATCGCCGTTGAACAGGGACAGCTCGCGGTCGATCTGACCGGTGGAGTAGTCGCAATACTGACGCAGGTAGCCGCCCCAGCAGTTCATCATGCGGGCGAACATCGTGGCATCGGGATGCCACGACTTGGCCACGGTGCCGCCCAGCTGGCCGGTGCCGTACTGAATGTAGAAGGCATCGTTGCCGTATTCGTCCTTGATGCCCTTCATGATGTCGCCGATTTCGCGAATGGCGTCTTCCCAGGAGATTTCCTCGTACTTGCCTTCGCCGCGCTTCGTGCCTTCGACGCGCTTGAGCGGCTTCTGAATGCGGGTGGCGTTGTAGATACGCTGACGGTTCGTACGGCCTCGCACGCAGGAGCGCATCTGGTAGATTTCGCCCGGACCGAAATCGTCGGTGCCTTCGTTATCGTTTCCGACGCGAACCACCGTGCCGTCCTTGACATAGAGTTTCAACGGGCAACGGCTGCCGCAGTTGACGTGGCATCCGCCCCAGACCTCTTTGTCGAATTCGAACGGCTGAGAGCCGATGACATCCTCGTAGACCTCGGCGGTCTTATCCTTGGCGACCTTCGGAGCGCAGCCGCTCAGCGCGGCTCCAGCGCCCAGAACGCCGGCCCAAGCGACGAACGAACGCCTGCTCAGGCCCATGCCCTGTGCATCGTGCATAATTCCCCCTTTATTGTTGCACTGTGCAGAACGCTGCACAGTGGCAGTGTATGCTCTCGGATAAAGAACCTCTATACCACCTGCATTTCGGTTTTATTACTTGAATCTTATCAATTTATTAACGGCATCCATCCTATTGGCGAAGAGCGCACAAATCCCTGCGTCAACCGCAGGAGGGGGACGGACCACATGCCTCGAAACGCAGAACGGCCGCCCTCGACAACAAGAAAGGACGACCCGAAACCCAGGTCGCCCTTCCGTTTAAACGATCGATGCGAGCGCCGCGACGAAGGCGGCGCCTATTTCGCGCTCAGCTCCGCAGCCTTCTCGCGCTGGTCGTAGCTGATGCCCAGCTTGGTCTCGTCGGAGGTGTTGAACAGCTCGACGTGCTGGTCGCTTTCCTCGATGCCCTTCTTGCGCACATAGCCGCTCAGGAACAGCGACAGCGCGCCGTCGCCCGTCACGTTGCAGGCGGTGCCGAAGCTATCCTGCAGCGCGAAGATGGTGAGCACGAGCGCGGTGCCCGTGGCGTCGAAACCGAGCACGCCTGTGATCAGGCCGAGCGAAGCCATGACCGTACCGCCAGGAACGCCCGGGGCGCCGATGGCGAACACGCCCAGGAGAAGGCAGAACAAGATCATGGTGCCCAAGCTCGGCATTGAGCCGTAGAGCATCTGGGAAATGGTCATCACGAAGAAGACCTCGGTGAGCACCGAGCCGCACAGGTGGATGTTGGCGAACAGAGGAATGCCGAAGTTCACCATGTCGCGGCGCAGCGGCGGCAC
>JARIED010000038.1 GCA_029266945.1 Slackia sp. | reverse complement strand
TGCGACGTTCGCGGTCGCGCAGCCCTTCGATGACCGTGTCGGTCACGGCGCGGATCGCGTCGCGCTGCGGCCGTTTCAAATGCTTCCAAAGCAGCTTTCGTCCCAGGTCGTCGACCGTGCGGGCGATGACGCGCTGCTGTTCGGCGCCCGCTTCGGTGACTTCGACGAAGACCGCTTTGCGGTCATGAGCGGCTCCCATGCGGCGCACCCACGACCGTGCGACGAGCCTGTCCGCGGCCCGGGCCACGTTGACGGGCGAAAGCTGCAGCTGCGCGGCGATGTCTCCGATGCGCATGGGTCGTCCCGTTTCGGCGAGCCGCTGCATCACGCGGCATTCGTTGTACGAGGCGCCGCAGGCGTCGCGCAGACCCGATTCGATGGCCGAGCGGAAACGTTCGAGCGAAGCGAGCGCGCGCGAAGCCGGGTAGCAGGCGGTCTCGCGCTCCGAAACGGGCGGATCGATGAACGAACCCGCCGTGATGGACGTTTCCAGGATCGCGCGCCATGCGGCGTCTTCGGTGGGGAAGAGGGAGTAGAGCTGCGCGACGATCGACTCGTTGGCGGCGCCTACATGGGCGATGCCCGCCTCGGTCGCCTCGACCATGCGCGCCCGCCCGTCGCCGCTTCCCACCTCGCGCTTGGCGAACCCGGCTTCCTCCAAGGCGTTGACGGCCTGGGTGACCACGTTGGGGCGCAGCCCGAGCATGCCGGAAAGCTCGGATTGGGCGATGGTCGCACTCGCCGCGGCCAGTTTGACGAGCATGCGGTACTGGGTGATGCTCAGCTCGCTTGCCGCCTTCAGGCCCCGCTTGAGAGCGTCGTGGGTCATTTCGAACGCGACGAAATAGGCTGAATCGAGGGAAAGGTTTTCTTTGCGAGGGCTCATGCGGGCTTTCTACGGTACGAGATACTTCAATGATGTAACGATATGGTAGCGTCAGCGAACCTTCAGGTCGCGCCGGCAGCGTTCCCGCCGCAAACTCTCCACGCCGCGGGCCCTCGTCGCGCTAGGCGTTCACGCCGGGCAGGTCGAGTTCGTCGATGACGGCGCGCAAAGCCGCGGCCGACTCCTCGAGCTTGCACTGTTCCTCGGCGCTCAGGCTGATGGGGACCTTCTGCTCGATGCCGCCGCGTCCGATGATCGCCGGCATGCTCAACACCACGTCGTCGAGGCCGTAGTCGCCCTGCATCAGGTTCGAGACGGGAAGGACCGACTTCTCGTCTCGAACGATCGCCTCGCACAGGCGCCTGACCGTCATGGCGATGCCGTAGTACGTGGCGTTCTTCTTCTCGATGATTTCGTAGGCGCTGTTCTTCACGCCTTCGGCGATGCGGCGCATGGATGCCTCATGGTCGTAGAATCCGCGCAGCTCGCAGAAGGAATTAATCGGCACGCCGCCTACGTTGGCGGTGCTCCAGACGGCGATTTCGCTGTCGCCGTGCTCGCCGACGATGCGCGCGTGGACGGTGCGCGGGTCCACGCCGAGGTGCTGGCCGAGCGCGTACTTGAAGCGCGCGGTGTCAAGGACCGTGCCGGAGCCGAGCACGCGGCCGAGCGGCAGACCCGAGAGCTTGATGGTGGCGTAGGTAAGCACGTCGACGGGGTTGGACACGACCAAGACGATGCCCTGGTAGTCGCGCGCCGCTATTTCGGGGATGATGGTCTTGAAAATAGCGACGTTTTTCTTCACCAGGTCGAGGCGCGTTTCGCCCGGCTTCTGGTTGGCGCCTGCCGTGATCACCGTGACCGCCGCGTCGGCTGCGTCGTCGTAATCGCCCGCATAGATGTTCATGGGACGGGCGAAGGGCAGGCCGTGGCTGATGTCGAGGGCTTCGCCCTCGGCGCGGTCGCGGTCGACGTCGATCAGGACCATCTCGGTGAACAGCCCGCTTTGCATCAGCGCGAATGCCGAAGACGAGCCGACGAATCCGCATCCGACGATGGCTACTTTCCTATCGTTCACCGATTTTGCCATGCTTCCTCCTGAAATAGACATGTGTTTTGTGCAGTGCGGTATCGGCGGGACTTTATACGAGCATGCGCGCGCCGTCAAGAAGAGGCGCGGGGGGGTAGTACAATGCATCAGGCACGAAAGCTCTACCGGGCCTCGAAAAGGGGCACGCAGAAAGGAATATCATGGCCGCATACGATTTCGAGCGTCTGATCGTCGACATTCCCGACTACCCCGAACCAGGCGTCGTGTTCAAAGACATCACGCCGCTGTTCGCCGATCCGGAAAGATTCGGCGCGGTTGTCGATTCTATCGCCGAGCATTTCGCCGATGCCGGCGTCACCAAGGTCATCGGCGCCGAGGCGCGCGGCTTCATGGTGGGCGCCCCGGTCGCGCACCGTCTCGGCGCGGGCTTCGTTCCCGCCCGCAAGCCCGGCAAGCTTCCTCGCGAAACGGCGAGCGAAAGCTACGCACTCGAATACGGCACCGACTCCCTCGAAATCCATCTCGACGCCATTTCTTCCGACGACGTGGTACTGATCGTCGACGACCTGGTCGCCACGGGCGGCACCGCCGTGGCGCAGGCCCGTATGGTCGAGCGTTTCGGCGCGCGCCTGGCGGGCATGGGCTTTTTGATGGAGCTTGCATTCCTCGAACCCCGCAAAGCCATCGCCGAAGCCACCGGCGCCGAAGTGTTCTCGCTGGTCAAGGTGAGCTAAGACCGCTTCATACAACGTTTCGGGCGCGTTCGTCCGAACCCGCTTTCCCGAAGCCTCCGCCGCTGGCGGAGGCTTTTCTTATCAAGAAAAGAACCCGCGCGCAAGGAGCCGTGCGGATCGGGCGGAAGTGGGGCTTCGCTTCGATATTTGTTATTTGTTCTGTAACATATCAATCATATATCCTACAAAAACAGTAGGTATTATGACGTACAAATACCGAGAGGGAACGCCCTCGTCAGAAAGGAGCGATACCATGAAGTATCCCGTTTCCGATTCTTATAAACTTTTCATCGGCGGCCGCTGGGTCGAAGCATCCGACGGCGCCGTACTCGATACCCACTGCCCCGCTAACGGCGAAAGGATCGCAAGCATCGCCGATGCGACGCGCGAAGACGTCGACGCGGCCGTCGACGCCGCCCATGAGGCCTTCGTTTCCTGGGGACGTACGGACAAGGCTGAGCGTGCGCGCGTTCTGACCGCCGTCGCCGACATCATCGAGGAGAACGCCGAGCATCTGGCGCTCGTCGAATCGATCGACAACGGCAAGCCGATCCGCGAAACCCGCGCGATCGACGTGGCTTATTCCGCGGAGCACTTCCGTTACTTCGCTGGCGTCCTGCTCGCCGAGGCCGGCGAGGCCGACATGGTGACGCCGCAGATGATGTCGATCGTGCTGCATGAGCCGATAGGAGTGGTGGGACAGATCGTGCCGTGGAACTTCCCGCTGCTTATGGCCGCATGGAAGCTCGCGCCCGTACTCGCCGCAGGCGACTGCACCGTCCTCAAGCCGTCTTCGTCCACGTCGCTTTCGGTGCTCGAGTTGGCGCGCCTGACCCAAGACGTCATCCCTTCCGGCGTCTTCAACGTGGTCACGGGCCGCGGGTCGAAGTCGGGCCGATATCTGCTCGAGAACAAGAGGCTTGCGAAGCTCGCGTTCACGGGTTCTACCGAGGTAGGTCGCGAAGTCGCCCGAGCCGCTGCCGATCGCCTGATTCCCGCGACGCTCGAGCTCGGAGGCAAATCCGCCAACATCGTGTTCCCCGACGCCAAGCGCGACATGGCGATCGACGGCATCCAGCTGGGCATTCTGTTCAACCAGGGACAGGTCTGCTGCGCCGGCAGCCGCATCTTCGTTCACGAGGACATCTACGACGAATTCGTCGCCGAGGCGGTCGAGGCCTTCAAGAAGGTCAAGGTCGGACTGCCGTGGGATGAGCAGACCCAGATGGGAAGCCAGATCGACCGGCGTCAGGCCGACAAGGTCCTCGAGTACGTGAAAATCGCCGAGCAGGAAGGCGGCCGCGTGCTGGTCGGCGGCGAGCGCGCGACGGAAGGCGAGCTTTCCAAGGGCGCCTTCCTCAAGCCGACCCTGCTCGAGATCCCGAGCAATTCCTGCCGCGTCGCCCAGGAAGAGATCTTCGGCCCGGTGGCCGTGGTGATGAAGTTCAAAGACGAGCAGGAGGTCATCGACCTGGCCAACGATTCCGTCTACGGACTCGGCGGAGCGGTGTGGACGCGCGACATCAACCGCGCCTTCCGCGTGGCTCGCGGCATCCAGACCGGCCGCATGTGGGTGAACACCTACAACCAGATTCCTGCGGGCGCTCCGTTCGGCGGTTACAAGGAGTCCGGCATCGGCCGCGAGACCCACAAGGCGATGCTCGAGCACTACTGCCAGACGAAAAACATCCTGGTGAACCTTTCCGAGGAGCCTTCGGGATTCTATCCCGCCCAGTAGCGACTCGCGCTGGAACGGCATTCGTCGATCGCATTGACGCACGATTCGGGGCCCGCCTTTCTTTTCGAGGGGCGGGCCTTGCTATTTCCAGCCCCAATCGGGACGCACGCTGCGCGCGCCCAGGTCGAAATGGCGCTTCACGATGCCCAGGTCGATGTTCGCGCACGGAGCGGCGAGCGCGGCGGCCTGCACGGCTTCGTTTTCGAGCGTGATGAGGAATCGCTGCTGGTTGAGGGCCGTCGGAGCGAGCTGGGCCGCCCTCATGCCGGCCGCGAACCAATCGGGAAGAGGGTATCGGTCGCTGCGACAGAGTTTTTCGACCGGTCTCGTTTTACGGGGAAATCCCCGGCCGAGTCCGTATCCGAGCGCGAGCACGCAGGGGCAGGCCTCGGCGCCGGCGATCGTCGCGGAGAGCGCTTTTTTGCGGTAGGTCAGTGCGACCCAGCAGGTATTGAGCCCTGCCATCTGCGCCTCGAGGGCTACGAGTTCTCCATAGTAGCCGACCTTCTCCTCGAGAAGCGGGCCCTTTTCGCCGACGAGCGCCACGTAGTCGCTCACGCCTTCGGACATGCCGTACGTGGCCAGGCGCGACGCGAACGGGGCGGGGTCGTTCAGGCAGAGCTGGAAACGAAGCCCGCCTTCGGCGTTGCAGCGCGCGATGACGCGCTCGAGGCGCTCGACGGCCGCGGGGTCGATCGGCGCATCCGCGTATTTACGCACGGAATGGCGCTGCTCTATCGCTTGCATGATGTCCATCGGCGTCGGATCCCTTCCATCGACGTTCGGCAGTTCGGCTTTCGCAATGACC
>JARIED010000012.1 GCA_029266945.1 Slackia sp. | reverse complement strand
GTGGCGCCCGCTTTCGCCCGTTGCATGCGCCCCACGCCCGACGCGCCCCCGAGGCGCAGTGTTGCAGCGAGAAAGGTGCGCCTTCATGGAGAAGAGGCCGTTTGCTACCAAAGACCAGCTCGAGGCCGTCGCCGAGCAGTTCCCCACGCCGTTCCATCTGTATGACGAGGCGGGGATCCGCCGCAATATGGAAGCCCTGCGCGACGCATTTTCGTGGAACAAAGGCTACAAAGAGTATTTCGCGGTGAAGGCCACGCCGAATCCGTTTCTCATCAAGATCTTGCAGGAATACGGCTGCGGCTGCGACTGCTCGTCCTACACCGAACTCATGCTGTCGGACGCATGCGGCGTGCGCGGTCACGACATCATGTTTTCGTCGAACGAGACGCCCGCGGCCGATTACGCGTTGGCCGACAAGCTGGGCGCGATTATCAATCTCGACGACATCACGCATATCGATTTCCTCGAGCAGACAATCGGATCCATTCCCGAAACGATCAGCTGCCGCTACAATCCCGGCGGCCTGTTCGAAATCAGCAACGGCATCATGGACAACCCCGGCGACGCCAAGTACGGCATGACTACCGAGCAGCTCCCCGAGGCGTTTCGCATTCTGAAGCAGAAGGGCGCCAAGCATTTCGGCATCCATGCGTTCCTTTGCAGCAACACCGTGACCAACGATTATTACCCCAAGCTTGCAGAGGTCCTGTTCAAGCTTGCGGTCGATCTGCAGCGCGAAACGGGCGCTCACATTTCGTTCATCAACCTGTCGGGCGGCATCGGCATTCCGTACGAGCCCGGCCAGGAGCCCAATGACATCCGCGTCATCGGCGAAGGCGTTCGCCGCGTGTATGAGGACGTTCTGGTTCCCGCAGGCATGGGCGATGTGGCGCTGTACACCGAGCTCGGCCGCTTCATGCTGGGCCCTTACGGCTGCCTGGTCACGCGCGCCATCCATGAGAAGCATACTCACAAGGCTTACGTCGGCGTGGACGCCTGTGCGGTGAACCTGATGCGCCCCGCGATTTACGGCGCCTATCACCACATCACGGTGGCGGGCAAGGAAGACGCGCCGTGCGACCACGTATACGACGTGGTGGGAGGCCTGTGCGAGAACAGCGATAAATTCGCCGTCGACCGCGCGCTTCCCGAGGTCGTCCCCGGCGACCTTCTGGTCATCCATGACACGGGCGCCCACGGCCACTCCATGGGATACAACTACAACGGCAAGCTGCGCTCGGCCGAGGTGCTGCTGCGCGAAGACGGAAGCGCGCAGCTCATTCGCCGCGCCGAGACGCCGGCGGATTATTTCACGACGCTTGATTGCTTCGGCGACTATTCCTATCTGGCGCACAAGCCCGAGCGAATCTAGATACGGCACAGCGAGAAGATTGCTTTCTCGAAAGGAACGGATATGGCTGATTTGAAGAATCTCAAGGGATCGATCGTGGCGCTCGTCACGCCGTTCGCCGTCGACGGCAGCGTCGATTTCGACGCGCTCGGCCGCTTGATCGACTTCCATTTGGAAAATGAAACGGATGCGCTGCTCATTCTGGGCACGACGGGCGAATCATCGACGATGTCGCACGAGGAAGACGACGCGGTGTGCGAGTTCACGGTGAAGCGTGTCGCCGGCCGCATTCCCGTCATCGCGGGCAGCGGCTCCAACTCCACGCAGACCATGGTCGAAAAAAGCCTGAGCTATCAGCGCATCGGCGTCGATGGCCTGCTGCTCATCACCCCGTACTACAACAAGAGCAACGAAGAGGGCATCTACCGTCACTTCACCGCCGTCCTCGATGCGGTCGATATTCCGTGCATCCTGTATAACGTGCCCGGCCGCACCGGCTGCTCCATTTCCGAGCGCAACATCGAGCGCTTGTCCAAGCACCCGAACGCCCTCGGCATTAAAGAGGCGTCCGGCAACATGTCGTATGCCGCCCGCATCGCACGCTATGTGAACGAGGACTTCCTCATGTTCTCGGGCAACGACGACATCGTGCTGCCCATGATGGCCCTCGGCGCAAGCGGCGTCATCTCGGTCTGGGCCAACGTCATGCCGCTCGAGGTCCATCGCATGGTTTGGAATTATCTCGAAGGCGACCATGATGCGGCGCTCGCCGAGCAGCTTCGCTGCATGGATTTGATCGACGCCCTGTTCTGCGAGGTCAATCCCATTCCCGTGAAGGGCGCTCTGGAAATGATGGGCTACGGCAAGGCCGAATACCGCCAGCCGCTGTGCGAGCTGAGCGATGCGGGCCGCGCGCGCGTCGAAGAGGCCCTGAAGGGAGTTGGTCTGATTGGCTAACGAGCAGAACGCCCGACAGGAAATCGGTGTTTTCGTCATCGGGGACGGCCGTATGGGCACGATCATCCGCGAACTCGTCGAGGCCGAAGCCGGCTTGAAGCTGGTCGGCATCGTCGGCGCCGACACGAAGGAGGACCTGCGCGAAGCGGCCCCCGCAGCCGACGTGGCCATCGACTTTTCCCATAAAGATATGCTCCCGCTGGTCGAGGCGTATGTCGCCCGCACCGGTGCGGCGCTGGTGAGCGGCGTGACGGGGTATTCGGAGGAAGAGCTCGCTCGCGTGAAGGACCTGGGTCGAAATTCGGCCGTCATCCACAGCGCCAATTATTCGCTCGGCGTCGCCGTGCTTCGCCGCTTGGCCGCCCAGGCTGCCGAGGCGCTCGCCGAATTCGATATCGAAATCACCGAGACGCATCACAACCAGAAGGCCGACGCGCCGAGCGGTACGGCGAAACTGCTGCTCGAGGCCGTGAACCCCGAAGGCGCCTACGAGCCGGTGTATGGCCGCGAGGGCATGTGCGGCAAGCGCGATCCGCGCGAGATCGGCGTCCATGCATTGCGCGGCGGCACGGTCGCCGGCACGCACGCCGTGCATTTCTTCGGCCCCGACGAAGAGGTCGAGCTGACTCACCGCGCTACGAGCCGCCGTATTTTCGCTACGGGAGCCGTCGCGGCGGCGAAGAAGATCGTCGCACGCGAACCCGGTTTCTACACGTTCGACGAGCTGATGTTCGCATAGCATGTAAGACGGCCGGCCCCGCGCCGGCCCACGCCGCTTCCGCGGCCGCATCCACGAAAAAGGAGAACCTTCATGAACGCAGAAGAGATCATCAATTTCATCGCCACGGCTGAGAAGAAGACGCCCGTGAAGCTGTATGTTCGCGAGAAGCCCGGCCAGAAGATCGATTACGCCGCCCATTGCGACAAGGCCGCCGTCAAGGTTTTCGGCAGCCGCAAGGGCAAGGTCGTGTTCGGCGATTGGGCCGATCTTGCTCCGGTGCTCGAGGAGAACGCCGACCGCATCGACTATTACGAAATCGAAAACGATTGCCGCAATTCCGCTGTGCCGTTGCTCGACAAGAAGGGCGTCAACGCCCGTATCGAGCCTGGCGCGATCATTCGCGACCAGGTGGAGATCGGCGACAACGCGGTCATCATGATGGGTGCGGTCATCAACATCGGCGCCGTGATCGGCGAAGGCACCATGATCGACATGGGCTGCGTCCTGGGCGGCCGCGCCACCGTAGGCAAGCATTGCCATATCGGCGCGGGAGCCGTTCTTGCCGGCGTGGTCGAGCCCGCTAGCGCGACGCCCGTTATCGTGGGGGACAACGTCATGATGGGTGCCAACGCCGTCGTGCTCGAGGGCGTTCATGTCGGCGAGGGCGCTGTCGTGGCCGCCGGCGCCGTGGTGGTCAACGACGTTCCTGCGGGAGCCGTCGTCGCCGGCGTTCCTGCAAAGGTCATCAAGATGAAGGACGAGAAGACCGAAGGCAAGACTGCCCTCGTGGATGCACTGCGCACGCTCTAGGGCTTTATGTCGATATCGTCTGCGGACGAAGGGCCTCGCTCATGCGGGGCCCTTCGTCCGCTGTGGGTCAAAGCCTTGCTCTGTTCGCAACGTAAAGCCGCTCGACTTTGCGTGTCGGCATCATGCTCTTCGTGCGGGCTTCAGCCGTCTGGATAATCGCAATTGGCGAAACCGGATTGAAAGCGGGCGGCGCTTGCAGGGGCGGGGGACGGAAATCGACGCTACTCGCCCGAAGTTTCCTTTTCGTAAAGCGAAGTTCTTGATTTTTGGAGCCCTGACCGGCGTCGGCTTTTTGCGATGCAGCGATAGGGTCTGTCTTCGATCCCTGTTTGTCGGCTGCTGCATCGGTCCTGTCTTCGTCCTCGAAATCGACTTCGAGGATCAGGTGTCCTTTGCTGAATGCGAAGCTCACGGCTAGCGGTATGGCCACGGCGAAGAACAAATGATCCTGGGCGGCAAAAAGCGGCGTGACGACTTGGCCGAGCGTATTGCCTGCACATTCTGCTATCCAGCCGATCGCGAATACGAGATGGGGTTTTACGGGGGTCTTTTTGGCCCAGAGGGCAAGAACGGTCCAGGTTATCACCTCGGCTGCCAAATTCGCATAGAACACGAGCGCTGCGGTGATGCCTGGCGAAGATGCAAGAAGGAACACGAAGCCCGCGAAGCAGGATAGAAGGATCTTGTAGAAGATGGCGGGTCTATGCGTTTTTTGACCAGTAGGGCGCTGCCGATGAAGAACGCGGTAATCGAAAGAGGGACAAGCAGCGAAATCAGCGTAACGGAGGAGTTGAACTGCTCGAATTCGGGGGCGAGGGTCGCGATGGAGCGGACTATGAAGAAGGTCACCGCCAGGCCGAGCAAAGTACGAGCGGGAATGGCGGCGGCTATCACCTCGCGCATCGTGCGAGAGGCGTCATTTTCCGAACCGCCATCGCGCATTTTCGGAAGCAAAATCATGAAGAGCAGCGGTAGTAGCGAAGACGCGGTGCTTGCGATCGCGGCGGGGCAGGAGAGGATGGCCCAGCAGGCGATGGCGGCGATGCTGAGCGCGCAACCCGTCGTGACGATGATCGCCCGAGGCTGGAGGTCGGCAAAGGTGTCGAACCACGACATGATTACCACGATTGCGAAAAATCCAGATAAAGCAAGCCCCCCTAAACGAAGGGCTTCAGCGGCAGCGAATGCTGGGTGGGTGTACAGAAGGGTTCCCACGGCCATAAGGACGCTTGCCGTGACGACGAAGGGGGTCTTGCCTGAAATCGAAGGGAAGGTCCTGAGGAAGACGATGCTGCTTAGACAGGCTACCAGGCCTGGAAGCATGGACATCGGTGCGGCGTAGACGTCGCTCGGCGACCTGAAGGCCGGCGAGAACAGCAGGACGATCGCCCAGGCGCATGCGCATGCATAGCCGACCGCGAAGCAGGCGTGGGCGGGAATGAAGGCTATTTCGCGTGACTCGATCAAAATTCCTCCTGGAGTGACGTTCGATGCATTATCGCATGGTGGCTGCATATCAAACGGAGGATTCGACCATGATGGTTGATGCATTCTCGGAATCATAAGCGCATGACCAGGTATTTTAATCGTCGGTCGACCTTTTCGACCATGACGGTGGGTGTATGCCGGTTGGTTTTCGAACACAATGCGGGGCATCGGTTCGAATGGCTCCGCCCCTCCTCTTAATGGCGGTGCCGTTCCGGGCCGACGCTATAGGAGAGAATGCCATGTTCAATGAGACCGAGGGAACCAGTCGTCGTAACTTTTTGTCCGGTGCTGCCGTTATGGGAGCCGCGCTTGCGGGCGTAGCCGGTCTTTCAGGGTGTGCGCCGAGCACTGCTTCTTCTAAGGATAAGGCTGCCGCATCGTCCGAATCGTCTGCGACCACCGTCGGATACGATGGAACGGGCGCATCGCCTTGGTTGGGAGAAAACCCGAGATCGCTGATGCTGACGTGGCCGAAAGCATCGATGCGGATGTCGTCGTCGGCCTTGGTTGCGCTGGTGTCCCTGCCGCACGCGCCGCCGCAGAGGCTGGCGCCAAGGTCGTATGTCTGGAAACGTCGTCTAAACTCAATAGCGCGGCGAGCGACATGGCCATCTTCGGTGGCCAGACGCAGGCGCAGTGGGGCCGCGGCGATGGCTTCCTCGACAAGAAGATGGTCGTCAACATGCACATGGAAGAGTGCAGCCACCATGCGAATTACGGCATCATCAGCCGATATTATGACGAGTCGGGCGCGGCTCTCGACTGGTTCCTTGAGCCGAGCGACGTGTATATCGCGGAAGAGAGCTATGCTGAGATTCCGGAAGAAGGCCAGAAGAACTACCTGTATCCCTACATGTATCCGATGCCCGAAACCTACGATTACACGCAGGAAGACCTGCCCTGCTATCCTACTTCCGTGGGCTTCAGCAGTCTTGCTACCGTGATGGCAGATAACCTTCAGGCGGCCGTAGATGCGGGTGCCGAGGTTCGTTATAAGACCAAGGGAGTCGAGCTGATTCAGGATGAGAGCGGGGCAATAGCCGGCATATACGCACAAGAGACCGGCTCGGAGAAGTACATTAGAATCAACGCTAAGAGCGTTGTACTTGCAACGGGCGACTATCTCGGCAACGAAGATATGATGAAGTTCTACGCTCCCGAGCGCATTGAGAACGGTATTCAGATTTTGAGCATCGATACCGACGACGAAGGCAACTACACCAATGTGGGCGAAGGCCACAAGATGGGCGCATGGGCTGGCGCGGCCGTAGAGCAGTGGCATGCTCCCATGATTCACCACATGGGCGGCGGCGCTGGCGCCGACGGTCGTGGCGTGATCGGCAATAACGGATACCTGTGGCTGAATTTGCGCGGTGAGCGCTTCATGAACGAGGATCTTTCGGGGCAGTAGCTTGAAAATCAAGTCGAGCTGCAACCCCAGCGTAAAGCGTATCAGTTCTTCGATTCCGCCTGGTCCGAGCAGCTCGCCTATTTCCCCGCAGCGCATGGCGTCGCATGCTTTTATCGCGATGAGCCCCTGCCTGAATACGCTGCCGCAGGCCTTAAAATCAATGTGCGCACCGATTCCGATATCGAGACGGCCGTCGAAGAGGGGCGTTGCCTGAAGGGCGACACCATCGATGAGTTGCTGGCTCAAATCGAAGGAATGGATGTAGATGCGGCGAAGGCATCGATCGAACGCTATAACGAATTGGCCAAAAACGGCGAAGACACCGACTTTTTCAAAAGCTCCAAACGCCTTTTCCCGCTGTAGAATGGACCCTTTTATGCGGCAGAGTGCGGCTGTGCGCTGAATCTCGGTAACCTCGGTGGATTCGAGTCCGACAAAGAATGCCGAGTGTACAGCTGGAAAGTAAGGGATATATTCGGCGCCGTACCCCCCCCTCCGTTGCCGGCGCATGTTCATACGGGTTTGAGACCCATGCGAAGAGGGCCCTCTGTGCGACAGGGGTCCTCTTCGCGCGTATGGGGAGCGGACTTCTCTCTCCGGGGTTATCGTGCAGGGGGAGGCATTCCTTCCTAAGCGCCTCAAAGGCCGGCCGGGTGTGGTATCCTTCAATGCGTTTTGGAGGAATGGCCGAGTGGTTGAAGGCACTTGTCTTGAAAACAAGCAGGGTGAAAGCCCTCGTGGGTTCAAATCCTACTTCCTCCGCCAGATGCTTCTACCCCGTCTCGATCGTTCGTGGCGGGGTTTTCTTTTGTGCCGGGCCTCTCCTATCTATATATAGGAGAGGCCCCGTCCGCCCCTCCGAAGCAATTTTGTGGAGGAATCGTGGAGCGGAGAGAACGCCCTTGCGCGGGGCGGCGCGGGGCGCGTAATATACATCCTCGCCGCTTGACGCGGCACCCCCTCGGAGACGAGGCGGGGGACCTTGAAAACCGGATACTGGAATACGGAATTTGAAGAGGACCCGAGAGGGTCCCAGCCAGACGAAGA
>JARIED010000011.1 GCA_029266945.1 Slackia sp. | reverse complement strand
AGGCCGATAAGAAGTCCCGCGAAATCCTCAGTCTGGCCATCCAGCGCGTCGCCGCCGACCATTCGGCCGAGACCACGGTCAAGACCATCCATATTCCTTCCGACGACCTCAAGGGCCGCATCATCGGTCGCGAGGGCCGCAACATCCGCTCCTTCGAGCAGCTCACCGGCGTGAATCTGCTGATCGACGACACGCCCGAGTGCGTCACCATTTCGTGCTTCGACCCCGTTCGTCGCGAGGTCGGCCGCGTGACCATGGAAAACCTCATCGCCGACGGCCGCATCCACCCCGCCCGCATCGAGGAGATGTACGCCAAGGCCGAGAAGCAGGTCAACCAGCAGGTCCAGGAGGCCGGCGAGCAGGCGACCTTCGACGTGGGCATCCATGATCTGCATCCCGAGCTCGTCCGCACCCTCGGCCGCCTGCGCTTCCGCACCTCGTTCGGCCAGAACGTGCTGAATCACTCTCTCGAGGTCGCCTATCTTTGCGGCGTCATGGCCGCCGAGCTCGGCCTCGACCCGGTTCCTGCGAAGCGCGCCGGCTTGCTGCATGACCTCGGCAAGGCCATCGACCACGAAATCGAAGGCCCTCATGCCGTGATCGGCGCCGATCTGGCCCGTCGTTTCGGCGAGAAGCCCGAAATCGTCCATGCCATCGAGGCCCATCACGCCGACGTCGAGCCCAACAGCGTCCTCGACGTTCTGGTCCAGGCCGCCGACGCCGTTTCCGCGGCGCGTCCGGGCGCCCGCAAGGAAAGCCTCGAGAGCTACGTGAAGCGTCTCGAGAAGTTCGAAGAGATCGCCAATGCCCATAAGGGCGTCGAGCGCACTTATGCCATGCAGGCTGGCCGCGAGATCCGCGTCATGGTCGTTCCCGACCAGGTCGACGAGGCCGCAGCCGTCGTTCTGGCGCACGATATCGCCAAGCAGATCGAGGACGAGATGCAGTACCCCGGTCAGGTCAAGGTCGTGGTCATCCGCGAAAGCCGCGCGGTCGATTACGCGAAATAGCATCGTATGAAGCAGACGCGCCCGTATCTCGAACGGGCGCGTCTTTTATGTTCTGCGGGCGCATGCGGCATGGCTGCATGCGCCCGTTTCGCATGGGATTCGCCGAAAGCGGCACGGAAGGAAGGGTTTGCCATGGATGATTGCGGCTTGGGTTCGTTTCTCGACGAGGTGTCGGACGGCTCGCTTCTGCGCATCGATACCGACCTGGGCAACGGGTTCGTGCGCCTGCGCGTTTCCGAGGCGCAGCGTCGCCAGGCGAAGCAGGATATCCGTTGCGTCGAGGACGCCGTGATCGAGATGCTGCGCAATGCGCGCGACGCCCATGCGCGCACCGTCTTTCTGGCGACGGCTCGCAGCGCCGATTCGCGTACGGTGACGGTGGTCGACGACGGAGACGGCGTGCCGGAGGATATGCGCGAGCGCATCTTCGAGCCGCGTGTCACTTCGAAACTCGACACGTTCTCCGAAGACGAATGGGGCGTGCACGGCAGGGGCATGGCCCTTTATTCGATCAGGGAGAATGCGGCCGATGCGTCCGTGACGGCATCCGTCGTCGGCGGAGGCAGCGCGATCCGGGCGGCGTTTCGGACGTGCGATCTGCCCGAGCGCAAGGACCAGAGCACGCTTCCCGAGCTGTCGGGTAGCGCACGCGAAGGGTGGCGCCTCGGGAACGGCCCGCGCAATATCGCGCGTGCTACGGCCGAATTCGCCCTGTCGTGCCGCGCGACGTGCACGGTGTATTTCGGCAGCCACGTTGAGGTCGCGGCGACGCTGCGCGCCTACGGCCGCCGTTGGGCCGCGGGTCTGGTCGAGGCTCGAATTCCGGTTGAACGCATCGCGCCTGCGAAACGCATCGCTCTGTGCGTCGATGCCGCCGCGCTGTCGCAGTGCGCCTGCGATCTCGGGCTCGACGTGTCGCAGCGAAGCGCGTACCGAATCTTGCAGGGAGAGGTCGAGCCCTTGGCCCCGCTTTTGGGAATCTTGCGCGAGCGCTCGTCGCGCGATGATGGCGATGCGCGAGCAGGGCGTGACGGGGTGCGGGACATGAGGGGCCTCAGGATAGCTGCCGAAGACATCGATGACTTCTCGGCGGCCCTCAAGCGCGTTTGGCGCGACCTGGCCGAGGCGTATTACCTGGAGTCCGACGTCGAGCCCGTCGTGAAGGTTTCGCGCGATGGGGTGCAGGTCACATTTCCTGCCTCTAAACAGCTGTAGTACAATAATTCATCGCGGCCGGAACGGTCGCAAGGCATGCCGTCCAGGCTTACAACGCAGTTCAAACATCGTATAAAGGAAACACATGCCTCAAGATACCGACCAGAAGCCCCAGATAGGCTGTCTGAAAGTCTCATCGAAATCGTCGGCCGCATCCGTGGCGGGCGCCATCGCCGGCATGATCAAAGACGGGTCGTGTGTCGAAATCCAGTCCGTCGGCGCGGGCGCCGTCAACCAGGCCGTCAAGGCCATCGCCATATCCAGGGGATTCCTTTCTCCTGTCGGTATCGAAATCGTCTGCATTCCCTCGTTCGCCGATATCGTGATCGACGGGGAATACCGCACCGCCATTCGTTTCAGCGTGGAACCGCGCGGCGTCCAGGGCTTCGCGCCCGCGCCTCGCGAAGCGTTCGACCTTCAATCTTAAATATCGCGGGCGTCTCGCCCTATGAAAAGGAGCCACTTATGCCCAATCTGCCCCAGAAGACGTTCTGTCTTTATACGTACGGCTGTCAGATGAACGAGCATGATTCCGAGCGCATCGCCGGCATGCTCGAATCCCATGGCGCGATCAGGGTCGATACGGTCGAAGAGGCCGAAATCGCCGTGTTCGTGACGTGCTGCATTCGCGAGGCCGCGGACGTGCGCCTCATGGGACAGGTCGCTTCGATCAAAAACATTCCGCTGCCCGAAGGAAGCACGCTGAGCAAGCGCATGATCTGCATCGGCGGCTGCATCGGCCAGCGCGACGGCGACGCCCTCCCCGAAAAGCTTCCCCATGTCGACGTGGTGTTCGGCACCCAGAACATTGAGCGGCTCCCGTATCTGCTCGAGGCCGCCATGGCCGAGGGCGGCCACCACGTCGAGGTTCTCGAGAAGTCCGATTCATTTTCCACCGACCTGCCGTCGGAGCGCGATCGCGCCTGGTCGGCATGGCTTCCCATCACGGTGGGCTGCAATAACTTCTGCACGTATTGCATCGTTCCCTACGTGCGCGGCCGCGAGCGTTCCCGTTCGCTCGAAGACATCGCCGCCGAGGCCCGCTCGCTCGTTGCGGACGGCGTGAAGGAAATCACGCTGCTCGGCCAAAACGTCAACTCCTACGGCCGCGACCTGTACGGCGAACCCCGCTTCGCCGACGTGCTGCGCGCCGTTTCCGAGTCGGGCGTCGAGCGTCTGCGCTTCGCGACGTCTCATCCGAAGGACCTGACCGACGAGGTCATCGGCCTGTACGCCACGCTCGACAACCTGATGCCCGCGCTCCATTTGCCCGTGCAGTCGGGCAGCGACCGCATCCTCAAGGCCATGAACCGCCGCTATACCGCCGAGCGATATCTGGCTTTGGTTGACGCCGTGCGCGAGGCCAATCCCGATGTCTCCCTTTCGACCGACATCATCGTCGGCTTCCCCGGCGAGACGGAAGAGGATTTCCAGGCGACGTACGATCTGGTCAAGCGCGTCGGCTATTCGCAGGTGTTCACGTTCATCTATTCGCCGCGCGAAGGCACGCCTGCCGCGTCGATGGTCGACGACACGCCGCGCGAGGTCATCCAGCGTCGTTTCGACGCCCTGGTCGATTTGGTCCAGGAAAACGCGCTCGAACAGAACCGCCGCTTCGTCGGCCGCACGCTGCCGGTGCTCGTCGAAGGAGCGTCCAAGCGCGATGAGCGCGTGCTCGCAGGACACAGCCCGCACAACGTCACGGTGCATGCGCCCGTTCCCGAGGGCCTCGACGCCGCAAGCCTCGCGGGCACCACGGTGATGGTGCGTATCGACGAGGCTCGCGCCTGGTATCTGTCGGGGGCGGTCGTCGGTGCTTAGCCTGGAAGAACAGCGGGCGGCGACGCCGGAATTCGAGGTCGACCTGAAGCAGCCCGTGGTCTGCGTGGTGGGTCCGACGGCATCCGGCAAGACGGATGTCGCCCAAGAAGTGGCCGCTCGCATCGGCGGCGCCGTCATCTCGGCCGATTCGATGCAGATCTATCGCGGCATGGATATCGGCACGGGCAAGATCTCGCCTGCGCAGCGCCGCGTGGAGCACTTCGGCCTGGATATCTGCGACCCCGGCGAACCGTATTCCGCCGCGCTGTTCCAAGATTATGCGCGTTCGTGCTTCCGCGCGCTCGACGCCCCTGGGCGTCGCAGCGTGCTGGCGGGCGGCACGGGCCTGTATGTGCGCGCCGCGATCGACGATTACCGTTTCCCGCGCGGCGAGCAGACGGGCAATCCCGTGCGCGACCATTATTCCCGCGTGCTCGAGGAGCAGGGCGCTCAGGAGCTGTGGAACATGCTCGAGCGCCGCGACCCCGAGAGCGCGGCGCTGATCCATCCCAACAACACGCGCCGCGTGATCCGCGCGTTCGAGATGATCGAGCTCGAAAACACCACCTACGCCCGCCAGCACGAGGGATTCTCGCATATGGCGCAGTCCGTGCCTGCGGTATTCTTCGGCCTGGCCGTCGACCCCGCCGTGCTGAACGAGCGCATCGACCGCAGAGTCGATTCGATGGTCGAGCAAGGGCTGCTCGACGAGGTCCGGTCGCTCGCTGCGCACGGCTTCGAAGAGGCGCTGACCGCCCGCGAGGCGATCGGATATAAAGAAATCGTCGCCGCGTTGCGAGGAGAGTGCACGCTCGACGAGGGCATCGGGCAGATCAAGACGGCAACGCGCAGGTACGCGAAGCGCCAGCGTGCATGGTGGCGCAAAGACGAGCGCGTCCGCTGGATCGACGCCGACGATGCGGATGTCGCGCGCATGGCGGATGAGATCGTCGCTTCGATGGACGGCACGGCCGCGCGCGACGCATCGGGCCGATGACGAAAGGGGGTGCCATGTCGTTTGCCGATATGTCCCAGACCAGCTTCACCGAAGACGCCGAGCGTGCCATTTTGGTGGGCATCGAATACAAGGACGCTTCGCTCGATGACTCCGAATCGTCGCTTGCCGAGTTGGCTCGCCTGACCGATACGGCGGGCGCGGCCGTCGTCGCCACGGCTACGCAGAAGCTCGATGCGCCCAATCCGCGCACGTTCATCGGTTCGGGCAAGGCCGAAGAAATCGCCGGGCTTTGCCGCAGCCTCGCCGCCGACGTGGTCATCTTCGACGAGGAGCTTTCTCCGTCGCAGCAGAGCAATCTGGAGAAAGCCATGCCGAAGGAGGTGAAGGTCATCGACCGCACGGCGCTCATCCTGGATATCTTCGCGCTGCATGCCACTACGAAAGAAGGCCGGCTACAGGTCAGGCTCGCCCAGAACCAGTACCTGCTTCCGCGTCTGCGCGGCATGTGGGCCCATCTTGCCAGCAACCGCATGGGCGGCGGCGTGGGATCGCGTTTCGGCGAGGGCGAAAGCCAGCTCGAGGTCGACCGCCGCATGGTCCGCAAGCGCATCACGTCGATCCGCCGTGAGCTCGAACAGGTTTCCCGCATGCGCCAGACGCAGCGCTCGGCCCGCTATGCTTCGGGCATATTCAAGGTGGCCGAAGCGGGCTATACCAATGCGGGCAAGTCGAGCCTGCTCAACAGGCTCGTGGGCGCCGAGGTGCTAAGCTACGACAAGCTGTTCGCCACGCTCGATTCCACGACTCGCAAGCTCGTGCTGCCCGAGGGCCGCGAGGCGACGCTGACCGACACGGTCGGATTCATCCAGAAGCTTCCCACGACGCTCGTCGAGGCGTTCAAGAGCACGCTCGATGAGATTCGCGGCGCCGATCTGGTGCTTCACGTCGTGGATGCGTCTTCTGACGAATATGACAAGCAGATGCGCGCCGTGGAAGACACGCTCGAGCAAATCGGTGCGCACGGCATTCCGCGCATTCTCGTGTTCAACAAGATCGACCTGGTCGACGCGTCGACGCGCCTTGCGCTGGCGTCGCGTTTCCCGGGGGCCGTGCTGGTGTCGGCCGAGACAGGGGAGGGCGTCGATGAACTGATCGACGCGATCGCCCGTGCCGCCACTGCGAGCGAAACGCTGATGGAAGTGGTGGTTCCGTTCTCGCGCGGCGATTTGACGTCGGTCGCGCACAGCAGGTGCACGGTACTCGCCGAGTCTTACGACGAGCGCGGCACGATTATGACGCTGCGTGTTCCATCCGAGATGAAGGCGTCGTTCGAGCCGTACGCGGTCGAACCCGAATAGGCGCCCCCCGCGCATTGAGGCCTACCTGCGCATGTGAAAAAGGAGCGAAGGGAGAAATCCCTTCGCTCCTTTTTCGATACCGGAGTAAATGGGCGGCCTACAGGCGGCGGAAGACGGCGACGACCTTGCCTGCGATCGAGACGTTTTCACGCACGATGATCGGGTCCATCGACGAATTCTCGGGCTGAAGACGCACGTAATCGCGTTCTTTATAGAAGGTCTTCACGGTCGCGCCGTCTTCGACGATCGCCACGACGACATCGCCGTTGTTCGCGGTGGGCTGCTCTTTGACGACCACGTAGTCGCCGTCGTTGATGCCGATTTCGATCATGGAATCGCCGCGCACCTTGAGCAGGAACGAGCTGGAATCACCGACGATTTCGGTGGGAAGGGGGATGGTCTCGGTGATGTTCTGGTCGGCCAGAATCGGTTGTCCCGCCGCGACGTTTCCGACCACGGGCAGCGAGACGATGTTGGAGAATTCGCCTACGCCCACAGGAGGCTCGTCCTGTTTGCGCTCATCGGCTGCATTGCGTTCGTGTCCGACGATGGTGATGCAGCGCGACTTCAAGGGGTCGCGATGGATCAGGCCCTTGTCCTCGAGCGTTTTGAGGTGGACGTGCACGGTGGAAGGCGACGAGAGGCCGAGGCCCTCGCAGATGTCGCGCACGGTGGGCGCGATCCCCATTTCGTCGATGGTTTTGGCGATGAAGTCGAGCACCGCTTTCTGCTTTTTGGTGATCTTCTTCGTGTTCTTGATTTCCGCTTCGGCCATGGCCTTTCCCCTTTATCGAACAAACGTTTGATAAAACGTTGACACGAACTTTTGTGCGATTTATTATATATCCGAACAAAGGTTCGTTGCAAGAGTCAGGAGGTCGTAATGGGGAAACGCGAAGGTCATTCGTACGTCGAAGGCACTGCGGCGCTGAAAATCGGTCGGCAGCGAGTGCAGAACGATCCGCGGGTGATTCGCGTCGACTTCCGTGCAGCGAACCGCGATGCCGCGTATAAAAGACCCGTGATGCATGATGCCCGGGGTGTCCGCGTCGTGTCGATCGAGTGCTCCGCCCGTCGCCGCGTCTGCGTTTTCGCTCCGACGAAAAGCGACGTCGCAGTCGTCGTCGATGCCTTGGGCCTGCGCGAGATGCGCGACGAGCTCGAAAGGGGAACCGCCGCTGGTGTCGCCGCGGAAGGGCCGTTCGCAGTCATGTTGGCGTGCTGCGCCGCGCTGTTCGCGTTTTGCCTTCTCTTGCTCGCCCTGTAGCGCCGCCGTTTTCGTCCCTGGCCCCGCATCGAGCCTCCCGTCGCCGACGGATGCAGTCCGTTCGATGGCCGATTCGCCCCTCGCACGGTTTTTTGCAAGCATATGTGCCAATTCCGTGTACTATCTACCAGTTCAATACAAGAGGGGCGTTTCGTTCCTGGATATAAGAAGAGGGGAGTACGAATCATGACGGATACGCTTACGCAATCCCAGGCGTCCGCCGAAGAACGTAAACCATGGTACAAACGATTGTCCCTGACCTCATGGATTCTCGTCGCATTGGTCCTCGGCGTCCTGTGCGGTCTGGCACTTCAGTCTAATCCCGACATCGCGAACACCCTCATCAAGCCTATCGGCACCATCTTCCTCAACCTGATCAAGATGATCGTCGTTCCCTTGGTCGTGTTCTCTATCATGATGGGCGTCATTTCGCTGCAGGACGTGAGGAAGGTCGGCGCCATCGGCGGCAAGACCGTTCTGTTCTACATGGTCACCACCGCCTTCGCCGTCGTGATCGGCCTGGCGTTCGCTAATCTCCTCAATGTCGGCGGCGGCTTCACGATGCCCGTGTCCGACTTGTCTTACGAGGCCAAGGAAGCGCCTTCGTTCATCGACACCATCGTGAACATCTTCCCGGCCAACTTCTTCCAGCCCATGGCCGATGCCACGATGTTGCAGATCATCGTCATCGCGCTCATCTTCGGCTTCGGCGTCATCGCCGCGGGCAAGAAGTCCGAGCCCGTGGTCCGCTTCGTCGAGGGCATGAACGAGGTCTGCATCAAAGTCATGCACGGCATCATCTGCTTCGCCCCCTTCGGCGTTTTCGGCCTGATGGCCCCGGTCGTCGCGTCGAACGGTCCCGACGTCTTGCTGCCGCTGCTGTGGCTGATCGTCGTCGCCTACCTGGCCATGGGCGCGCACCTCGTGGTGGTCTACTCCGGCATGGTCAAGCTGCTCGCGAAGATGAGTCCGGTGAAGTTCTTCCGCGGCATCGCTCCGGCGTTCCTGTTCGCGTTCTCTTCGGCAAGCTCCGTGGGCACGCTCCCCATGAACATGGAGTGCACCTCCAAGATGGGCGCCCGTAAGGAGATGACCAGCTTCGTCCTGCCGCTCGGCGCCACCATCAACATGGACGGCACGGCGATCTACCAGGGCGTCTGCGCGATTTTCATCGCTCAGGTGTTCGGTATCGACCTGAGCATTCCTCAGCAGTTTATGATCGTCATGACCACGGTCCTCGCCTCCATCGGCACCGCGGGCGTTCCCGGCTCCGGCATGATCATGCTCGCCATGGTCCTTACTTCGGTGGGCCTGCCGGTCGAGGGCATCGCTCTGGTCGCAGGCGTCGACCGTATCCTCGACATGATGCGCACCGCCCTCAACATTACGGGCGACTCCGCATGCTGCCTCTGCCTGGACTCCATGGACAAGCGTCGCGCTGCGCGCAAGGCCGAAAAGGCCGCTGCCTAATCAAGGCTCGGTCACAAGCGGTCGGCATCGAGCCGAACCTTCGATGTTAGGCCCGGAATGAAGATTCATTCCGGGCCTTTTCATGCTAGGAAGCGGCTTGAAGCGCAAGGGGCGGCGTGTTGCGACAGGGTGCTCGCCGAGTGTGTCGTGGTGGTTTCGGGCATGGCGTTTTCTTTTTTATGCCGTCTGCGTGATTGCGAAACGGAGCGTGTATTATATGCGCCATATGTAAAAACTCCCCTTATGGGGCCGAACGGAGGAACCGATGCGCTGTCCGTCTTGCGGTCATCCCGAATCCAAGGTCGTTGATTCCCGGCCTTCCGATGAATTCAATTCCATTCGCCGCCGCCGCGAATGCCTGAAGTGCGGCAACCGTTTCACGACGTACGAGAGGCTGGGGGACAACCCCATTATCGTCATCAAGTCCGACGGCACCAGCCAGGTGTTCGATCGCGAGAAGCTTTATCGCGGCATCAGCATCGCCTGCGCGAAGCGCCCCAATATCCCCAATGACAAGAAGTCCGAAATCATCGACCAGATCGAAGCGGAACTGCGCAATTCGGGCCGCAGCGAAATCAAGTCGAAGGATTTGGGCGATATCGTCCTCGACCATCTGAAAGGCCTCGACGACGTCGCCTATATCAGGTTCGCAAGCGTGTATAAGGATTTCCAGACGATCGAGGAATTCCAAGAGGCGCTGCGCGGCCTGGAACACTAGCGCGTTTTCAAAAGCCGCCCGCATGACTTCATGCGGGTTCTTTTTGTTCTGCTCGCAATCGATCGCGGGCCGTTCGTCGCTGCTTCGGCGGCGACCATGTTCTACGACACGGAAGGAGAAGCCATCATGGCCGATACGCTTACCATCCCCATCACCACTCTCGCTGATGACGTGACCATTCCCGTCTATGCCTATCCGGGCGATGCGGGCATGGATCTGCGCGCCATCGAGCATGTCGTGCTCAAGCCGTTCGAGCGTGCGCTCGTCGCCACGGGCCTTGCGGTCGCCATCCCCGAAGGCTATGCGGGTTTCGTGCAGCCGCGCAGCGGCCTCGCCATCAAGCAGGGCGTCACGGTGCTCAACACCCCTGGCCTGATCGACAGCCATTATCGCGGCGAGCTCAAGGTGGCTCTCATCAACCTCGATCCCGAAAACGTCTTCGAAGTGCATCCGGGCGACCGCATCGCGCAGCTCGTCATCCAGAAGGTCGAAAACGTCGCCTGGACCGTCGTCGATTCGCTCGATGAGACCGAGCGCGGCGAGGGCGGATTCGGCTCGAGCGGTGTTGCCTAGCGGACGCCCTTCGCGTTGCACGCCGGATATATCCCGTTTAACGAGGAGCCCGCGGGCATTCGAGCCCGCGGGCTCCTTTCGTTTTCGTTCATCCGCTGTGGATCGGCGTCCGTTATTTCTCGGTTCCCAAGAAGAACAGGGCCAGCGTGCCCGGGCCCGAATGGGCGCCGATTACGGGATCGACGTAGTTCACCACGAAATCGGTGACGCCCAGGCGTTCGGAGATTTCGCGCTTGATCACCTCGACGTCTTCGATGCAGTCGCCGTGCGTGATGAAGACGGTCTGCGATGCGGGGTCGATGGCGGTTTTCTCCATGCGGTCGACCAGCGCCTTAATCGATTTCTTGCGGCCCCTGACCTTTTCCACGGGGATGAGCGCGCCTTTCGCATCGACGTGCAGAACGGGCTTGATATTGAGCATCGTTCCCGCCCAGGCGCTCGTGCGGCTCACGCGGCCGCCGCGGAAGAGAAACATCAGGTCGTCGACCGTGAACCAGTGGCACAGGTGGTCGCGGGTCTCGACGACGAAATCGCCCGTTTCGTCGAGCGATGCGCCTTGCGCGGCCTTCTTGCACGCCAGGTACACGAGCATGCCCTGGCCGCCCGATGCCGCGAAGGTTTCCACGGCGCGCAGCTTGCGCTCGGGGTATTCGTCGGCGAGGCGCTGCATCAGCAGCTCGATCGAACCGAATGCGCTGGACAGCGCGCTCGAGAATCCTAGGTACAGGATGTCTTCTCCCGCATCGAGGATCGCGCGCATCGTGGTTTCGGTTTCTTGCAGGTTGGGAAGGGACGTGGTGATGACCTTGCCTTCGCGCATCATGGTGTAGAACTGTTTGAGGTCGGTTTTCTCTCCCTTGAGATAGCTGCGTCGTTCGACGCCGTCCACCATGAACGTCATGGGCAAGATTTCCAGACCGAATTCGTCAATCATCTCTTCGCTGAGATTGCTGGCGGAGTCGGTCACGATACGGTATGCCATGGGTTACTCCTTGGATCGTGGCGAGATTCCTTTCGGAATTATAGGTCTTTCACGCGCCATCGGGCATTGCGGCGAGGTTACGAACTCGCTCGCGCGCTCCCTTTCGCGTCTTTGCTGCCCGACTTTGCGGAAAATGAGGACGACAACGGCGAGAAGTTACCTATAATAGGCAGAATTGTGCAATACACCGTGCTGGAGTGCAGTGCGGAAGACGAACGAAAGGGTCGGAGTACACGATGGGAAACGATTACAAGCATTCGATGAACCTGCCGAAGACGGATTTCGCGATGCGCGCGAATCTGCCCGAGAACGAGCCGAAGCGCTTGGAGAAGTGGGCCGAGCAGGACATCTACCACAGGGTCCTGGAGAAGAACAAGGACGGCGAGCCGTTCGTCCTGCATGACGGTCCTCCGTACGCGAACGGTCCGATCCATATCGGTCACGCGTTCAACAAGATCCTGAAGGACTTCGTCGTCAAGTCGCATGCTCAGCGCGGCTACTACACGCCCTACATCCCCGGTTGGGACTGCCACGGCCAGCCGATCGAGCACGAGGTCGAGAAGAAGCTCGGCACCGAGAAGATGAAGCAGCTGCCGCAGGCCAAGGTCCGCGAGCTGTGCCGCGAGTGGGCAGAGCGCTTCGTCGATGTGCAGCGCGACGGCTTCAAGCGTCTGGGCGTCGGCGCCGATTGGGATAGGCCGTATCTGACCTTCCAGCCCAACTTCGAGTCCGCCAACGTCGAGGTGTTCAAACAGATGTACCTGGACGGCGCCGTCTATCGCGGCCGCAAGCCGATCCATTGGTGCAAGCACTGCCACACCGCCCTGGCCGAGGCTGAAATCGAATACGCTGACGAGATGTCGCCTTCCATCTACGTGAACTTCAAGCTCAACGAGGTGCCCGCGGTCTTCGCCGACGCCGGCGTCGAGCTCGAGAACGCCTATGTGCTGATCTGGACCACCACGCCGTGGACTCTTCCCGCCAATGCCGCCGTGTGCTTCGGCCCCGAAATCGACTACTGCTTCGTCGAGGCTGACGGCAAGTTCATGCTGTTCGCGCATGAGATGGTCGAGACCGTCGCCCAGGCCGCAGGCTGGGAGAGCTATCGCGTCGTCGAATCCGGCGGCGAGCCCGTTCTCATGAAAGGCAACCAGTTCGACGGCGTCACCTACGTCTGCCCGATCATCGAAGGCAACGTGGGCCGGATCATCTGGGGCGACCATGTCACGCTCGATGCCGGCACCGGCGCGGTCCACACCGCTCCCGGCCACGGCGTCGAGGACTACCTGGTGGGCCAGGAGTTCGGCATCGAGACCATCATGCCCGTCGACGACGACGGCCGCTTTACCGACTACGTGAAGGAGTTCGCGGGCCTCGACACCGACGAAGCCAACCCGAAGATCATCGAGTGGCTCAAGGAGCGCGGCACGCTCGTGTCCCACATCGACATCAACCACAGCTACCCGCACTGCTGGCGCTGCCACCAGCCCGTCATCTTCCGCGCGACCGACCAGTGGTTCGTCTCCATGGAAAAGACCGGCCTGCGCGAGCGCGCTCTCGACCAGATCCGCAATCATGTGAACTGGGTTCCCGAGTGGGGTCAGAACCGCATCGGCGCCATGGTCGAGGACCGTCCCGACTGGTGCATCTCCCGTCAGCGCAGCTGGGGCGTTCCCATCCCCGTGTTCAAGTGCGCTTCCTGCGGCGAGACCGTGGCTGACGAAGGCACCTTCGATGCCGTCATCGACCTGTTCAACACCGAAGGCGCCGACGCATGGTTCACGAAGGAGCCCAAGGAATACCTGCCTGAGGGAACGTGCTGTCCGAAATGCGGCTGCACCGACGTCATCCCCGAGAAGGACATCCTCGACGTGTGGTGGGAGTCCGGCGTTTCCCACGTCGGCGTTCTGAAGCATCGCGCCGAAGAGGACGGCCTGCGTTGGCCTGCCGATATGTACCTCGAAGGCTCCGACCAGCATCGTGGCTGGTTCCAGAGCTCGCTTCTGTGCGGCGTGGGCGCATTCGGCGAATCGCCCTATAAGAGCGTCATGTGCTGCGGCTTCACGGTCGATGAGAACGGCGAGAAGATGTCGAAGTCCAAGGGCAACGGCATCGATCCGCGCGAAGTGACCGACAAATACGGCGCCGACGTGTTGCGCCTGTGGGTCGCTTCCACCGACTACTCCGTCGACGTCTCCATCGGCGACACTATCCTGCAGCGCACCTCCGACGCCTATCGCCGTTTCCGTAACACCTTCCGCTTCCTGCTGGGCAACCTGGACGGCTTCGACTGGCAGCGCGACCGCGTCGAGTTCGACGCGCTCAAGCCGATCGACGTCTGGGCGCTCCTGCGCCTGCGCGAGGTGCTGCACGAGGTTGAGCGCGGCTATGACGAGTACCGCTACCACCAGGTGTTCCGCACGCTCTACGATTACGTCATCACGGACCTTTCCGCTGTGTACATGGACGTCATCAAGGATCGCCTGTACGCCGAGGCTCCCGATTCGCCGTCGCGCCGCGCGGCTCAGACCGTGCTCATGAACATCCTCGAGGTGATGGTGCGCATCATGAGCCCGATTCTCACGTTCACTTGCGACGAGGTGTGGGAGCGCTATCCCGAGGCCGAGCGCAACCGCGAAGGCCGCGTCCCGAACGTCCAGCTCGCCGGCTGGCCGACGGACGACGACTTCTATCCGGTGCTGCCGCAGGGCGAGCAGGCCGAGGCCTTCATGGCCCGCTTCGACGCGCTGCTCGAGGTGCGCGACGCCGTGACCAAGGCGCTCGAGAACGCCCGCAACGCGAAGACGGTCAACAAGAGCCAGGAGGCCGCGCTGACCATCGTCGCTCCCGAGCGCGCCTACGAGGCGCTGGCCGCATCCGCCGATGAAGACTTCGAAGAGCTCTTCATCGTGGCCGAGGTGGCCGTCGAGCGCGGCGAGGGCGAGGAAATCGAAGTGACGGTCGCCAAGACCGCCGCCGAGAAGTGCCCGCGCTGCTGGAACTACCGCGAGCTCGGCGCGGACGCCTCCCATCCCGAGGTGTGCGCTCGTTGCGCGGCGGTCCTTCAGGGCATGGGCGAATAGCGTCCATGGCTCTTAACGGCAAGAACTCGTTGGCGAAAAACGGCGGCGTCTTCGCGGGCGTCGCCGTGCTCTGGCTCGTCATCGACCAGCTGACCAAGGCGTATTTCGAGGGCGCCTATGCGCTCGGACAGGCGTCGGGGGCGTCCTACGGGCTGTTCAGGTTTCGTCTGGTGCACAACACCGGCATGGCCTGGGGCCTGTTCGGCGACTCCACGTTCGCGCTCGGCGTCATGTCGCTTGTCGTGTGCGTGGCGATCGTCGCGGCGTTCGTGTGCTATCGGTGCCTGACGGGCCATGCCGCCACCATGCTCGAGACCTGCGCGCTTGCGCTCGTCTTCGCGGGCGGCCTGGGCAATGCGATCGACAGGTTCGCCCAGGCGCACGTGGTCGATTTCATCGACCTCACTTTCATCGACTTTCCCGTGTTCAATGTCGCCGACATCGGCGTGACCTGCGGGTTCGTCCTGCTTGTCGTAGGCTATCTGCTTGCGACGAGAAACGGCGGCGCGGGCGGCGAACACGGCTCGAAGGAAGGGGGCGCCGCGGCCTAGAGAGCATGTGCGCCGCGCGGCTGTGATGGACGTTTTCCGCGAAGGCGGACGTCGCGGCCGTTTTGCAGGGCGCGCCCGGCATAATCGAATGATCCGCATCGGAGGGTCTTCGCAGGTTTCCGTTCCGTACGGTTCCGCGAAGGCCCTTCGCGATATATGAGAACGAAGAAAGGAGCGTCGTCGTGACCGATGTCGCGCGCATAGAAGTATCGCCGGAGTTCGCCGGCATGCGCCTCGACGCCTTCATGGCCGCCGAAGGCCTGTATCCGACGCGTTCGGCGGCGGCGAAATGCATTGCCGACGGATGCGCCGCGCTGAACGGCAAGATCGCCCGCAAGAGCGCTACGGTGTCCGAAGGCGATGTGCTGGAATACGAGACCTTCGAAGACCCGCATGCGCCCGCCCTCGAGGCGGTGGAGATTCCGCTCGATGTGCGATACGAGGACGATTACCTGCTGGTGATTTCCAAGCAGGCGGGCCTGGTGTGCCATCCCGCCGACGGTCACTACGGCGACACCCTGGTCAACGCGCTGATCGCCCATTGCGGGCGCGAGAACCTGTGCGACGTGCAGGGCGAGCAGGACAGGCTGGGAATCGTGCATCGCCTCGATAAAGACACGAGCGGTCTGATGCTGTGCGCCAAGACCGACGAGGTGGGCCTGGCGTTGATGGAAGACATCCGCACACGCGATGTCGACCGCCACTATCTGGCGCTCGTGCAGGGCTGGATCCCGCTTGAAACGGGCCTGGTTGATGCTCCGATCGCCCGCGGCGACCGCGACAGGCTGCGCATGAAGGTGTCCGACCGCGATAACGCGCGTCCGTCGATCACCACTTTCGAGGTGAAACGCCGCTTCGAACCTGGCAGAAACGACGACGGCTACACGCTGATCGACTGCAAACTCTACACCGGCCGCACGCATCAGATTCGCGTGCATATGGAATACATCAAGCACCCGTGCGTGGGCGATCCGGTGTACGGCTGGCAGAAGAAGGACAACCTGGGGCTGGACCGTCAGTTCCTGCATTCGTACAAGCTTGCCTTCACGCACCCGGTGACAGGCGAGCGCCTTGAGTTCGAAGACGCCTTGTCCGACGACCTCCAGCATGTCATCGACGAGCTGGACGCGCGCGAATAGCCTGCAACGCAGGCGGTATGTGCAGGTGAAAAGGAAGGGGAGGGCAAGCAGGCCTTCCCGACTCCGGACCTGGAATGGAAATCCATTCCAGGTCCTTTTGCGTTAGAGGCGGCAGTCTTTCGAAGTCCGCAGTATTCGCTCCTCGGCGGCGACGCCTAAATCACCACGCCGTTGCAGTGGTCTATTTCGTGCTGGATGATCTGCGCGGAAAACTCTTCGAACGTTTCGGCGTGCTCTTCGAAGGCGAGGTCGCGATAGCGCACGCGGATCGTGCGAAATCGCTTCGCCGGGCGACGGCCGTCCAACGAGAGGCACCCCTCTTCCGTTTCGTAGGGGCCCTTCGCCGCGATGATCTCGGGGTTCATCATGGCGCGCGGCGTTTCGCCGTCCATGAACACGATGATGCGCTTGCGCTGCCCGATCATATTGGCCGCCATGCCTACGCATTCGTGCGCGTGCAGCGCCAGCGTGTCGAGCAGATCGCGGGCGATCGGCGCATCGAGCGGCGTGGCGTCTTCGCTTCGCTGCTGAAGGAAGAATTCGTTTTTCATAATGGGACGAATCATGGGGCTGTCCGTTTCTCTTCGGTCGTCGGCCCGCGCATCGCGCGGCGTCTTCCATGGTACCATCGGGCGGTATGCGTGCGAGCGGCGAAGGTTGTTCGCACGCGCGGGCGAATATGGGATCGAAGGAGGTGAGGCGAGTGTCGAAGAAGGCGAAGCGCACGTGCGGCGTCGCGAAGACCGGCCCTGGGTGGCGCCTGTCGGCCGAAGAGGCCGCGCTTGCGAAGAAGCCGCGTTACAACGGCTACGCGTGCGGCCATGGCGCGCAAGGCGAAGCGCGCATGGAGGCATTCGATGGAACGGGAAGGGGCTCTTCAGGGCCCCTTCCCGTTTTTCGACTTACGACTCGAGGCTTTCCTCAAGCGTTTTGGCGGCGACCCAATCATGGAACATGCGGGTCATCCGCTCGCCATGATGGAGAGCGAATTGAGGACGTCCGGTGGATTCGACGGAAAGCGCCGATTCGTCATTGCGTCAGGCCTTCAGCTCCCGTATACTGCAACGGTTGCTTTTTTTACCCGACGCTTCGCAGCCACGCACCACCTGCATGGTTTCGCAGCATCGGGCGTATACGGTTAGCGGCTCGCAACGGCCGCACGAAAGCGGGGAAGACCCGCAGGAAA
Organism: Slackia sp.; assembly: GCA_029266945.1. Classification (GTDB taxonomy): domain Bacteria; phylum Actinomycetota; class Coriobacteriia; order Coriobacteriales; family Eggerthellaceae; genus Slackia. The sequence goes on along the minus strand of JARIED010000011.1, from coordinate 35,071 downwards.
GGTGGAGCACATGGCTAGCAAGCTCAGCATCAGCAAAGAGCGCACCGCAGAGCTCGTCAAGGAGTTCGGCAAGGGCGAGGGCGACTCCGGCAGCGCCGAGGTTCAGGTCGCTATTCTCTCCGAGCGCATCCGCAACCTCACCGAGCACCTCAAGGTCCACAAGAAGGACAACCACACCCGTCGTGGCCTGATGATGCTCATCGGTAAGCGCCGCGGTATGCTGAAGTACATCAAAGAGCGCGACATCGAAGAGTACCGTGCCCTCATCAAGAAGCTCGGCATTCGCGACAACATCTAGCTTCAAGTCAAGCATTAAGCCCGCTTATGCGGGCTTTTGCATATTGCGGTCGGTGCGGGCAGGGGCCTGCGCTGCTCGCGAGGACGCATGAAAAGCGTGCGTCCCGAAGAAGAAGAGAAAGTGATGAGAATCTCTATGGAAAAGATTTCGACGAGCTTCGAGCTGTACGGCAAAGAGTACCGTCTCGAAACCGGTGAGCTTGCCAAGCAGGCCACCGGCGCCGTGCTGGTCAGCCAGGGCGAAACCACGTGCCTGGTGACCGCCGTCGTATCCAAGGAGCAGAAAGACTACGACTTCTTTCCGCTGACGGTCGACTTCATCGAGAAGATGTACGCGGTCGGCCGCATCCCCGGCGGTTACCTGAAGCGTGAGGCGAAGCCTTCCGACAAGGGCACGCTGACCGCCCGTATGATCGACCGTCCGATCCGCCCCGGCTTCGCCGACGGCTTCAAGCAGGAAGTCCACGTGGTGGCGACCACGCTCGCCTGCGACGGCCAGAACCCGCCCGATTGCATCTGCGTGGGCGGCGCGTCCGCTGCGCTTCTGTGCGGCGGCACCCCGTTCGACGGCCCTGCGGCTTGCGTGCGCATCGCGCGCGATAAGGAGACCGGCGAATTCATCGTCAATCCCACCTATGCCGAGCAGGAGAACTCCGACCTCGAGCTCACGATCGCAGGCACCCGCGACTACATCTCCATGGTCGAGGCCGGCGCCGACGAGGTGACCGAGGAAGACATGCTCGCCGCCATGGAATTCGGTCAGGAGGCCATCGCCGCCTTCTGCGAGAAACAGGCCGAGTTCTTGGCCCTCGTCGCTCCCGAGCCCAAGGAATACCCGATCCACGTAGCCGATCCTTCGATCGCCGAGCGCGTGAACGCCCACTTCGACGAGATGAGCGCGGCACTCAAAGACGCCGACAAGCTCTCCCGCATGGGCAAGGTCGAAGAACTCAAGGCGTCCATCAAGGAGAACGACTTCTCCGAGGAGGAGCGCGAGATGTGGCGCAGCGACATCGCCGCTGCCTGCAAGGCCCTCGAGAAGCATGCCATGCGCACCATGGTGATCGAGACGGGCGAGCGCGCCGACGGCCGTAGCGCCACCGAGATCCGCCCGCTCTACATCCGCCCGGGCTACCTGCCCCGCGTCCACGGCTCCGGCCTGTTCCAGCGCGGCCAGACCCAGGCGCTGTCCGTGTGCACCCTGGGCCTGCTCAACGAAGCCCAGCGTCTCGACACGATCGACCCGCAGGAATCCAAGCGCTACATGCACCAGTACAACTTCCCGCCGTACTGCACGGGCGAAGTGGGCCGCATGGGCGCCCCGAAGCGCCGCGAAATCGGCCATGGCGCCCTCGCCGAGCGCGCCATCCTGCCGATTCTGCCCTCCGAGGACGAGTTCCCCTACGCGATCCGCGTGGTGTCTGAGATCCTCGAGTCCAACGGCTCTTCGTCCATGGCTTCTACCTGCGGTTCCACCCTGGCGCTCATGGACGCCGGCGTGCCTATCAAGGCGCCCGTTTCCGGCATCGCCATGGGCTTGATCAAGGAGGGCGACGACGTCGTCATCCTCTCCGACATCCAGGGCCTCGAGGACTTCCTCGGCGACATGGACTTCAAGGTGACGGGCACCGCCAACGGCATCACCGCTTTGCAGATGGATAACAAGGCCAAGGGCCTGTCCACCGAGATCCTCGGCCGTGCGCTCCAGCAGGCCAAGGAAGGCCGCGCCCACATCCTGTCCGCCATGCTCGACGAAATCGCCGCTCCGCGCGAAGAGCTGCGCGATACCGCTCCGCGCATCGAGACCATCCATATTCCGGTCGAGAAGATCCGCGAAGTCATCGGTAAGGGCGGCGAGACCATCCGCGGCATCCAGGATTCCACCGGCGCCAGCATCGACATCCAGGAAGACGGCACTGTGCATGTGGCCGCCGTCGACCAGGAGGCAGGTCGCGCCGCGCGCGCTGCCATCGAGGCCATCGTCAAGGAGCCCGAGGTGGGCGAGGTCTACGAAGGCCCCGTCGTCGGCATCCAGAGCTTCGGCGCGTTCGTCAAGCTCACGCCTTCCAAGGATGGCTTGCTGCATATCTCCCGCATGGCCAACGGCCGTGTGGGCCAGGTCGAAGACGTCCTCAACATGGGCGATGTGGTGAAGGTCGAAGTCATCGAGATCGATCCGAAGAACGGCAAGATTTCGCTCGACCGTCTCGATAAGCCTGACGCTCCCGAGGGAAGCGCCCCTGCCCGCGAGCCGCGCGGCGAGGGTCGCGAAGGCCGCGAGAACCGCGGCGAGGGCCGTCGCGAGCGCACCGACCGTCGTCCGGGCCGTGCTAACCGCGAGGCTGCGAACAACGAGCATCGTACCCCGCGTCGCCGCCACTAGGCGCATCATTCGTCGATTCGTCCGCGTTCTTGCCGGTTTGCAAGGCGCGGACGCTTGAAAAACGAGGTGGTACGTTATATCATGTCCCCTCGCATGTTTTTTGAAGTAACTTGTATACATGAAGGAGTCTACTGAAATGGCAGTTAAGATTCGTCTCGCCCGCCATGGCGCCAAGAAGAAGCCGATCTACCGCGTGGTCGTTGCCGACGCCCATAGCCCTCGTGACGGTCGCTACATCGAGCAGGTCGGCCGCTACAACCCCAACGTCGAGCCCTCCGAAATCGTTCTGGACCTCGAGAAGGTCGAGAAGTGGGTCGCCAACGGCGCTCAGCCCACTGACACCGTCAAGCGTCTCATCGAGACCGCCAAGAAGGCTCAGTAGCAATGTCTCAGACGTCATCCGACATCGTCGCCTTGGTGCGTGAAATCGTCGAACCTCTTGTCGAAGACAAAGAGACCGTCGAGGTGTCCTCTTCGTTTTCGGAGAGCGGCGCCGAGCTCGTCGAGATTCGCGTCGCCGCCGATGACGCCGGAAAGGTCATCGGCCGCCAGGGCCGCGTCATCAAGTCCATCCGCATCCTCGCTCGCGCCGCGGCCTGTGCCGACGGCGGCGATGTCGAGGTCGAGCTCATCGAGGATTAGCTTATGGCGCGTCGTTGGGCTGACGTAGCTGAACTCATCGCAACCCAAGGTCTCAAAGGAAGGCTTGTCGCACGTTCCGTGCGCGGCCTTCCTTTCCTTCTATGCGAGGGTTTGGACGTGCGTTTCGTGCCGCCGACGCTTGACGGGCCCCGTAGGGCCCGTGTGCGCGGCGTGCAGCATCTCGGAGCAGGCGAATACGCCGTCGAATTCGATTGCGTGAAAGACCGCGATGCGGCGGAGCTTCTCATGGGAAGCCACTGTCTCGCGGCTCGTGCCGACCTGCCCGAAGATTTCGAAGGCTTCATGCATTCGAGCGCCGATTACCTGGCGGGATTCCTGGTCGTCGACAGCACGCTCGGCGCCATCGGAACGATCGAGGACGTGCAGGAAATGCCTACACAGGACCTCTTGATCGTCGCGGGCGCGACGGGGGAAGTCTTGATTCCTCTCGTCGAAGACTTCATCGTCGAATTCGACGATGAAGAACGCGTGCTTACGATGGATTTGCCGTATGGTCTCGTCGATCTGGATGCGGCCGGTGACGGTTCGGCCGAGGACGACGCATAGCATCATGAAGATAGAAACGCTTTCGACATTTCCCCACATGTACGATTCCGTGATGGGGGAATCGATCATGAAGCGCGCCCAGGCATGCGGCGCGCTTGATTTCCATGCCTACGATCTGCGCGATTGGACGCATGACCGCCATCGCACCACCGATGACGACCCTTACGGCGGAGGCCAGGGCCTCGTCATGAAGTGCGAGCCCATCTTCGAGGCGTACGACGACATCGCCGCCGCGGGCCCGAAGCCCTACACGATCTTTCTCACCCCGTGCGGCGAGCCTTTCGACCAGGGCGTGGCCACCGAGCTGTCCTCGCAGGACCGCTTGCTGTTCATCTGCGGGCATTACGAAGGCATCGACGAGCGCGTCTACACGCTGGCCGACCGCTGTATCTCGTTGGGCGATTACGTGCTGACGTCGGGCGAGCTCGCATCGATGGTGGTGATCGACGCCGTGGTCAGGCTGCTCGACGGCGTCCTCGGAGACGAGGGAAGCGCCATCGACGAGAGCTTCTACGACGGCTTGCTCGAATACCCGCAATACACGCGTCCCGCCAGCTATCGCGGCATGGATGTTCCCGATATCTTGAGGTCGGGCAATCACGCCGCTATCGAGAAATGGCGACGCGAACAGTCTCTGCTGCGCACTGCGCGCCTGCGTCCCGATTTGCTGGAGACGGCGAATATAACCGAGGATGAACGGGCTTTTTTGCTATCATTGCACGGCGAGGCATTCTAAGGCGTCTGTAGGGCGCCTTTTCATTTCATAGGAGGATTTTCCGTGAGCTATGGCCAGCATGCGACGCCGCGTTCGCGCGGCATGCTGAGAACCGTCCTGTCGTGGGCGGGCTACATCCTGCTCGTGGTGGCTTTGGTGTGGGGTCTGCAGACGTTCGTGGTCTGCCCGTACACCATTCCCTCAGGCTCGATGGAGGACACGATCGAGATCGGCGACAACGTCTGGTCCGAGAAGATCACCTACTACTTTCGCGATGTCGAACCAGGCGACATCATCACGTTCGACGACCCTGAAATCCCCGGTCGCACGCTGATCAAGCGCGCCATCGCCATGGGCGGCCAGACGGTCGATTTGATCGAAGGCGTCGTCTACGTCGACGGAGTGCCGCTCGACGAGCCCTATACCCAGGACAAGCCCACCGCGCCGCTCAAGACGGCGTCGGGCGTCGATATTCTCTATCCGTACACGGTTCCCGAAGGCGAGATCTGGGTCATGGGCGACAATCGCACCAACTCGGCCGACTCGCGTTATTTCGGTTCCATCGACGAGACGTCCGTGAGCGGACGCGCCGTCGCGATCTACTGGCCCCTCGATCATATAGGAGTGCTTTAATCATGAGTCATGCTGCTAAGCCCGACGCGCTCAGCTTCCAGGACATCATCCTGACGCTGCAGCGCTACTGGGCCGATCTGGGCTGCGTGGTGCTGCAGCCTTACGACAACGAAGTCGGCGCGGGTACCAATGCGCCTGCGACCACGCTTCGCTCGCTGGGCCCCGATACCTGGCGCACCTGCTACGTGCAGGGCTGCCGCCGTCCCACCGACGGCCGCTACGGCGAAAACCCCAACCGCACGCAGTTCTACTACCAGTTCCAGGTCCTCATGAAGCCCTCCCCGGACGATATCCAGGAGCTCTACCTGGGCAGCCTGCGCGCCATCGGCATCGACACCGATAAGCACGACGTCCGCTTCGTCGAAGACGACTGGGAAAGCCCGACGCTAGGCGCATGGGGCCTTGGCTGGGAGGTCTGGATCGACGGCATGGAAGTGACTCAGTTCACCTACTTCCAGCAGGTCGGCGGCTTCGAGTGCAGCCCCGTTCCCGTGGAAATCGCCTACGGCCTCGAGCGTCTGACGATGTACATCCAGGGCGTCGACAGCATGTTCGACATCGTGTGGAGCCGCGGCAAGGACGGCCTCGTCTTCACCTACGGCGACGTCTATCTCGAAAACGAGCGTCAGTATTCGCGCTACAACTTCGAAGTGGCCGACACCGATTTCCTGTTTCAGGAGTTCAACGACCGCGAGGCCGAGTGCCTGCGCACCCTCGAAGCGGGCCTGCCGCTTCCGGCGTACGACAGCGTTCTGAAATGCTGCCACGCCTTCAACCTGCTCGACGCGCGCGGCGTCATCTCCGCGACCGAGCGCATGGGTTACATCCTTCGCGTCCGCACGATCGCCAAAGCGTGCTGCGCGTCGTATATGGAGCATGTCGTGGGCGTCAAGCCCGAAGCCGATTCGAAGGAGGCATAGGATGGAAAAGACCACGCTCGCATTCGAAATCGGCACCGAAGAGCTTCCCGCATTCGACCTGCACGCCGCGACCGAGCAGCTGCCGCGCCTGGTTTCCGAGGCCCTGGCATCCGCCCGCGTTCCCTTCGACGAGGTCAATGCCTATTCCACGCCCCGTCGTCTGATCGCGGTCGTCGAGGGCGTGCCCGAGCGCACCGAGGCCACCGTCGAGCAGTTCCGCGGCCCCGCCGCCAAGATCGCGTTCGACGCCGAGGGCGATCCGACCAAGGCCGCCGCAGGCTTCGCGCGCGGCAAAGGCGTCGACGTGTCCGCGCTCGAGCGCCGCGACGAGGGCGGCGTCGAGTACGTCTACGCGGTGAAGGAGACTCCCGCTGCCGACGTGGCTGCGCTGCTGCCCGAGGTGCTCGAGGGCGTCATCGCGTCCATCTCCTGGCCCAAGTCGTGCCGCTGGGGCACCACGAGCCAGTACTTCTCGCGCCCGGTGCGCTGGATCGTGGCCATGCTGGGCGACGCGGTCGTTCCGGTCCGTTTCGCAGGCCTCGAGGCCGGCAACGAGACCCGCGGCCATCGCTTCCTGGCTCCCGGCCCGCATGCCGTGGCTCACGCCGATCAGCTGATCGACACGATCCGCAACGCGTTCGTCGTCGTGACCGAGCAGGAGCGCGAGCAGTCCATCCGCGCCCAGGTGGCCGAGGCTGAGAAGGCATGCGGCCTGACCGCCGAGCTTCCTGCGAAGACGCTCGCCGAGGTCGTGAACCTCTCCGAGTATCCCACGGTCATGGTGGGCGAGTTCGACGAGCTGTTCCTGGCCGTGCCGAAGGAAATCATCGTCGACGCGATGCTCGTCCATCAGCGCTATTTCCCGCTGTTCAACGCCGACGGCTCGCTTGCGAACAAGTTCCTGATCACCTCGAACGGCAATCCCGAGTTCGAGGCGAACATCGTCGACGGCAACCAGCGCGTCGTGGCGGCCCGCCTCTATGACGCCAAGTTCTTCTACGACGAAGACCTCAAGGCTCCGCTGGAGTCCTACGTCGAGCACCTCGACGAGGTCGTCTTCCAGGAGAAGCTGGGCACCACGCTCGCCAAGACCAAGCGTATCGTCAAGCTGGTCGAGCACCTGTGCGCCGCCGCCGGCCTCGAAGGCCAGGAGAAGGCGGACGCCCTGCGCGCGGCTTATCTGTGCAAGGCCGACCTGGTGACGGGCGCGGTCGTCGAGTTCACGAGCGTCCAGGGCATCATGGGATCCTACTATGCCAAGGCCGCGGGCGAGACCGACGTGGTGGCGGGCGCCATCGCCGACCACTACCGTCCTCGCTTCTCGGGCGACGCCACCCCCGCGACCCGCGTGGGCAAAGCCGTCGCGTTCGCCGACAAGCTCGACACGATCTGCGGCCTGTTCGCAGTCGGCCAGGCTCCGACGGGCTCTTCCGACCCGTTCGCCCTGCGCCGCAGCGCTCTCGGCATCGTGGCCATGCTGACCGGCAATGATGCGATAGACGTCGAGCTGGTCCCCGCGATCGACGCTTCCTTGGCCGCATACGCCGCCGATGGCATCGAATTCGATGCCGCGGCCGTGCGCGAGCAGGTCATCGAGTTCTTCATCACGCGTACGAAGGTCATGGTGCGTGATGGCGGCAGCAGCGCCGATGCCATCGACGCCGTGCTCGCCGCAGGCGTGCGCGAGCCGCTCGAGCTCATCAACCGCGTCTATGCCCTCGAGCATGCGCGTCAGGAGGCTCCCGAGACCTTCGCCGACCTTGCCATTGCCTACGCCCGCGCCAACAACCTGCGCGACGCATCGCTGGGCTGCGATTACGACGAATCGCTGCTCTCCGAGGTCGAGCATGCACTGGCCTGCGCGGTCGTTCAGGCCGAAGGCCGCGTGGCCCGCGCCCTCGATGCCGACGATTACCCCGAGGCTCTCGCCGAGCTCGCCTCGCTGCGCAAGCCCGTCGACCTGTTCTTCGAGAAGGTCATGGTCATGGACGAGGACGTCGCGCTGCGCGAGAATCGTCTGCGCATCCTGAACCGTTTCGTCGACGTGTTCGCCCGCGTGGCCGACTTCGGTCAGCTCGCCAAGTAATCGACGCCGATAACGAGCGCATCGATTCCGTTTCTATGGATGAACCGGCTTCCCGTTTTTACGGGGGCCGGTTTTTTGTATATTGAGCAGAACTATGGACGGATTCTCGTCCAGGCGGCTTATGCCGCTTCGCCCAATCGTATCGATGCGTCGGGTTTCGGCGCACGGAAAGGGGAGAGGCCATGTCGGGAGACTTGCGAGAGCATATCTGCATTCACAACGATTCTCCGCTTCCTACCATCTATATCGTCAGCGACTCCCTCGGCGCTACTGCGCACACGCTTGCTCGAGCGGCTGCGGGCCAGTTCGGCGTTCCCGAGCCTTATATCGAGATCTTGCCCAAGGCGCGCAATTTCGACGAGATCGTGAACTTCCTCACCTCGCACCAGGAGCGCTATCGCGAAGCCGGGCTTAAAGACGACCTGGTAGTGTTCTTCACGCTGGTCGATCCCGAGATGCGCTCGAAGCTGCGCGCGTTCTGCCAGGATGCGGGTCTGCACGGCGTCGATATCATGAGCACGCCGATCCATGCTTTGGCCGACGCGTCGGGCCTTTCGCCGCGTAACAACCCCGGGCTGCTGCGCACGACCGACGCCCATTACTTCCGACGTATCGCCGCAATGGAATTCACGGTAGAGCATGACGACGGCCGTAACCCGCAAGACCTCACCGAGGCCGACATCGTGCTGCTCGGCGTGTCCCGTTCATCGAAGACGCCTATCTCTATATATATGGGCATGGAGGGATACAAGGTGGCCAACGTGCCGCTCGCGCTGGGCGTCGAGCCCCCGAAAGAAATCTACGATTGCGATCCCTCGAGGATCTTCGGCTTGATGACGACGCCTGACGTGCTGGTGGGCATCCGCTCGCGCAGGCTCGGCGGCGCCGGACGCGGCGCGGCCACCGTGGCGGCGAGCTATGCCGAGCCCGAGATGGTCTATCAGGACCTCGAAGAGGCCCGCGCGTTGATGCGTAAATTGGGCTGCATCGTCATCAGAACGGACAATAAGGCCGTAGAAGAAACCGCTCAGGAGATTTTACGTTACTATGAGCTGGCTCATCCGTTCCAAAAGACCATCTTTGAGTAATATTGCTCTTTGTGCAGTAGGGTATCTATCACGAAGGAGAATACAGTGACTGCTGACGTCAAGCGTGTCTACGCGTTCGGTAAGGACGCCGAGGGCAACAACGTTACCGAGGGCAACAAGGATATGAAGTACATCCTTGGCGGCAAGGGCGCGAACCTCGCCGAGATGGCCGTGATCGGCCTTCCTGTGCCTCCGGGATTCACCATCACCTGTCAGACCTGTATGGAATACGCCAATGCCGACAACACCTGGCCCGAGGGCGCGCTCGATGAAATCGAGCAGTATCGCCTCGATCTGGAGCGTCGCATCGGCAAGAAGATCGGCGACTCCGAAGATCCCCTGCTCGTCTCTGTGCGTTCCGGCGCTCCCATGTCCATGCCGGGCATGATGGACACGGTTCTCAACCTGGGTCTGAACGACCAGTCCATCAACGGCCTGGTCAAGCATACCGAGAACCCCCGTTTCTCGTGGGACAGCTACCGCCGCTTCATCCAGATGTTCTCCAACGTCGTCATGGGTCTTGACGGCGACCTTTTCGAGAACGCCATCAATGCGAAGAAGATCGTCCGCGGCGTGAAGAGCGATGCAGACCTCACCGCCGAGGACCTGCAGGAACTCGTTGAAGAGTTCAAGAACATCTTCTCCGAGAACGTTTCCGCCGAAGAGTATCCCGCGCTCGTCGTCGACGGCCGCGTGACCTTCCCGCAGAATCCCGACACCCAGCTCAGGCTGGCCATCGAGGCCGTTTTCGGCAGCTGGAACAACCCGCGCGCGACCCTCTACCGCAAGCAGAACAAGATCGCCGACGACCTGGGCACCGCCGTCAACGTGCAGGCTATGGTCTTCGGTAACAAGGGCGAGACCTCCGCTACCGGCGTCGCGTTCACGCGCAACCCCGCCAACGGCGAGAAGGAATTCTACGGCGACTACCTGGTCAATGCCCAGGGCGAAGACGTCGTCGCGGGCATCCGCAACACGAGCCCCATCGCCGAGCTCAAGCATGTCGAGGGCCTGCAGGAGGCCGGCGCCGAGCTCGAAGAGGTGTTCGTCACCCTGGAGAACCACTATCGCGACATGTGCGACATCGAGTTCACCATCGAGCAGGGCAAGCTGTGGATGCTGCAGACCCGCGTGGGCAAGCGTACCGCCGCCGCCGCGCTGCATATCGCCATCGAAATGGTGAAGGAGGGCCTGATCACCAAGGAAGAGGCTGTCTGCCGCGTCGATCCCGAGCAGCTCGACCAGCTCCTGCACCCGCAGTTCGATAAATCCGCCGAGTACGACGTGCTCGCGCGCGGTCTGAACGCAAGCCCGGGCGCTGCCGTGGGCGAAGCGGTCTTCTCCGCCGCCGACGCCGTGGCCGCCGAGGCCGCAGGCCGCAAGTGCGTGCTCGTCCGTTGGGAGACCAACCCCGACGACCTCGCCGGCATGATCGCCGCCGAGGGCATCCTGACCTCTCATGGCGGCAAGACCAGCCATGCGGCCGTCATCGCCCGCGGCATGGGTGCGCCGTGCGTGTGCGGCGTCGAGGCCCTCAAGATCGATGCCGAGAAGAAGGAAGCCGTCGTGGCCGGCACCGACGTGGTCATCCGCGAAGGCGATATGATTTCTATCGACGGCACCACGGGCATCGTCGTCCTGGGCGCGGTCGAGCTGGTTATGCCCGAGCTCTCCGGCGACCTCGACGTCATCCTCGAGTGGGCTGACGAGTTCCGTCGCCTGGGCGTTCGCGCCAACGCCGACAACCCCGCCGATGCCGAGCTTTCCCGCTCCTTCGGCGCCGAGGGCATCGGCCTCGACCGCACCGAGCATATGTTCCTGGGCGATCGCAAGCAGATCATCCAGACCTTCATCCTCAACGAGGACGAGGCCGTGCGCGAAGCCGCTGTCAACGACCTGTTCGAGGCTCAGACGGGCGACTTTTATGGCATGTTCAAGGCCATGGACGGCCTGCCGGTCATCGTGCGTCTGCTCGATCCGCCGCTGCATGAGTTCCTCGAGAGCCCCCGCGCCCTCGATGTCGAAATCGCCAAGCTCGAGGCCGCCGGCGGCAACGCCGAGGTCATCGCCGCGAAGCGCAAGCTCATGGAGCAGATCGACGGCATGAGCGAGGCCAACCCCATGCTCGGCCTGCGCGGCTGCCGCCTGGGCATCGTGTACCCGATCCTTCCGGTCATGCAGGTGCGCCCATCGCGACGGCTGCCGCCCAGCTGAAGAAGGAGGGCCTCGACCCCAAGCCCGAGGTCATGATTCCGCTGGTCTCCACCGTCAAGGAGCTCGAGAAGCTGCGCAAGGTCGCCGTCGACACCATCGCCGAGGTCGCTGCCGAGGCGGGCGTCGAGCTCGACATTCCCGTGGGCACCATGATCGAGCTTCCGCGCGCTGCCGTTACCGCTGACGAAATCGCCACCCAGGCCGACTTCTTCAGCTTCGGCACCAACGACCTCACCCAGACCACGTTCGGCTTCAGCCGCGACGACGTCGAGGCCGAGTTCGTGCCGCAGTACCTGGCCGAGAAGCTGCTGCCGTACAATCCCTTCGCCACCATCGATCCGGGCGTCGCGAAGCTCGTCAAGATGGGCGTCGAGCTGGGTCACGAGGGCAATCCCGACCTCGTGTGCGGCGTGTGCGGCGAGCACGGCGGCGATCCCGACTCCGTCAAGACCTTCCACAAGATCGGTCTCGACTACGTGTCCTGCAGCCCGTATCGCGTGCCGCTGGCCCGCCTTGCCGCTGCCCAGGCAGCGCTGGAAGAGAAGTAGTCCGCTTCTTGTAGAACATGTCGCGTAGATGAAACGGTCCGTCTCATATGAGGCGGACCGTTTTTTCTTTTCCGATGCTTGCGCTGCGAGGATGGTTGCGCCGGGCGAAGAGCGTGTCGTCGCGTCTGCCTCCGTCTTCTTCGCGATACGTCCCGTTCGCTTCGCGCGCGCCGCTTCGGGCCTTGAAAGCCGGTACACTGCGCGCAAAGCGAGAGAAGGGACCATCCATGCGGATCGTGAAACGTGAGGACCGGCAGGCCCAGGAGCGGGAGATGCTTTCGGCCGACGCCGCGTATTCGGACGAGACGGAAGGCCGCGCCCTTTCGGCCGAACCCGATTTCCTGCGCACCGAATACCAGCGCGACCGCGACAAAATCGTCCATGCGAAGAGCTTCCGCCGCCTTTCCCATAAAACCCAGGTGTTTTTGGCCGCCGAAGGCGATCATTTCCGCACGAGGCTGACGCATACGCTGGAAGTGGCGCAGATCGCACGCACCATCTCCCGCGCGCTCGGTCTCAACGAGGATTTGGCCGAAGCCATCGCGCTCGGCCACGACCTGGGGCATACGCCGTTCGGACATACGGGAGAAGCGGCGTTGGCGGCAAGCATCGCGCGCTGCCTCGGCACTCCCTCGGACGATTCGCGCGTCGAGGGCCTGTATCGCCATAACGAGCAGAGCCTGCGCGTGGTCGAGACGATCGAAAACGGCGGCCGTGGCCTGAACCTGACGGCCGAGGTGCGCGACGGCATCGTCCATCATACGGGGCCTGTGCGCGCCGAGACCATGGAAGGGCGCATCGTGTCGGTGGCGGACCGCATCGCGTATGTGAACCACGACATCGACGACGCGATCAGGGCGGGGCTTCTGCGCGAAGGCGATCTTCCCGAAAGCACCCGCAGCGTGCTCGGAGGCGACCATTCGTCGCGCATCGAGACGCTCGTGACCGACATGGTGTCGACGAGCGCCCGTGCGGGCGACATCCTGCTTTCGGATGCGGTGTGGAACGCGATGGGGGAGCTGCGCTCGTTCTTGTTCTCCGCGGTGTATCAGAGCGAGCCCGTGATGCGCGAGGCTCGCAAGGCCCAGAACCTGATAGCCGCGCTGTTCGACTATTTCGTGTCCTATCCCGAGGCGGTTCCAGGCGAGTATCGGGCCATTTGCGACGGCGATCCGGTGCGCGCCGCCACCGATTACGTGGCGGGCATGACCGACCGCTACGCCGTGCGCACCTACGAGGAGCTGTTCGTTCCGCGCCCGATGCGCTAGTCTTTCGTTTCATCGCATGCAAGCGTCGGCTTCGGCCGGCGCTTTTTTCTGCACGCGTCCCGTGCGTATCGGAACGGTGCCGGCTTCGATCGCGGCCGCCTTGCTCGGATGCGCTCGCTACAATGGAAGGAATGCGCCCAGGCCCGCGTGCGCGGGCCTGGGCATCGGATACGGATGAAGGAGGGGAAGAGTCGGTCGTGGCTGAGAAGACGAAGACGAAAAAAGAGGTGAAGTTCCGTCACGGAATGCTCGCCTTCGGCTTACTTGCGGCGGTCATGTTCGGATGCGTGGTGGGGTTGGGTTCGGAGCCGCAGATCCCGATGGTCGCGGGGTGCGCGATCGCGGGCGCCATCGCCATGTATCTCGGCAACAGCTTCGAAGAGGTGCTCGACGGCGCGATGAAGGGCGTTCTCGACGCTATGGAGGCCGTCCTCATCCTGATGTGCATCGGCATGCTGGTGGGCACGTGGATCTTGTCAGGCACGGTGCCGACGCTGATCTATTACGGCCTGAGCGTCATCAGCCCCGAGCTGTTCTTGCCCGTGGCGTTTCTGGGCACGCTGCTGGTGGGCATCGTGCTGGGCTCGTGGGGCGCGGCCGGCACGATAGGCATCGCCTTCATGGGCATCGCGGCCGCGCTCGATATTCCCTTGGGCATGGCCGCAGGCGCCATCGTCGCCGCCGCGTACGTGAGCGAAATCGTGTCGCCGCTGACCGACGGCCCGGTATTGTGCGCGGCTATCGCCGATGTCAGCGTGTTTTCGTTGTGCAAGAAGTTCCTGCCGATCGCGCTCGCGGTGTGTGCCGTCAGCGCGGGGCTGTATTTCTTCATCGGCAGCACGCTCGGCACGGGCATGACCGAGGCGGGCGCAGGCCGCGTCGACGAGCTGCTCGGCGCGCTCGAGCAATCCTACGCCATCGGGCCCGTCACGCTGATTCCTCTGGTGGTGATGGTTGCCTGCATCGTGATGCAGATCCCCGCGATCCCGTCATTTCTGCTGGGCGTACTGCTCGCGATCGTCGAGGCGGTGTTTCTGCAGGGCGCCGACCTCGGCACGGCCGTGGCGGCGGCGAATACCGGCGTGGTGAGCAGCACGGGCTTCGAAGTGCTCGATACGCTGTTTTCCACGGGCGGCATCGAAGAGATGCTGCCGACTATCTCGATCGTGATCTTGGTCATGGCGTACGTGGGCATCCTGCAGCATACGGGTCTCATGCAGTCGCTCATCAAGCCGATCACGTCGAAGCTCAAAAGCTTCGGTTCGCTTGCCGCGACCGCCGTCGCCAGCGGCACGGCGTTCAACGTGCTGCTTCCCGATCAGTATCCTGCGATCGCGCTGTCGTGCAAGATGTACGGCGATTCGTTCAGGGAGCACGGCGCGCCGGGCGAGGTGTGGAGCAATATCGTGAATTCGAGCGCGGGCATCACGTCGGTTCTCGTCCCGTGGAACACGTGCTCGATCTATATGGTCACCATCCTGGGCGTGACATGCGTGGAATACGCTCCCTTCGCGTTTTTCTGCTACCTGTATCCGATCGCGGTCGCGCTTATCGCGGTGTTCTTCGGCAGGAAGCTGGGCTGGGCCGGAGGTAAGGCGAGGGCGAAGGTCGAAGCCGCGGCATAGTCCAGGCGCGCATCGCGGCCGCCCCGGCGTTTTCGGACGTTCGGAGCGGCCGCGATTTCGTATCGTAGGATGTTTCTTCGCGGTCGAATGTCTTCGTTCACGTGCTTTTCGACGCGCGTCCGCGCGGCGACGTCGGCGGCGTGCGGCCGTTTCCGAAGCGCGGACGGACATTGCACGCCGCCCGCCGCCGCTTTTTCGCTCCGTCGTGAGAAAGCATCTGGTTCTTATGCGCTCTCTCCGTATAATGGTGGGTGTTATGCGCAAAGAAATGCTGAAAGACTCCTTCAAGACAGCTCTGCCCATCATGGCGGGCTATGTCGTGCTGGGCATTCCCTGCGGCATTCTGTGCGCCACCGCCGGCATGGACGTCTGGATGGTCGCGCTCATGTGTGCGCTGTTCTATTCGGGCGCCGGCCAATATATGATTCCCAATATGTACCTGGCGGGCAATCCGCTCACGGCGATCATCGCCAGCGTTTCGCTCGTCAACACGCGCCAGATGCTCTACGGCGCATCGCTTTCGCAGTTTTGCGGAACCTGCCGCAAACGTCTTGCGTTCTTCTTCGGCGCCACTGTCACCGATGAAAGCTTCGGCGTGAACCTGGCCCGCTTCATCAACGGCGAATGGTCGGTCGGGTCGGCTTTGGCGGTGAACCTGTTCTCGCAGAGCGCCTGGCTTCTGTCCAACGTGGCGGGCGCCCTGGTGGGTTCAGCCGTCTCGCTGCCCACCGCTTTGGCTTCGTTTGCCATGACTGCCCTGTTCATTTGCTTGCTGTGCATGCAGAAGATCACGCCCGCGAACGCGGTGGCCGCGGTAAGCGCCATGATCGGCGTGATCGTGTGCAAGTGCATCGGCCTTGCGGGCCCCGCTATCTTGATCGGCGCCTTGGCGGGCGTCGGCGCTGCGCTGGCGTTCAGCCTGAAGACGGGTAAGAAGGAAGATTCCGATATCAGGGTGGGGGCCTAACATGCCAGTTTCCGACTTCCTTATCGTGTTCGGGGTATGCGCTCTGACCATGCTCGCCTGTCGCGTGCTGCCCGTGTTTCTGCTGAAGGGCAAGCAGCTGCCCGAAACCATGGTGCGCGCCCTTAATTTCATCCCGCCTGCGGCGTTCGCTGCGCTTGTGGCCAACGATTTGTTCGACCCGGCGAAGATTGCATCGGGCGACGTGTGGTCGTGGCTCGCCCCGCTGATCGCCGCCGCGGCTGTCGTAGCGGTGGGCGTCAAGACCAAATCCCTTGCGTGGTGCATCCTGGTGGGCGTGTGCTCGCTCGCGGCGCTTACGTACGGTCCAGCGCTTTTGCCCTAGTATTCGACCGGTTTCCGAAAATGCTTTGATGCTTTAATGTGACAAAGTATAATAATATTCTACATTCGAAATGAGAACGGTCATGCAATGCGCGTGCGCGTGCATGGCCATTCTTATGCAAGGGTACGAATACGAAAACGAAAAGAGGGCAGTCATCGTGACCAACGACAACGACTTCTCGCTATCCCGCATTCCCGAAGGCGCGAAGCAGCCGCTGTGGCAGATCCTTATGATCCGCATCGGCGCCATCTGCTGCGTGTCTCAGCTCGTTTTGGGCGCGGCGCTCGGCTACGGCATGACGTTCTGGGGCGCGTTCTGGGCCACTATGCTCGGCTCGGTCCTGCTGCAGGTCGTCAGCTGGGCGCTCGGCACCGCCGCTGCTCGCGAAGGTCTTTCCACGAGTCTGCTGTCCCGTTGGGCAGGTCTTGGCAAGATGGGCTCCGCCGTTCTGGGCGGCGTCGTCGCCATTTCCATGGTGGGCTGGTTCGGCGTCCAGAACTCCGTTTTCGCCGAAGGCATGCTCAATATCACCGGCATGCTGAACTTCCCGATATGGGCGCTGATTACGGGCCTCGGCATCACGCTGCTCGTCGTGGCGGGCATCAAATGGATCGCCCGTTTCGCGGCCGTGTTCGTTCCGCTGTTCATCGTCGCGGTCATCGCGTCTGCGGCCATCGTGCTTCAGGATCACAGCCTCATGGAGTTCCTGAATTCCCCGCACCCCGGTCCCGCGCTGTCTTTCGGCGCCGCTACCACCATGGTCGCGGGCGGCTTCATCGCGGGCGCCATCTGCACGCCTGACTACGCCCGCTATCTGAAGAGCGGCACCCAGGTGTTCTGGATGACCCTCATCGGCACCTTTCTGGGCGAGCTCGGCATGAACCTCATCGCCGTCATCCTGGCCCACGCCACCGGCACCAACAACGTGACCGACATCATGATGGCCACCTCCGGCGTGCTGGGCGTGATTATCGTCGTGGCGTCCACCGTCAAGCTCAACGACATCAACCTGTACTCGTCGGGCCTCGGTATGGCCACCATGATCAACGCGCTGTTCAACGTGAAAGTGAACCGCTCCATTATGACCTGGGTCCTCGGCATCGTGGGCACCGTGCTCTCCATGATCGGCATCATCAACTACTTCACCGACTTCCTCACGCTGCTCGGCGTGGCTATTCCGCCCGTCGCCGGCATCATGGTGGTCGATTACTACCTGCTCAAGCGTAACAGGGCCGATCTTGAGAAGACGCGCGCCGAAGGCCAGCTTCCCAAGACCGTGGAGAAGTGGAACCCCGTCACTATCGCCGTTTGGGTCGCGGCCTTCGCCGTCGGCGAGGTAAGCAGCATCTTCTCGATCGGCATTCCCGGCCTGAACTCGCTGATCTTCGCAGGCGTGGTGTATTGGATCGCCATGAAAGCCTACGCTTCCGTGAAGAAGGTCGACGTGGTGAAGTTCCAGGAAACCGACCAGGTTCTGTAGCGAGTCGTGTCGGCCCGGCCGGTCGTGCGAAACGGACGTTCGGCCGCCTTCGTCTTCGCGACATGTGCAAGCCCGCTTTTCTCGTCGAGGAAGGCGGGCTTTTTCATGGGGCGGGGTATACTGCTGAAGATTCTTGCGAGGAAAGGAAGGCATCTTTTATGGCCAAACGCGTTCTTCTTGCCGTATCAGGCGGCATTGCCGCCTATAAGGCCTGCGATATCGTGAGCAGGCTCAATAAGCTGGGAGTGGAAGTGCAGGTCATCATGACCGAGAACGCCACGAAGTTCGTCACTCCGCTGACGTTCGAGGCGCTTTCGGGCCGCATGGTGTATACCGACACGTTCGATTACAGCTACGACGCGTCGATCAAGCACATCACGCTGGCGCAGGAGGCCGACCTCATGTGCGTCGCGCCGGCCACCGCCAACATTATCGCCAAGATCGCCCACGGCATCGCCGACGACATGGCGTCTTCCACGTTCCTGGCCGCCACGTGCCCGGTCATCGTCTGCCCGGCCATGAACACCCATATGTACGAGAACGCCTCCACGCAGGCGAACCTGCGCACGCTCGAAGAGCGCGGCATCGCATTGGTGGGCCCGGGTGTGGGCAAACTCGCGTGCGGCGACGTCGCTCGCGGCACGCTGTCGCCCGTCGACGAAATCGTCGACGCGATCGCGAAGGCGCTCGGCCTGCAGGCGTAGGTTTTCGAGCCCGCGCCGCTCGACCGGTTATGAGAAGAGGCCCCTCGGGGCCTCTTTCGTTATGCGTGCTTTCCGCAGGCGGGGCACAGGTCCGCCAGCGGGCAGCGGTCGCATTTCGGGTTGCGGGCGCTGCAGGTCTCGCGGCCGAAGTGGACCCATTGGTGGTTGATGAACAGCCAGTCGCTTTGCGGGTAGATCTTCAGCAGCTTGTCCTCGGTCTTCTGCGGCGTGTCGTCGTTGCGCGTAGCGAATCCCAGGCGATGCGCGATGCGGAAGACGTGCGTGTCCACCGCGATGCCCTGCGGGTTGCGAAACGCCTGACACATCACCACGTTGGCGGTCTTGCGCCCCACGCCCGGCAGGGTCTGCAGCGCGTCGATGTCGTTGGGAATTTCTCCGCCGAAATCGGCCAGCACGGTCTGCGCGCAGGCCACGATGTTTTTCGCCTTCGAGCGGAAGAAGCCCAAAGGATGGATGATCGCCTCGATGTCGGTGATGCTCGCGTGCGCCATGGCTTCGGGCGTGCCGAAGCGGGCGAACAGTTCGGGGGTCACCTTGTTCACGGCGGCATCGGTGCATTGCGCCGACAAGATCACGGCGATGGTCAAGGTGAACGGGTCGCTGTGGTCGAGCGAGCATTCGCCCTCGCCGTAGCGTTCGAAAAGGCGCCGCTCGATTTCAGCGGCGCGGGCTCGTTTCTGCGTCAGGTTCTCGCGCGGCATGGCATGCTCCTTCGTCGATGGATGGAAAAGACGTCGTTCGCTGTGCATTGTAGGGCAAAGCGGCCCCGTGCGTCCGCTTTGCGACCCGCGTCGCGCCGGGGTATCATCGCGAAAACCGATTCGACCGAAAGGGGCCGAGCATGGAAAAACCGATACGACGCGCTGCGACCGCAGCGACGTGCGCCCTGCTGGCGGCGGCCTGCGCGGGAGGCGCGCTGGCGGGCTGCTCCGACGATTCCGCGGCGATGCGTGCGGAGGGCGTGCGCGTTCTGGCCGAGCCCGCCGCCGTCGAGCGCGGCGAGGGCGACGAGGCTGATGCGCCCGTGGTCGAATCCGCGCTCGTCTCGTCGCTCGAGGACTTCGCCGTGCACAGCGCCGCAGGAATCCTTGCCGACCGCGAAGAAGGAGGCAATGCGGTCTATGCGCCGACCAGCCTGTACTACGCGCTTTCGCTTGCGGCCGCAGGGGCTGCGGGCGATACGCGCGCCGAGCTGTACGGCTTTTTGCGCGCGGAGGATTCCGACGAGGCCCGCGCTGCCTGCCGCGACTTTGTCGAGGCGCTTCGGGTCAACGAGATGTGCGAGATGGACATGGCGAATTCGGTATGGACTGCGGCCGACGTCGCGTTCGAGAAGGACTATCTCGACGTCGTGCGCGACGACTTCGCGGCATCCGCCTACGAGGCCGATTTCGGCACGAAGGAAGTGGACGCGGCCCTGTCTGCATGGATTGCCGACAAAACGGGCGGCCTGCTGGCGCCTCGCGTCGAAACCGATGCCGATTGGCTTGCGGCGCTCGTGAACGTCATGTATTTCAAGGGGTCGTGGACCGACGCCTTCGATGCCGAGGCGACCGCCGAAGATGCCTTCTATGCGGCGGCGGGCGAAACGACGGCCTCGTTCATGGAGCGTACCGCCCAAGGCTCCTACCTCGACGGCGAGGGCTTCACGCGCGCGAAGATTTTCTTCAACGGCGGCGCCCGGATGCTGTTCGTGCTTCCCGACGAAGGCTCGGCGCCCTCGGATATCCTGGCCGACGACGCGCTGCTCGCATCGGCGCTGTTCGGCGAGGACAACGCCGATGCCGAGATAACCTATCGGATCCCGAAGTTTTCCTTCGACGCCGAGCTGCAGCTCGTCGACACGCTGCGCTCGATGGGTCTCAAGCTGCCGTTTTCCGACCGCGCCGATTTCTCTGCGATGACGGCCGCGCCCGCGCACCTGTCGTGCGTCAAGCACGGCGCCTGCGTGTCGATCGACGAAGAGGGGGCCGAGGCGGCGGCCTACACGATGGCGGGCGTTTCAGTCATGGCGATGCCCATGCCCGCCGATGCGCACCTCGATTTCGTCTGCGACAGGCCGTTTCTGTTCGCCATCCTTTCGCCCGAAGGCGCGCCGCTGTTCGTCGGCGCGGTGGAAGACCCTGCGGCGTAGCGCGTTCCGGCGTTCTCTTCGCGCATCATTATTTGCGAACAATCGTTTGCTATAATCGAGCGCGTCATCATCCGATGTATCGAACAAGGCCGCATGCGGCCTTGTAGTGTTTGCGCGCGCGGCGCATCGTGCCGCGTCCTAGAAGGAGTCTTATGCTTATCGACGCGCTTTCCGCCGCCATCGAGGAAAACGGAGCCCTTGCCGAGGTCTATGCCAAGCTCGACGCAGGGCAGGACGCCGCGCTTGCCGTGGCCGCTTCGGCGCGCCCGTTCGTCGTGGCCGCCCGCTTCGCCGCCAAGCCTCAGCCCATGCTGGTGGTGCTTCCGGGCGAAGACGCGGTGGAGGGCTTCGCACGCAGCGTTGCCGCCTATCTCGGCGACGAGCGCGTGGCGGCGTTTCCCGCGCGCGCCGATCATCCCTTCGCACCCAAGGCGGGCGACGCGCGCTTCGTCGCGCGCAGGACAGGCGCCGCCTGGGCCGTTCAATCGGGCGCCCATAAGGTGGTCGTGGCCTCGGCCGCTTCGATCGTGCGCGCGCTGCCTCCGCATGCCGCCCGCGTGTTCGCGCCCATTTCGATCCGTCCCGAACGCGAGGCGGTCGATGCGGGAACGGGCGAGGTGCTCGATTTCGAATCGGTGGCCCAAGGCCTCGTGGCGCGTGGATTCCAGAATACGGGCGACGCGCTCGAAGGCCCCGGCACCTTTTGCGTGCGCGGCGGCACGATCGACGTGTTCCCGGGCGATACGCCGTATCCCGTGCGCGTCGATTTCTTCGGCGACGAGGTGGATGAAATCAGGCGCATCGTGCCATCGACGGGGCAGACCATCATGTCTCTTCCCGAAGCGGACATCTATCCGGTGCGCGAATACCGCCTGAGCAAGAAGACCGTTTCCCGCGCCGTGCCCGTGGTGGCCAAGCGCGCCGAAAGCGACCCGGTCTGGCGCGAAATCTTCGGCAACCTGCAGGGCGGCACCGATTTCCCCGGCGCCGACGCGCTGCTTCCGCTGCTGTATCCTTCCACCGAATCGTTGTGCTCCTACGCCGCCGAAGGATCGCTCGTGGTTCTGAGCGAGCCGCGCAGCATCTTCGACGACGCGTCGCGCGCCTACGAAGACGCCTGCGAGCGCGCGAAGGGAAGCCATATCGTGCCCGACGGCCTCTACATCGCGCCCGCCGCGCTCGATTTCGGATCGGCGCAGCGCTATACGCTTTCGTCGATCATGCAAGTCGGCGGCATGGTTGACGACCAGCTGCCGGTCAAGCGCACCGAGGTGGCGGGCAGCGCCGAAAAGCTGGTCGGCCGCCTGCGCTCGCTGGTCGACCAGCGCTATACCGTGGTGTTCAGCGTGCCCGACGTGCGCGCCCGCCGCGACATGAAGCTTTTGCTGGTCGACAACATGCTTCCCGTGGTCGAGATCTTGGACGAGCGGGAGGAAGCGCGCGGCGACGATGCGGAGGAAGCCGGCGAGTCCGCCCGCCGCGCGCCCGGGCGCAGCTCGGCCCGTTCGGGCTCCGACCGCGAGGCGTGGCATCGCGACGTGCGCAAGCTCAAGCGCGGTGTGGTGAACGTGGTCGACGTGGACATCCCCTTGGGCATGATCGTTCCCAAGGCCAAGCTCGGTCTCGTGTCGGTGCACGACACGCAGGGGCGTACCTCGCAGATCAGGGGTCGCCGCCGCGTTGACATGACCGAGGTCACCTTTCCGTTCGCTCCGGGCGATTACGTGGTGCACGCGGCCCACGGCGTGGCGCTGTTCAAAGACATCGTGCGCCAAGACGTCGGCGGCATGATGCGCGACTACCTTCTTCTGGAATACGCCGAAGGCGACAAGCTCTTCGTTCCCGTCGAGCAGCTCGATCGCGTGACGCGCTATGTCGGACCCGAAGGTTCGAGCCCTCGCTGCACGCGTCTGAACACGAGCGACTGGTCGCGCGCGCTGTCGAAGGCCCGCAAGGCCACCAAGCAGCTTGCGTTCGACCTGGTGGACGTCTATACGCGTCGTGCGAGCGTCCAGGGATTCCGCTATGCGCCCGACACGCCGTGGCAGCGCGAGATGGAAGAGGCCTTCCCCTACGAGGAGACGCCCGACCAGCTGGCGGCGATCGCCGAGGTCAAGGCCGACATGCAGTCGTCCAAGCCGATGGACCGCCTGGTTTGCGGCGACGTGGGCTTCGGCAAGACCGAGGTGGCGCTGCGCGCCGCATTCAAGGCCACGCAGGATAACAAGCAGGTCATGGTGTTGTGCCCGACCACCATTCTGGCGCAGCAGCATTACGCCACGTTCAAAGACCGCTTCGATCCCTTCGATGTGAAGGTCGAGGTGCTTTCGCGCTTTCGCAGCCCCGCCGAGCAGAAGCTCGCGCTCAAGGGCTTCGCCGACGGCTCGGTGCAGGTGCTCGTTGGCACGCATCGCCTGCTTTCGCGCGATGTGAATCCTCGCGACCTGGGTCTGGTGATCATCGACGAGGAGCAGCGCTTCGGCGTGGCCCATAAAGAGCAGATGAAGAACCTGCGCGAGCAGATCGACGTGCTGACGCTGTCGGCCACGCCCATTCCGCGCACCATGCAGATGAGCCTGTCGGGCGTGCGCGACATGAGCCTGATTCTCACGCCGCCCGACAACCGCCGTCCCGTGGACGTGCATGTGGGCGAGTGGGATGTCGACGTGGTGAGCGACGCCATCAGACGCGAGCTGAACCGCGGCGGCCAGGTGTATTACGTGAGCAATCGCGTGCGCACGATCGAAGAGGCAGTGGCGCGCGTGGGCGCGGCGGCGGCCGAGGCGCGCGTGGGCGTGGCGCACGGCAAGATGAGCAAGGAAGAGCTCGAGCGTGTGATGGAGGATTTCTCCGCCGGCGCGATCGATGTGTTGGTGGCCACCACGATCATCGAAAGCGGCATCGACAACCCTCATACCAACACGCTCATCATCGAGGATTCTCAGCGCCTGGGCCTGGCTCAGATGTATCAGCTCAAGGGGCGCGTCGGCCGCAGCTCGCAGCAGGCCTATGCCTACTTCATGTTCCCCGAAAACGTCAGCCTGACCGAAGAGGCCATGGCGCGCCTCGACGCGATCAATGAGCATCGCGATCTGGGCAGCGGCATGCGCGTCGCCATGCGCGACCTGGAGATTCGAGGCGCAGGCAGTCTTTTGGGCGCCGAGCAGAGCGGCAACATGAGCGGCGTTGGCTTCGATTTGTTCGCGCAGATGCTCAGCCAGGCGGTCTCCGATGCGCGCGAGGGGAAGCCCGACGCGGGCGAGGGACTGCCGCCGGCGCTGTCCGACATCACGGTGAACATGCCGGTGCACACGTATATCCCCGAAGAATACGTGCCCGACGCCGACGAGCGCGTGCTGCTGTACCGCAAGCTCGCGTGCGCCGAGGTCCCCGAAACCGTCGACGACCTGCTCGAGCAGACCAAACAGCGCCACGGCGCCATGCCGCAGGCGTGCGAGAACATGTTCGCGAAGTCGCGCCTGCGCGCCTGGGCGTCCGAGCATGGCGTGAAGCTGATCAGCTCTTCGGGCGGCAAGGTGACGATCGAGCCGATCGACGTGGGTCGCGAGGCGTTGACGCCGTTGCGGCGCTACGGGGCGCGCTACGTCGCGCAGACATCCAAGCTGTCCGTGCCCGTGAAATACTTCGACCTCGGGGAAGACGACAGCCTGATCGAAGCCGTCGAGAACCTTGTGCGCGATCTGGTCGAAGGCATGGCGCCGCGCGCGGGAAAGACCCGATGAGCGCGCAGAAAGCGTCGCGCGGCGCGGCATCGCCGAAAAGCGGCGGCCAGGCGGCGGCAAAGCCCAAGGCGGCCAAGGCATCGCAGGCGAAGACGGCGTCGAAGGCCGCGGCCGCGAAGGCGCAGGCGGCCAAGGCGGCATCGTCGAAAGCGTCGGCCGTCAAGCCTGCGGCGAAGGCGAAGAAAGCCCCCGCGCGCACGGCGGCCCGGACGAAGGCGCCTGCCGCCGCGAAGAAGGCCGTTTCCGGCGAGCGTCCTTCGGGCGGTTTCGTGAAGCGCGGCGTGCGTGCGTTCACGCGTTCGTATCTGGTGCGCTTCACCGCGGTGCTCGCCGTGGTGGTCGCGGCGGTTTTCATCGCCGCAAGCGCGTTTTCGGCGCAGTCGAATACGCCCGTCGCGCAGCGCGCCGACGGCCTGCCCGTCTACATCACCGACGAGATGATCGACACGGCGCGCGCGATGCAGCACGAATACGGCCATCCGGCCGGCTGCACGATTGCGCAGATCATTCAGGAAAGCGGCCAGGGAACGACGCTGTCGATGCTCGCTGAGCGCGACAACAACCTCTTCGGCATGAAATGGGTCGATTCGTTCGCGGGCAAGCACGGCGTGGTGGGCCCGGCGGAGTGGGGAACCAACGAAGAATACGATGGCAAGACGGTTGCGATCAAGGACGCCTTCATCGAGTTCGAATCGAAGAAGGCCTGTATCGAATTCCGTTCGAGCGTCTTTCTGCAGTCTTCGACGTATGCCGACAACGCTACGATCCGCCGCGCTATCGAGACGCACAATTCGGCGCTGATGGCGTGGGGTCTGCAGGACGCGGGATGGGCCACCGACAGCTCGTACGCCAAGCATCTCGTGGCGGTCATGGACCGCTACGACCTCTATCGCTTCGATTCGTAAAGGCGCGGCCTTCGGGCTGAGCCTTTTTCATCCGCTCAGAACGCGAACCTGTCGGACGGCTTTGCCGGGGCCGCGGCTTCGCGCCGCTGCATGAGGCACCCCAGCGCCTCGGCGGCATGCGCCTTCCTGAGCTGCTCGCACTGGAAGAGGAAGCGTCCTTCGTCTTCGTAGAATCCCGCATCGGCCAGGCGTTCGACCGCGCGGCGCGAGCGGCGCTCGGCGACGAGCGTGCAGGCCGCTTCCGCGTTTTTATCGAGCTGGCGCGCAAACGATGCCGCTGTGTCGCCATGGACGGCGGCTTTTCCCGCCAGCCGCTCGATGAGCGCCTGGGTCTTGGTTAGAAACGCCCGGTCGCCCGCGAGCAACTCGTCGTAGGCGCGCATGTCGAAGGGGACGGCGAAGCATGCGTCGTCGCCCGCGCCTTCGACGCGTTCGATTCCCGCTCCTTCGCCATCGCGATAGGCCGTCGGCTCGAAAAGTCCGCGCACGCCTGCGGGAACGTAGGCCACGGTGTCCAGTGCGTCGAGGCGGATCCATCCGCCTGCAAACGAACGCTCGCCGATCGCGCGCACGCCGCGCGGGATGCGCGCGATACAGCCTTCAGCCGCATGCATGAAGCATCCGCGCCCGATGCGCTCCACGTTCTCGCCGATCGCGATGCGTTCGGCCCCTTCGCATATGTTGCCGTCTTCTATGTCTCTCACCTGCGACGATATGACGACCGCCGTCGCCTTCGCCGGCAGCGCGCGCCGTCCGATGCGCACGAGGGGCGCCCCGTCGACGGCGTCGGGGGTCGCGGCGACCGTCTTTTCGACCGCCGTTGCCACGAGCAGCGCGCCTTCGTCGTCGAAGTCGAACACGTCGCCGTCGACGATTCGATAGGCAGGAGAGACCGCCCTGCGACCGGCTTCTTTCAGCACGCGCGCGAAGGCGCTTTCGTTGTTTCTGATCCAGAGAAGCGCAGGGTCGATGCCATCGTGTGCTTCTTCCAGGCTGTCGGGGCATACGATGCGCTGCGGCGGGTCGGGGGTGTGCAGGAAGGCATCCTGGCGGATGCATCGCACGCCCTGGCGCACTTTGACGCATTCGTCGTACGGATAGGCCTGTGCGATCAGCGTGCGGCCGTCGCACGAATAAAGCGAGCCGTCTTCGGCGAACAGCGACGCATTGTCGGGGTGCACGAGGTATTCCACGTTATCGGGGTAGCGCGTGAGCTTGCTCCACTGCACCGGTCGCGCGCCGAAGCGCTCGAGGGTCGAAGGTATGGCCAGATGCTCGAAGCACAGGGGCGAAAGGGAGCGGTCGGCGGTCTCGCGCATACCTTCGGGCAGCACGAGCAGGCGCAATCCGATGCCGTAGGAAAGCCAGGGGCGGAAGGCGTCCGCCGCGATGCGCACCAGGGGCACGCCTGCGATCGTCGCCGGCAGGCGCAGGATCAGGCCCGCGTCCGGCAGCCCCGCATCGCGCGCGAGCGAGTGCAGGTCGGCCGCCAGCAGGGCGCATCCGTCGGATTCGGGCCATAGGGCCAGCGCGCAGCCTTCGCCCGCAAGCGCCGTCGCGGCGGCGCCGTCGAGATGCAGCGGCTCGGCGCAACGGCGCACGAGCTCGTCGATGGGCGTGGTCTCGTCGAAGAACAGGATGTCGGAAAGCGCTTCGCGCACGGCGTCGTTCATGTGGTCCTCCCTATGCACGGATGCAGGCGAATGCCAGACGTGACCATGGTAACGCACCCGTGACGTTTCGGGGCTTTCGCCGCCGCGCTCTTCTGCGATGCCCGTTGCGCTATGATGCCCTCAACAAGGTCGTTTCACGAGAAGGACGGCAGGTATGGCGCTTGGCAAACACGACGGCGCGCTCGATTGCGTCGAGGAGCGGGGCGCGGCGGACGGCCGCTGCGCGGAGCTCTCCTGCGAGCTGCTCGATTATGCGAAGGAAACGCTGCTGGTGGCGTTGCGGTTCCTCGAGCCCGCGATATCGCGGCTCGAGTGCACTCCTGCGCCCGGCTCGCTATTCGCGACTGACGGCGCGGCGATCTATTACGACCCCGAGCGCACGGTGCGCGCGTTTTCCGAAGAGCCTGCGCGCCTTTCGCGCGACGTCTTGCATATGACGATGCACTGCCTGTTCCGCCATCCGTTCTCCAACGCGGCGTTTCGTCCCGCGCTGTGGGATCTGGCCTGCGATATGGCGGTGGAAAGCTGCATGAACGACCTGGGCCTTTCCGAAATCGCATGCCGCCGCGTCGCACAGCAGGAGCCGATCTGCGCGCGCCTGTGCGCCGGCATGCCGTTCGTCACGGCCGAGTCGCTTTATTATCGGCTGGTCGACGAAGGCGTCGCCGACGAGGAGGCGATCGACTTGCGCCGCGCTTTTTTCGTCGACGACCATGCGCTGTGGATGCGCGGCACGGCCGCCAGTGATGCGCAGCCCGCGGCGGAAGGCGGCTCCGACGGGCTGTTCTCGCAGTCCGAAGCCGACGGCGCCGCTCGCGCGAACGCAGGCGGCAAGGATGCGCGCGACGACGGCGACGATGCCCGCGACGATGCTCCCGACGAGGGCATGCGCGATCCAGGCGATGCCGCGCCAGAGTTCGCCGACGACGCGCTGGCGTCGATGATGCTGTCCTACGCCTCGGCGACCCGCGCCGACGCGCTCGATGCGGCCGAATCGTGCTACGGCGCCGGCGGCGTTCCGTCTCCCGATATCGCCGCGATGGGCGCGCCCGAGCCGCAGCAGCGCACGCGACCTCTGCCGACCGATTCGTTCAACGAGGCCATGCAGACGCGCTGGCGCGAGATATCGCTACGCGCCGACGTGGCGCTCGATGACTTCTCCCAGCTCTGGGGCGCGTTCGGCGGCGAGTTCTCCATGGCGCTCAAGCGTTCCAACGTCGACAAGGTCGACTATGGGGAATTCCTGCGCCGCTTCGTGTCGCGCGATGAGCAGATGGCCGTCAACGACGAGGAGTTCGACTACGTCTATTACTGCTACGGGCTGCAGCGCTACGGCAACATGCCCCTGGTCGAGCCGCTCGAGTACGCCGATGACGGCCGCATCCGCGATTTCGTGATCGCGATCGACACGTCGGCTTCGACGAAGGGCGACACGGTGGCCGCGTTCGTCGAGCGCACCTGCGATATCCTGGAAGACGCGGGCATGTTCTCGGATGCGCTCAATCTGTATCTGATCCAATGCGACGCGCAGATTCAAGACGTCGCCCGCATCACGAGCCGCGCCGACGCGCGCGCCTGGGCCGACGGCCTCGAAATCAAGGGCCTCGGCGGCACGGATTTTCGACCCGTGTTCTCCTACATCGATGACTTGATGGACGCGGGCGAGCTGGCGCATCTGAAGGGGCTTCTGTATTTCACCGATGGGCAGGGGGCGTACCCGCGCTCGAAGCCGCGCTACGACGTGGCGTTCGTCTTGACCGACGAGGCCTATGTCGAAGAACCCGACGTGCCCCCGTGGGCGTTGCGCGTCAAGATCGGTTCCGGGGAATTCCGCACAGGCGACAAGGAGGGCATGCGATGAATATCCGCCAGGCGAAAGAAGAGGTGGCCCGCGCGGTCGAGGTCTACCTCGCCAAAGACGAGAACGGCTCGTATCTCATTCCCATCGAACGGCAGCGTCCGCTGTTTCTGATCGGCGCGCCCGGCGTGGGCAAGACTGCCATCATGGAGCAGGTGGCGCGCGAGATGGGCATCGGGTTGGTGAGCTATTCCATGACGCACCACACGCGCCAAAGCGCCCTTGGCCTGCCGTATATCGCCGAGCGCTCCTTCGAGGGCGAGACGTTCAGCGTGTCCGAATACACGATGAGCGAAATCATCGCGTCGGTCTATGAGGCCATGGCCGAAACGGGCAGGAAGGAAGGCATCCTGTTCTTGGACGAGATCAACTGCGTCTCGGAAACGCTCACGCCCGCTATCCTGCAGTTTTTGCAGTACAAGGTGTTCGGCTGCCATCAGGTGCCGCAGGGTTGGGTGGTGGTCACGGCCGGCAATCCGTCCGAGTACAACCGCAGCACGCACGATTTCGACGTGGCCACGTGGGACCGCCTCAAGCGCATCGACGTTGAGCCCGATTACGAGGCATGGAAGGCCTATGCGCTCGCATCGCGCGTGCATCCGGCCATCATCGCGTACCTCGATGCGGAGACCTCTGATTTCTACCACATCGAGGCCACGCTCGACGGCAAGGCGTTCGTCACGGCCCGCGGTTGGGACGACCTGTCGCGCGTGATGCGCGTCTATGAAGCGCGCGGCATTCCCGTGACCGAGCGCCTGATCGCCCAGTATGTGCAGGACGCGCGCACGGCCAAGCGCTTCGCGGTGTATTACGACCTGTTCAACAAGTACCGCTCCGACTATCAGATCGATGCGATCTTGGAAGGCGAGGCCGAAGGGCATGTGGTCGAGCGCGCCAAGGCGGCGCCGTTCGACGAGCGCGTGGCGCTGGTGGGGCTTTTGTCCAGCTCGCTTGCGGGACGCCTGCACGCCGTGATGCTGCAAGACGCCGCTACCGATCTGGCCTTCGCGGCCGTCAAGCAGGTCGCGCAGCATTGCGAAGGCGGCCTGGCCGACGCCGCCGACGTGCGTGCGGCGTGTTCGGCCGCGGCGATCGATTACGACGCCCGTGCGAAGGAGGGCCGCGAAAGCAGGCTTATGTCCACCGACGAGGGCTCGTCGCTCATGACGGCCGCGCGTTTCCTGCGCGCCATCGCCGACGAGGCGGCGCCAGTCGCTCTTGACCAGGCCAAGGCCCGCTTCGGCGCGTATGCGCAGCAGCTCGACGAGGCGGTGGCGGCCGCGCAGCGCGGGCTGGATAGCGCCTATGCGTTCTTGGACGAGGCGTTCGGCATCGGCAAAGAGACGCTGCTGTTCACCACGGATATTTCGGCGGACGCATCGGTGGTTTCCTTCATCGGCCGCTACGGTTCGGAAAGCTATCAGGCCCACAGCCGCGACCTGATGCTCGAAGAGCGAGCCGCGGCGTTGCAGGAGCGCGCGATGAAGGCGGCCGAGGCGCGATAGCGCGCGCTGCAGGGTCCCGGACAGAAACGTATAGCGTCCGAAGGCG
Source organism: Slackia sp. (assembly GCA_029266945.1). Lineage (GTDB taxonomy): Bacteria > Actinomycetota > Coriobacteriia > Coriobacteriales > Eggerthellaceae > Slackia. The sequence goes on along the minus strand of JARIED010000011.1, from coordinate 4,706 downwards.
GTTTGCCCCGCCTTCGGGCGTTTCGGCATCATGCGGGGTCTTTCGCGTCGGTTTTTTGACGATTTGCGCACGAAATATGCAGTTGGCGGTTTTTTTTCGCGGGCTTCGTTTTATTGTTGTCAGCATAATGCCAGGTCGGAAATGGATGGATACGCTTCAGGGAGGCCGGAACCTCGAAAATTCGCTCTCTTAAGACCGCCAACTGCAAAAAAGATGCACGAACTGGCTTATTTCACGAAGAAAGGACGGCTATGGCCGATAACGTGTTCCAATTCCCCGCGTCGAAGGCAGCGGGTGCGCCCGATTTCTCGAAAAACGTCTTCCAGGTGAAGGCGACGCTTCTGTATATCGAGCCCGCTATCTGGCGCCGCTTCCTCATTCCCGCCGACGACACGTTCTTCATGCTGGGCGATGCGGTGCTGGGCGCCTTCGACTGGAGCGGCGAATACGGCTTCTATTTCCACAAGGGCAGCATGTTCTTGGACGACCCTCTGCTCATGGAGCGTAATGCCGCTATGCCGCGTATGAAGGGCGAGGTGCACGTGGGCGCCGACGACAAGAAGATCTGCGAGCTTATGAAGCCGGGCGATAAGGCGTCGTTTTTCTACGACATGGAAGACTATTGGGAAATCGAGGTCGAAATCGAGCGTGTGGTGCGCGATGACGAGGCGGCGTTTCCGTTCATGCCGGTGTGCTTGGGCGGCGCGCGCCAGGCGCCTCCCGAGGGCGTCGGCGGCACGGTAGGCTACGTCGATTTCTGTCGCGTGCTCGACAATCCGCTCGATGCGCGCTACCGCGAGACGCGCGATTGGCTGGGCCTGCGGTCGGGCGAGCGCTTCGATCCCGAGCAGTTCAGCATCTTCGACGTGAACGCCTCGTACGCGATCGAGACGATCGACGATTACGAAAAGGAAATCCTGCCTGATAACGAGGCCGACCTGCGCGAGTTTTGCAAGATGCTGCTGGCCGAGAAGATGTCCATGCGTGCGTGCGCTGAAGTGGGCATGCGCACGATGGAGGACCTGAAAGAGGAGCCGCGGGGGTAGCGCGACGAGCGGCGGCTCGCGGCCGCTCGTGAAAATGATGCCTTGGCGCTCTCAAAAAGGAGTACCATGAAGGAAAGAATTCGAACGCGACAAGAGAAAGCGTGGTGGCAAGTATGAAGCTGGCAATTCCTTCGATGGGCGAGGGCGGTCTGGACGCGGTTCGCTCGGGTCATTTCGGCCATAGCGATTGCTTCACGATGGTTGACATCGAAGACGGCGAAATCAAAGAGGTCTCCATCGTGGCCAATCCTCCGCACGAAAGCGGCGGATGCCTGCGTCCGGTGAGCATCCTTTCCGACGCCGGAGCCGACGCCATCGTGGCGGCTGGCATGGGCATGCGTCCCATGCAGGGCTTCGCTCAGGCGGGCATCACGGTGTTCTACGACGCCGAGACCCCGGGCGTGGGCGACGTCGCCAAGCGCGCCGCTGCGGGAGAGCTTCCCGCTATGGGTCCCGAGCACGCCTGCCGTCACTAGGAGGCGTTTCGGGCGTCGCTCATATTCGCACTGGATGAACAACCGCCGCGCAGGCTGCATGCCGCGCGGCGGTTTTGCTGTATAAGGGCTATCCGCGCTTCGATCCCTGGCGTCGGATGCCGCCCTTGTGGCCGCAGGCCTTGTTGGGGCCGATGCCTTTGGATGCGTGCGCGCCGCCGAAAAACTGCCTGCAGAGGTTCTGCTTTTTCGGCAGAGGAGGTAGCGGCGGGCGTCCTGCGTTCGTGCGCTCGCTCATCGCGCATTCTCGATCCAGGACACGAGCGCCTCGGCGTCGTCGAAGATTTCGCAAGCGGCGCGCCAGTTCGACGAATTCAGGCCGCGTGCGCAGGCGTCGTCGAGCAGGGCGGCCAGCGGCCTGAAGAAGCCGTCCACATCCAGCAGGGCGCTGGGGGCGTTCAGCTCGCCCGCCTTCACGCGCGAAATCACGCTGAAGAACTCGTCGAAGGTACCAAGGCCCCCGGGCAGCGTGACGAAGGCGTCGGAAAGCTCCACCATGCGCTCTTTGCGCGCCGACAGGTCGGCCGTGCATTCTTCCTCGATGCCTGCGACCACAGCGCGACCCTTTGCGCTCAGGCCTTCCGTGGTGATGCCCATCACGCGGCCGCCCGCCTCTACGGCGGCGCGGGCCGAGGCGCCCATGAGGCCCATGTCGTAGCCGCCGAACACCAGCGTGTGTCCGCGGCCGGCGATCGCGCGTCCAAGCGCCGCGGCGGCGTCGAGGTAGATGTCGTCGAGGTGGTTCGACGACGAGCAGAAAACGCAGATGTTCATAGGTCGGTTCCTTTCGTATCGGTTGCCGCGCGCCAGGCGCGGCTGGGTTTCGGTTCGTATCGTCGCTTTTCGCGGTCGGGTTCGGGGCGGTCTGCGGGGTTGCCGTGCCTGGTTTTCGCGACGGGCGGGCAGGGGCGTGGTCGCCCGTCCGCCCTTGGGCCTACTCGTACAGCATGCGTTTCTGGTACAGGCCCGCATCGGCGAAGCCCAGCTTGCGATAGTACTCGCGCGTACCTACGGAGCTGATTACGTTGACGGCTTCGTAGCCCGCCTCGCGCGCCATGGAACAGGCGGTTTCGACCAGCGTGCGCCCCAGGCCCAGATGCTGCGCGCCTTTGCTCGTGGCATGCAGTTTGGCGGCGGCTCCGTAGACGTGCACTTCGCGGATCATGGCCTCGCCTTCGCCGATCGGCAGCCCGTCGCGCGCGGCCACGGCATCGGGCTTCGGCAGCGACAGGCGCAAGAAGCCGGCGATGCGGTTGTCGGGCGCGACCCACTGCAAAAAGCGCTCGGTCGAAACGGACGTGCCGTATTCCACCATGTGCAGCGACAGCTCGCCCGTGTCGGTGGCGCGGTTGTTGATTTCGCGGTAGCGGATGTCGGACACCCGGCTGCCGCGGCCGGTCTGCTCGATGTGGCGCTCTACCATCTGTCGCAGGTTGGTCTTCTTGTTGCCCGCCATGATGTCGCTTGCCGAAATGTCTCTGATCATGCGCGAGATGCGCATGTAAGGCGGCGTGACCAGCGTGTCATGCGAAAGCACGTCGATCAGTTCGTCTTCGGAATACGGGCGCCAGCTGCCGTCTTCGTAGTGCTTCACCAGGCCCGTGCCGTTCACGAGTGCGCACGGATAGATCTTCACCTCGTCGGGCAGATAGCGCGCGTCGGTCACGAAGGCCTCGTAGTCGCGCTTGTCGGCCGCGGGCGTGGCGCCGTACAGGTTGGCCATGAAGTGCGCATGGATCTTGAAGCCGAACAGGCGCAGCAAGGCGAAGGCCTCGGCGATGCGCTCGGGGCTGATGCGGCGGTTGTTGGCGGCCAGCACGGCGGGGTTCAGGCTCTGCACGCCGATCTGCACTTTGGTGCAGCCGAAGCGGCGCAGCATTGCGCAGGTGCGCGCGTCGATCGCGTCGGGGCGCGTTTCCACCACCAGGCCCACCACGCGGCTGTCCGCCTGCTCGTTTTCGCGCTGCAGGGCTTCAAGTTCTTCGATCGTCGCGCGCTGCATGGCCACCGCGCGCTGCCAGCCTTCGTGGCCGGCGTACAGGTCGCGCACCACGGTGTTGAACGGTGCGCCCTGGTCGATCGCCTGCTGGGCGTCGTGGGCGAAGTCGGCAAGCGGGGCACCGTCGCAGGCGATGCCCGCATCCGCGTAGAAGGCGCGCCGCGCTGCCGCTTGGTCGGCGGCGTCCACGCCGTCGTTGAGCGCGCGGAACAGCTCGGCTATGAACCAGGTCTGGTAGGCGGCGGGGTAGTCGGTCCAGGTGCCGCCCAGCACGATCAGCTCGATCTTGTCGATGGGATGGCCCATCTGGTAGAGCGCGCGCAGGCGCGACGCCACCTGCAGATACGGGTCGAAGCAGTTGCGCTCGGCGCGCTGGCAGGCGGGTTCGTCGTGCAGGTAGCTTTTCGGCATGCGCACGTCGTTGGGGCAGTACAGGCAATCGCTGCCGCAGCTCCAGGGCTTGGTGATCACGGTGATCGTGGCCACGCCCGATGCGGTGCGGCGCGGCTTCATCTGCAGCGCCGCGATCAGCGCGCGCTCGTCGGCGTCGTCGAGCCCCCATGCCGCCACCGTTTCGGGCGCGCGGTTCTTCAGCGCGAAGTAGTAGGGCAGAAGCTGCTTTTTTGCGAAGTGGTCTTCGTTGCGCGTGCGATTTTGATTGTGTTCGTGCAGGATGCGGGCGAGCACCTTGTGGTCCACCTCGGTGCCGCGGCGTATCTCTTCGATGATTTCAAGCAGAATGGTATCCATGCAGGTAAGTCTATCGTAGAATCGCGGCGTTTAGGGGCCGTAGGTCGGTCGTGGCGCGTTATCTGCATTGTTGGGTCTTTGCGCAAGAAGGGGAGGTTTACGCTTCCTCCTTCTGCTGCATTTCGCGTCTCATGGCTTCGCTCGTCCTGTATTGAGCGGCGTCGGGTGCTTCGGTGAACTCAACGGTTTTGTCGTAGTTCGCCATTACCACTCGTTCTATTTCTTCAAGCGAAACGCGGAAGAACTCGCGGCGGTTGTTCACCATGTTTACGCGGCGATCGGAGAACTCTCGATGTAGCGCCGCTTCGAGCCCTGGCGCATCGTCAGTGAAAATGAGGGCGTGCACGTCGAACTCGAATGGCACGGATGCGTCGCCGAGTTCCTTTACTCGCTCCATTGGGTCGAGCCTGCGTGTCA
>JARIED010000029.1 GCA_029266945.1 Slackia sp. | reverse complement strand
GCGCGTCGGCGATGATTTCGAGCTTGTCGCTGCCGATCAGCGGACGGAAAATCTGCATGTCGACCGACGCGTTGGTCGCGGCGAGGTTGTCGAGAGTCTGCGAGGCAACCTGGCCGAGGCTTTCGCCCGTCACGAGCGCCTTCGCCCCCTCTTTGCGCGCGATGCGCTCGGCGATGCGCATCATGAGCCTGCGGTAGATGATGATGCGCAGCGCGGGCGGCACCATGCCTGCGATATCGCGCTGGTAATCGCCGAAGGGCACCACGTAGACGCGCGCGATGCCGCCGAAGCGCTCGAGCACGTGTGCGATGTCATCGACCAGGTATTCCGACGTGGACGCCGTCTGCGGGCGACCCGAGAAATGGACGCCGATGCACGTGGCGCCGCGGCGTGCCATGCGCCACATGGCGACGGGCGAATCTATGCCCGAAGAAAGCAGACAGACCACCTTGCCGGCGGTTCCCACGGGAAGGCCGCCGACGCCCGGGATGCTCTGAGCGTAGATGTAGGTGTGGCCCTGGACCACTTCGACGTGCACTTCGACGTCAGGGTGCTTCATGCGCACCTGTTTGTCGGGATGGCGCTCGCACAAATACGCGCCGACGAGCTGGTTCATTTCCATGGAATCGACCGGGAAGTCGGTATGGCTGCGGCGGGCGACCACCTTCCACGTGGAAAACGCGCCCGCTTCGCGCAGGGCCTTGTCTGCGGCGGCGTACATGGAATCGAGCTCGCGCTCGCAGACGAAGCCGCACGACACGCGCGCGACGCCCGGAACCTTGGCCAGAAGCTCGGCCGTATCAGAAACAGCATCGGTGTCGGCGCCAGGCAGATACATCACGAGCACGCGGCCCGAAATGCGCGTGACCTTTTCGACGGGGGCGTCTTCGAGCAGCGTGCGGATGTTGTACATCAGGCGCTTCTCGAACGCCGCACGGTTGTGACCCTTCAGGCCGAGCTCGTGATAGTGCACGAGGCTGATACGTTGAAACTGGGGCATGGATGTCCTTCTTATTCACGGCGTCGCCTTTGCGACGCGATCCGAAAACGGCGGAAACAGCGGGCACGCCATCCGCCATGAGATGAAAAAGGCCCGATGAACGGGCCTTGAAATAAGCTGAATGCGGCTTAATGCTGCGAAATGTCAATCGTTTCGGGGTCGTAGGAAACCTCGCCGCGAGCGATCTCGGCGAAAGCCATAGACAGCGGCTTCTTGTTGTTCGCCTTGGCGATTTCAACGGCGCTCGAAAGCTGGATGGCGCGATCGCGCTGGCCGCGCATCATGTCGTTGATATCGTGCGCGCGCTTGGAAGCAAGAGAGCACAGCAGGAATCGGTCGTTGTCGGTGGCGTCCAGCAAGACGTCGATTTTGGGGTCGATGATGCTCATAAATCTACGTTCCTCGTCTATATAGTAGCCTGGCGCTCGATGTAAGACACCACTTCGTCGGTGCAGACATCGAGATCGTCGTTCACGAATTGCATATCATACTCCATTTTGCGCGAAAGCTCCAGTTCGGCGTTGCGCATGCGTAGCACGATGCTCTCCTCGTCTTCGGTGCCGCGGCCGCGCAGCCTGCGCTCGAGCTCGTCGAGCGAAGGAGGCTCGATGAACACCAGATGCGCGTCAGGGTTCTTTTCCTTGATTTGGAAGCCGCCCTGCACGTCGATTTCGAGAATGACCTGATCGCCAACGGCCATATGGGATTCCACCAGGGCGCGCGGAGTGCCGTATTTATGGTCATGGACCTGAGCCCACTCGAGCAAGCCGCCCCCTTCGACCATGCGGTCGAATTCGGCATCATCCACGAACATATAGTGCACTCCGTCCACCTCGCCCTCGCGCGGCGCGCGCGTCGTGGCGGAGATGGAAACCCACGCGCCGGGAACCCGCTCGAGAAGACGAGATACGAGCGTACCCTTGCCGGCACCCGAAGGACCGGATATGACGAAAAGGTTCCCTTTGCGCATGAATCCCCCTTTTGGTTGAAAGAAATCCTTCTTAGCGGAGACGCTCGAGCAGAGCGGCCTCCTGGCGCTCGCCGAGGCCCTTGAGACGGCGGCTCTCAGCGATCTTCAGCTCGCCCATGATCTTCTCGGCCTTGGCCTTGCCGTAGCCGGGAAGGGTTTCGATCAGGGTGGAGACCTTCATGCGGCCGACGATGGGATCGTCCTTCATGGCAAGGACGTCTTCCAGGGAAAGCTTGCCGGATTTGAGATCGTCGCGAACCTGGGCGCGCTTGATGCGAGCAGCCTTGGCCTTCTCGAGTGCGGCCTGACGCTCTTCGGCGCTCAATTGGGGAATTGCCATTCTGTACTCCTTCGCATCTGCATGGTCTTGATTGCAGCGATACGGGATAATACCACATGAAACGGCGTTTTCAAGAAATCTTGCGCGTATTCTCTAACTCGTCGCATTATCGTCGGAATTACCTTATTTCCCTGCTCTGACCTGTGTGTTTTCAATGACGCGCATGTGTGTGCGAACCTTTCCGAAAGCCTTCGAAACATCAGGGCGGCCCCTTTCACGCCACCCTGCGCATACCGCGCTTCGAGGCGCGATCCGGCGCGTAAAAAACCTCCCGCCCGCATCGGGGACGGGAGGTCGATCGGGCTCTCGGGGCCGAAGCGTCGCCTCGGATCGCCTGAAAGACCGCGCGGGGTCTGCGCGAAACGCCTCGCCTAGAGCTCGGCGGCGATCGCGTCGAAGGCGGCGGCGGGGTCTTCGGCCTGCGTGATAGGACGGCCCACCACGATGTGGGACGCACCTGCGTCGAACGCCTGGCGCGGCGTGGCCACGCGGCTCTGATCGCCCAAGGCGGCGCCGACCGGACGCACGCCCGGCGTCACGATCAGGGCATCAGGGCCCAAAAGCTCGCGCAGCATGGAGGCCTCCTGGGGAGATGCCACGACGCCTGAAAGGCCGGCGTCCTGAGCGCACATCGCCAAGGTCTTCACCTGCTCGGTCATCGGACGGCTCACGCCGGTCTGGGCGAGCGTCTCGTCGTCCATGCTCGTGAGGACCGTGATGGCCAGCGTATCGGCATCGCAGCCGGCCTCGTCGACGGCAGCCTGGGCGGCCTGCATCATGGGAACGCCGCCAACGGCATGCATCGTGATCATATCGGCGCCCGCCTCGACCGCGGATGCGGCCGCGCCGCTGACCTGATGCGGGATATCATGGAACTTCAGGTCCAGGAAGACCTTGAAGCCGAGAAGCTTGAAAATCTCGACGATCGAAGGGCCTTCGGCGTAATAAAGCGTCATGCCCACCTTGAGCCACTTCGCCTTGCCCTGCAGGCGCTGAGCGAGGTCGAGCGCGGTCTGGCGATCGCAGTCCAGAGCCACGATAACGCGGTCTGCGCGAGGAATGCTTTCATACGCTGCTAGCATTGCAGCCCTCCGATCAGTTCGTTGACGTCTTCGACGCCCTGGCGTTCACAATATTCGATGATGCCGTCGAGCACGTCGTTTTCAGCATGCGGATTGGTGAAGTTCGCCGTGCCCACCGCGACAGCCGTTGCGCCGGCAAGCATGAATTCGACGGCGTCTTCGCCGGTCATGATGCCGCCCATGCCCAGGATGGGCACGTCGACGGCCTGGTAGCACTGCCACACCATGCGCAGCGCGACGGGCTTGACCGCGGGGCCGGACAGACCGCCTACGACTCGCGCGAGCTTGGGACGACGGCTGTTCGCGTCGATCGCCATGCCGAGCAGCGTATTGATCAGCGAAATGGCATCGGCGCCGGCGGCTTCGGCGGCGCGTGCGATTTCTGCGATATCGGTCACGTTGGGCGAAAGCTTCACGATCATCGGGCGCTTCGCGACTTCGCGACACGCACTCACGACGGCCGTGACGCTGGGCACATGGGTGCCGAAGGTGAGGCCGCCCGCATCGACGTTGGGGCAGCTGATGTTGATCTCGTAGGCATCGGCGGTGCCGTCCTCTTCGAGAGCCTCGATCACCCGCACGTACTCCTCGAGGCTATGGCCCGAAACGTTCACGATTGCAGGAACGCCCTGGCTTTTGATCCACGGAAGATCGACTTCGCACAGATGGGCGACGCCGGGGTTCTGCAGACCGATGGAATTGAGCATGCCGCTCGGCGTTTCGGCGATACGGGGGGAATCGTTGCCCTCCCAGCCGTGAAGGGACACGCCCTTCGTAGTGACCGCGCCCATGCGGGACACGTCGACGAAATCGGCGTATTCGCGGCCGGCGGCGAACGTGCCGGACGCGTCGGTCACCGGGTTGGGCATGACGAGGCCGCCCAGATTCACCTGAAGATTCAAAGCCATTACCACACCACGTCCTTCGCATCGAAAACAGGGCCGTCGACGCAGGAGCGCTTCTTGCCCGCAGAGGTCTCGACCACGCAGGACAGGCAGGCGCCGACGCCGCATGCCATGCGCTTTTCCATGGAGACGAAGCAGTCGACGCCCGCCTCGTCGGCGAGAGCGACGACCGCGCGCATCAGCGGCTCGGGGCCGCAACAATACACGGTTCGGTACTCGCCCGTCGCAAGCTGCTCGCGCACGGGCTCGGTGCAAAAGCCCGCATGTCCAACGGTGCCGTCGTCGGTCGCGAGAATCGGGTCGCGTCCGAGAAGGTCGGCGTAGTCGGCGCGGGTCACCAGCATGGATTCGGTCTGAGCGCCCAGCACGACCTCGAACGGACGGCCTCCAGCGGCCAATTTCTCGGCGAAGAGGAACAGCGGAGCCGCGCCGACGCCGCCGCCGACGATAAGGGATTTGCCCTCGCGCTCCTGCCAACCGTGACCCATGGCGCCGATCAGGGCGCACTCGACGCCCGGCTCGTACGACGTCATGAACGACGTGCCCTCGCCGACCACCTGATAGATGATTTCGATGGAACCCGCCTCGCGGTCCGTGCGATAGACCGAGAACGGGCGACGCAGGATATGGGCTTCCATGCCCGTCAGCTGCATATGCACGAACTGGCCCGGCTCGATGGCCTCCGCCATCTTCGGCGCCGCCAGGGTAATCTTATACAAGCGAGGGCCCATCTGCTCGTTCGCGAGCACGCGCGCCTTTTCGTCGAAATGCTTCGACGCGAAGCGATCACACATAAAGAACCTGCCTATCCGAAATGAGAGACCATGCCGGGCCGATCGCCGGCATGTCATGCGAGTATAACGCAAGAAACGGCCCGCCACGGCTTGAAGCCGCGCGGGCCGCTCGACAGCACATCTGCTGTAAAAAACGTCTTGATTCGACGCTATTCGACGATTTCGCCGTCCTTCAGAGTCGCGACGCCGCCCACGAACACATCGGTCGCACGGCCGACGAGCTTGGCGCCGATGAAGCCCGAATTCTTGGACTTCGAGACGAACTCGGCCTCATCGACGACCCACTCGGCATCCGGGTCGAACACCGTGATGTCGGCAACGCTGCCCTCGGCGATCTTCACGGGCTCCAGACCCAAGATCTCGCGCGGGGCGACGGCCATGAGCTCGACCATCTGCGCGTAATCGATCTGGCCGGTCTTGACCAGGTGCGTGTTGATCAGCGCGAAACTGGTCTCCAGGCCGGTCATGCCGAAGGGCGCATACTCGAACTCATGCGCCTTCTCCCATGCGGCGTGCGGAGCATGATCGGTGACGACGGCGTCGATGAAGCCGTCCTTGACGCCCTCGATCAGAGCCTCGCAGTCGGCCTTGGTGCGCAGCGGCGGGTTGACCTTAAGCGAGGTGTTGTACGTGGAGTCGATATCGTCCTCGGACAGGAAGAGGTGGTGCGGGGTGACCTCGCAGGTCACCGCAAGACCCTTATCCTTCGCCGCGCGGACCATGTCCAGACCCGCCGCCGTGGAGATGTGCTGGATATGAACGGCGCAGCCCGTCAGCTCGGAAAGCATGATGTCGCGCGCGATCTGCAGCTCCTCGCCCTGCGCGGGCCAGCCGAGAAGACCAAGGCGCGTGGAAACGACGCCCTCGTTCACCTGACCTGCTCCGACCAGGCCCTCGTCCTGGCAGTGGCTCATGAAGACGCGGCCGAACATCTTGCCGTAGTCCATGGCGCGGCGCATCATGCCGGCGTCCTGGATGCCGCGACCGTCGTCGGTGAAGGCGACAGCGCCCTGGGCGACCATGTCGCCCATCTCGGAAATGATCTCGCCCTTGAGGCCCTTGCTCATGGCGCCGGCGGGATAGACGCGGCACTTGCCCACCTGGGCGGCACGGGCTACGATGTAGCCGACCACGACGCCGTTGTCGGTGACGGGGTCGGTGTTGGGCATGCAGCACACGCCGGTGAAACCGCCCTTGGCAGCAGAACGGGTGCCGCTCGCGATGTCCTCCTTGTGCTCGAAACCGGGCTCGCGCAGGTGGACATGCATGTCGACCAGACCGGGAACCAGATACTTGCCGGACAGGTCGCGGACCTCGGCGCCCTCGGCCTCGATGCCTTCGGCGACGCGCGCGATCTTGCCGTCTTCGATCAGGACGTCCATGACGCCGTCGAGCTCGACGGACGGATCGACGACGTGCACGTTTTTAAGAATCAAGGCCATTGTCGGCACCTCCCAAAAGCAGATACATTGCGGCCATACGCACGCAGATGCCGGCGTAGACCTGTTCAAGGATGACCGAGCGCTCGGGATGGTCGGCCATGTAGCTGTCGAATTCCACGCCGCGGTTGATCGGGCCGGGATGGCAGATGATCGTGTCGGGCTTCATGAGCTTCTCGCGCTTCTGGGTGAGACCGAACAGATTGTGGTACTCGCGCAGGCTCGGGAACGGCGCGCCTTCGAGGCGCTCGCGCTGGATGCGCAGCATGTAGACCACGTCGAGCTCAGGCAGGACGTCGTCGAGGTCGGCGCTCACATGGTCGGCGCCCAGGACGTCGGGGCGCGCGGGCATCAGCGTGCCAGGGCCGATCAGCGTGACCTCGGCGCCCATGATCTTGAGGGCGGGAACGAGGGAGCCGCAAACACGGGAATGTCCGATGTCGCCGACGATGCCGACCTTGAGGCCGTCGAAGGACTGCTTGTGCTGCCAGATCGTGTACAGGTCGAGCAGGGCCTGGGTGGGATG
>JARIED010000009.1 GCA_029266945.1 Slackia sp. | reverse complement strand
GGCGATTCGTCTTCGCGATACCTGCCGTCGCCATGGCCGTCATCGCGCTTCTCGGCTTCTTCTTCGTGATAAACCTCGAGATCGGCCGCGCGCATCTCGACCTCGCTTCGGCAGCGCTTTCCTCGATCGCCCTGTTCCTTCTGTCGTTCGGCCTGGCGAATCTGGCGATGCACACGCCCGCGGCCGTCGCGGCGCTCGGCGCGGCCGTCCTGATGGGAGCCGCGTTCATCGTCCGCCAGCTTCGTTGCGAGCATCCCCTGATCGACCTCGCCCCCGCAAAAAGCATCCGCTTCTGGCCGACGCTGCTCCTTGTGACCGTGGCCATGATGTCGACGTTCTCCATGAGCGTGCTTCTGCCCCTGTATTTCGAAGGGGCGCTGGGCACCACGGCGTTTTTCGCCGGCATCGTCATGCTCGTGCCCGTTCTGGCCAACACCTTCATCACGCTGCTCGGCGGCCGCATCATGGATAAATACGGCGAGTGGCCCCTGCTGCCCGTCGGATTCGCCGTGGTGACGATCGGCTTCGTGCTCGTCGCGGCAAGCGCCCCGAGCCTGTCGCTTGTCGCCATGCTGATCGGTTCTCTCGTCACGCTGTCGGGCGTCGGATTGATCTTCTCGCCCTCGCAAACCTCGGGCCTGCGCACGCTCGCGCCCGAACTGCATCCCTTCGGCGTGGCGCTTTCCACCACGTTCGTCCAGATAGCCGCATGCATCGGCCCCTCGCTCTACACGGGCATCATGTCCTCGGTCGAAGCCGACGCGATCGCGAACGGCACTTCGGCCCGACTCGCGTGCGCCGAAGGCTTTGGCGCGGCGATGGCCGTAGCCGCCGCGGTGGCGGCGATCGGCTTCGGCACCGCGCTCGTCTACGCGCTCGCGGCGAAACGGCGCGGGAACGCGTCGGCGCCCGTCGTCGAATATTCGGAACTGGGCACCATCATGGAGCGCGAACCCTTCCTCTTGAACGAGACCGACACGGTCGCGCATGCCATGGAGGCCTTCGTCGAGCGCCGCGTGGGCGGCATGCCCGTCGTCGACGCCGGGGGACACGGCACGGGCTTTCTGTCCGACGGCGACATCATGCGCTATCTCGCCGACAAGCATCCCTTGGTCATGGACGGTTATTCGCTCATCGCAATGGCCGAAGAAGGCGGCTTCGACAAGCGCCTGCGCGAACTGATGGCCTTGCCCGTGAAAACGGTGGCGACCGATCGACTGATCTCGATCGACGAGCGCTCGACGCTCGAAGAAGCCTGCACGCTTCTCGCGCGTCACAAGCTCAAAAAGGTGCCCGTCGTGCGCGACGGAAAGGTGGTCGGCACGATCAACCGCTCGGCCGTAATCCGTCATGCGATGCGGCGCGCAGCCGAAGCCGACGCGCAACCGCGTCCGTAAACGAACGAGAGGGGTCCCGACGCACGAACCATGGCGTCGGGACCCCTCCTTTCCCATCGCCGTGCCGCCTATGCCGCAAGGCGCACATCGTCGTCGCAACGCTCCCTCAACGCAAGCCCGACCGACGAAGCCGCCGCGCTTTCGCGCTTTTTCTCGCGGCGCACGACCATCGCATACACCGCCAAACCGGCGACGGCGAACGCCGCGGTCAGCGCCACGACCGCAGCCGTAGCCGTCCAATCCCCTGCCGCCGCGAATCCCGCCATCGCCGTCGACGAGACGATCGCAGGAACGCGACCCACGGTGGTTATAAGGGCGATGCGCCACGCGGGGCAATTCGTCAGGCCCGCGATGTACGTCATGATGTCTTTCGGCGTGCCCGGAATGAGGAAGCATACGAACATGAGCAGTTCGAATCGAGCCGAATCCTGCAGCCACTTCATAGACGCGACCTTCTCGCGCGAGAAGAACAGCTCGACGGCTTTCATGCCCAGCGTGCGTACGAGCGCGACCACGATTAGCGTTCCTACCAAGCCCGCCGCCAGGCACAATGCCGTTCCTTCCCAGAACCCGAACGCATACCCCGCTCCCAGTTCGAGCGGTTCGCCCGGCAAAACCGCCACAACGATTTGAAACACGATCAGCGCGGCCATGGCAAGCGGCGCGAAAATCCCGCGGTCGTCGACCCATGCCTGCAAGCGCGAGCCGTCGGCGAAAAAGGCGAACAGCTCGGGGCCGTACGCGACGCAGGCGACGACGAGCGCGATCGCGACCGCCGCTGCAGCGCAGCACGCGATTGCACGACGCATTCTTGCTTCGTTCGTCTTCATATTCGATGCACCTTTCAGCATTGCAGGTTCGCATGGCACCGGCAGGAAGCCGGCGGGCGGCGAGACGGACGGATGCGCATTCCGCCGCGTCCTCGAGGCCGCCATCGAAGAGTCCTTCGATACTGAAAAGTCTACGGATCGAATATCAAATCGCCATCAACGCAAAGAAACGCAATTCTGACGAAATGCCGGCGAACAGAACCGCATCACGCAAGCGGGGCACGCGCCGACGCTTCCACCACGGCGCCGCCCGCGTCGGCATTGGACAGATGGACCGACCCGCCGTGCTTTTCGCACAATTCGGCGCAGATGTTGAGGCCCAGACCGAAATGGGCGGAATCGTCGCGTCGCTTTTCAGCCGAATCGCGCCAGAACGGTTCGCATCCGTGCTCGAGCGCGGCCGCATCGAAGCCCGGGCCGTCGTCGGCCACGCGTACCGTCAGCACGCCCTCGTTCCACGTGCACGACAAAGACACCCTCGTGCGCGCGTAGCGAAGCGCATTCGCGAGCGTGTTCTCCACGATTCGCGAAAGCGCGATATCGTCGAAAGAGACGCTGCGCGGCAAACCGCCCGCCTTCGCCTCGAAGTCGATCCCGGCGGCGCCCGCCAGGTCGGATGCCTCGGCCGCGACGCGCACGAACCAGGCGCCCAGATCGATCGGACGGGGATCGACCGCGCATTCGTCGAGGTCGGCGAGGTCCTTCATCGACTCCACGTAACGCTGCAGCCGCTCGGTCTGGCGCGACATGGCGACCGACGCTTCCACGAGCCCCGCTGCATCCACGCGTCCTTCGGGCGCGAACGTGAAAAGCATCTCGGCCCGGCCTTTCAGCACCGTAAGCGGCGTTCGCAAGTCGTGCGCGAACGCGGCGTTCACCTTGCGACGGTTCTCCGCCACGCGCCACATGGCCTTGTTGTTACACTCGAGCGCGGCGCGCATATCCTCGAACGAGACGCAAAGGCGGTCGATCTCGCTACGCGAACCGGCAGGCGGCGCAGCCACGGGAACGGACAGGTCGCCTTCGGCGATGCGTCGCGCTGCGTCATCCATCACCTGGATGGGACGCTGCAGCTTGCGCTTGTAGAAGCCACGACTCGCCGCGAGAAAGCAAACGACGAAGGTCAGAGGCACGACGACGAACACGCCCAGGTTCACCATCTGATACAACGGGCTCGACGGCAAGTACACGTAATAACCGACGAATGAAGCGACAGGGTGATTACCGTCGGCATCGACCGGAAGCTGGCTTTCGAGGACGTCGACATTGCCCCGCTGCTCATTAGCCGACGCATCATATGCTGCGAGGCCGTCAAGAGAAATGCTCGTATCAAGACGGTCAGGCCCGCCACGAAGAGTCTCGTCCATATCGTGAATAACCACGCCCTCCTCTTCCTCGGAAGGGTTCCCCACGGAAATCGAATGCCAGGAATCGGCGCGTGCGGAATAGCTTTCGACATAAAGAGCGACGTCGCTGACGACGACGGGCGTCGTGCCGTCGGTGTAATTCGTGAATTCTCCCCCGTCGCCTCGATACCAGCTCACCTCTTCCGCCTTGACGAGCTCATCGAATTCGGAATCGTAGATATAAAGCCCGGGATACACTTCCCTGCCACCATAGAAAATGCTCTCCGAAAGAGCCGAAAGCCCCATAGCGGCCATCGTCGACACGACAAGGGCGGCGGCAACGCCGACAAGAGAGTAAAAGAAGAACGCGGCGCGCACCGAGCATTCATCCAAGAACGCGCGCGTCGAGCGCAACGGATGGCGAAGCCACGCGAACGCGGCCCTGCGAACACGAGCGGCGTTCGACCCGTCGCTTTCGCCGGCCCCGTCGACAGCCTCGTAGGACGCATTCGGCCCATCGCCGCACGGACCGCTCTCGCAAGACCTCCCCCCGGACGAATCGCCCGAACAGGAGGTCGCATCGAACCGCCCGCCTGTTCCCGCCCCCTCTTCCTCGGGCGTTTCAGCACGCTCTCCTTCGGTCGTACAGAACGACGACTGCGCGCAACCGTCGCTATTCCCCAAATCCGAACGCTCTAGCCCTGCCATGTGTAGCCCACTCCCCACACCGTTTTCACGTAATCTTTCTCGGCGCCCGCCTTCGAAAGAGCCCGACGCAACCTGCGCACGTGCTCGGTCACCACGGCGGAATCTCCCGAAGTGCCCCAGACGCGCTCGTATATCATGTCGCGGTCGAATACCTGGCCCGCATGCTTCGATAGAAGCGTGCAAATTTCGTACTCCTTGCGGGCAAGGGGCACCTGCGCCCCTTCGACATACACCGCCATGGCCGCATAGTCGATCGACAGCACATCGTCGACACGCACGGCACTGACGCGCTTCATGCGTTCGCCGCGCGCGAGTTGAGCCTTTACGCGAGCACCGAGCACCTCGAGTGAAAACGGCTTGGTCACGTAGTCGTCAGCACCTGCGGAAAACCCGTCGATGGCATCGGCATCTTCCACGCGCGCCGTCAAAAATATGATCGGGCAGGCATGCACGTCGCGCAGCATGCGGCAGACCGAAAACCCATCGATATCGGGAAGTCCCACATCGAGCAGGATCACGTCGGGCGAGCGCCTGGCTTTTTCGAGCGCCTGCGCCCCATCGAGCGCCACCGTGGCCAGATAGCCCGACATTTCGAAATAGCTTTTGAGCATGTCGGCGATATCGCGCTCGTCGTCGACGATCAGCACGAGCGGCTTTTTTGCGCTATCCATGGCGACACCAATCTCTTCAAAACATTCGTTCGCGGCATACGCCGCTTCATGCGCGGGACAACCGCGCACCGAACACGATACCGCGCAAATCTCAACTTTCGCTCTACAGGAATCGATGATCGCACCGCAACGGCCCTCTTGACATTCCCCTCTTCGCTCTTATACTTATGAACAGTTGTTCATATGTTGAAAGGTTTGAAGATGCCCGAAGACGAAACGCTCGCGCACGACCATGCGGCCGCATCGTGCTGCGAAAGCGTCCATTCTCAAGGAAACGACGCTTTCGACGAGCTTCCCGACGAAGAATTGCTTTATGACCTAGCTGATCTTTTCAAAGTGTTCGCCGACACGACACGCATCAAGATTCTCTACGCCCTCATGGGAACCGAACTATGCGTGGCCGACATCGCGGCCATCGTAGGAGCGACGCAAAGCGCCGTCTCGCATCAGCTACGCACCTTGAAGCAAGCCCATCTGGTGAAATTCAAACGCGAAGGAAAAAACGTGCGCTATTCGCTTTCAGACGACCACGTGCACACCATGCTGGCCCAAGGCATGAACCACATCTGCGAATAACGCCTCTACCCGCAAAAACAAAAAAGAACGAAAGGAACCCATCATGCGTAAGTCTTTCAAGCTCGACGAAATCGATTGCGCCAATTGCGCACGCAAGCTCCAGGACAAGATCGCCGCACTCGACGGCGTGCAGGACGCCTCGGTCAACTTCATGGCCCAAAAGCTCACGCTGCAGGCAGAAGACGCCGAGTTCGACGCCGTGCTCGACCGCGTCGTCGCCCTGGTAAGCGACATCGAGCCGGATTGCGAAATCATCCGCTAATGCGGCCGCACAAACGGCCGATAGGAGTTTCCCATGAATAAAAAACAGAAGAAGCTGCTCAGGCGCATCGTAGTCGCACTAGTCTTGTTCTTCGCCATCATGGCCGTCGACAAGATAGGAGCACTCAAACTCGTCTTCGGCGCGCGAGGCGCGGTGTATGCGAGCTTCGCCCTCTACCTGGTCCCCTACCTCATCGTGGGCCACGACGTCTTGCTGAAGGCGTGGCGCAACGCCCGCCGCGGCGAAGCTTTCGACGAAAGCCTGCTTATGTCGATCGCCACATTAGGCGCATTCGCGATGGTCGCCTTCCCCAATTCTGACCCGCATATGGCCGAAGGCGCGGCTGTCATGCTGTTCTACCAGGTAGGAGAGCTTTTCCAAAGCTACGCCGTAGGTAAAAGCCGCAAATCCATCGCCGCCATGATGGATATCGCCCCCGATTACGCCAATATCGAACGCAATGGCGAGCTGGTGCAGACAAGCCCCGAAGAGGTGGCCGTGGGCGATATCATCGTGGTCAAGCCCGGCGAGCGCATGCCGATCGACGGCGTGGTCGTCGACGGATCGTCCCAGCTCGACACCGCCGCGCTGACCGGCGAATCCATGCCTCGCCATGTCGAAGCGGGCGCGGAGGTCGTTTCCGGCTGCATCAACATGACGGGCGTGCTGCGCGTGCGCACCCTCAAGCCCTTCGGCGCCTCCACCGTGAGCCGCATCCTCGAACTCGTAGAAAACGCCAGCGAGAAGAAGGCGCGCACCGAGAACTTCATCACCCGCTTCGCGCGCGTCTACACCCCTGCGGTCACCTTCGCGGCGCTTGCGATCGCCGTCATCCCGCCGCTTCTCGGCATGGGCGCCTGGTCCGACTGGATCTTGCGCGGCCTGACATTCCTTGTGGTGAGCTGCCCTTGCGCCCTTGTGATCAGCGTTCCGCTATCGTTTTTCGGAGGCATCGGCGGCGCATCGAGGCTCGGCATCCTGGTCAAGGGGTCGAACTATCTCGAAGCCCTCAGCCATGTGGACACCGTGGTATTCGACAAGACCGGCACGCTGACCGACGGCACCTTCGACGTGACCGCCGTCCATGCATACGACGGCTTCGATGCCGATACCGTGCTCGAGACCGCCGCATATTCCGAGGCCTTTTCCGACCATCCGATCGCGGCTTCGGTCAAGCGCGCCTTCGCGCTGCCCATCGACCGAAGCCGCATCGGCGAAGCCGCCGAAGAGTCGGGGCACGGCGTTTCCGCGACGATCGACGGACGCGCGGTGCTCGTCGGCAACGACCGGCTCATGGCGGCGCACGGCATCGCATGCGACGCGTGCGACCTTGCGGGAACCGTCCTGAACGTCGCGGCGGACGGATGCCTCATCGGCCGCATCGTGATCGCCGACACGGTGAAAGACGATGCCGCGCAGGCGATACGCGACCTGCGCGCAGTCGGCGTCGAACGCTGCGTCATGCTCACGGGCGACCGCGCCGACGTGGCGCAAGCCGTCGCAGACCAAGTGGGCGTCGACGAGGTGCACGCGCAGCTGCTGCCCGCCGACAAGGTGGAGGAAGTCGAGCGCATCATGGATACGGCGCGCGAGAACCTAGCCTTCGTAGGCGACGGCATCAACGACGCGCCGGTCCTCACGCGCGCCGACGTCGGCATCGCCATGGGCGCCATGGGGTCGGATGCTGCAATCGAGGCCGCCGACATCGTACTCATGGACGACAAGCCGTCCAACATCGCGCACGCCATCCGCATCGCGCGCAAGACCATGGCCATCGTATGGCAGAACATCGTGTTCGCCATCGGCGTGAAGGTGCTGATCCTCGTGCTTGCCGCGCTCGGCATCGCCAACATGTGGCTTGCCGTGTTCGGCGACGTAGGCGTTGCGGTCATCGCCATCCTCAACGCCATGCGCGCCATGAACGTTAAAAAGATGTAGCGGCGCACGCCATACCCTGCTTGCGCAACGCGAAAAGAAGGGCCCTGAAGACGCGACAGTCTTCGGGGCCCTTCGATGCAGATAGAACGAAACGCCCTACCCCCTGGCCATCAGCTTGTCCTTGCCCGCCGAAAACGACCTGACGGTAGGCATGAGCGCATCGTCGCGCACCACGCGGGCGGCCGCCGCGGCCAGCACGCAGCACAGCGAATTGCATCCCGAATCCGCCGAAGCCTTTGCCATGTCGAGCATGCTCTCGCAGTTGGCGACGAGCGCCCCCACGGCCACGCCCTCCTTGCGCAAGATCTCGTTCTCTTCTTCCTCGGTGTGGCGTTGCAGGCCCTTCACGCTCTGCAGCAGCTCCTCGAACTCGACCATCGCCTGCTCGGCCATCGCCGAACGCAGCGTCGCGCATCGGCGATAGCATGCCGCCGCGGCATCGTAGCACTCGAGCTTCCAGAAGGCATACGCCATCCAATATAGCGCGAGCCCCGCGTCGGCCGGATGCCACGCTACTTCGAGCGCCTTGGAGCACATGGCGATCTCTTGCTCGTATTCGGCGCGCATGAAGTAGACGCGGGCGGCGCGCAGATACGAGTACGCCCGCGCCGGCGCCAACTCGATGCAGCGGTTCGCGTGCTCGAGCGCCGCATCGGCGCCCGCGATCGAGGTGGTGTACACCTGGGCGAGCGCATCGTGGACCAAAAACGCCTCATCGGGAAGCGGCAGCACGCGCCTGCCCGCAGCGTCTTCGGAACAATGGCGCGCATACATGTAGCGCGTCTCGTAGCTATCGAAGAAGCGGTAGCACGTCTGGGCGGTATCGGCGAATCCCTCGGTTGCCTCGACCTTCGCCAGCAGTTCTTCGAGCACGGCGATGGCCTGGGCTTCGTCGTCCGAGCGCACGAGCGCGGTGGCGCGGGCCATGAGGGGCTTGAACCCGTACGCATCGACGAAGGCCTGCTTCACCTCGAGATACGAATGCTCGTCGAGGTCGCCCAGCACGAAACCGTCCATGAGCGCAGCGCAGGTCCTGCGCACGAGGATGTTCTCGGTTCGGTCATGAATGCTTTTCAGGCATTCGAGCGCGGACGCGACGCCCGCGTCGAGGGCCGCCGCCACCTCGTCGGCGTAGCCCGCGCGAACCCCGTCCTCGAAAATGGTCAGGTCGCACGGCGCCGCCACGCCCGCAAGCCCGCGAGCCTCTTCGGAAAACGGCGCATCATCGCGATGGATCAGCGGCTCGCGCGTTTCGGCGAACGCGCCCTCGCCTCGCTCGAAACAAGCGGGCACAGGCTGCAGTGCAAACGATTCTCCCAGGTCGAACGCAATGCCGAGCTCTCGAAGCAAAGCGAACGGCTCGGCGAAGGCCCGCTCGGCATCGGCCGCGAAGGCCGCGCAGAACGCCGCACGCTCGAACACGCCCGCCGCCACGACCTCGCCGCCGCCGTCGCGTCGACAGTTCAGATAAACGCGTTCGATATCGGACGACACCGAAAACGCCTGCGCGGCGAACAAGATGGCGGCATGCGCGGCGTAGCGGGCCGCATCGCCGTTGCGAGCGGCCTGGTCGCGCTTCATATAGCACCCCGACGCCTCGTCCCATACGGTGAGCGCCATGACATCGGCGGGCGGGCAGAACACGTTCACCCCGAAAGAAGCGCCGGCCTCGTCGCTATAGAACTCGTAGCCGATGCGATACGGCAGACGCAGCAATTCGCACGCGCGCGCGAAAGCGAGATGCTTATCCCATTTACTCGCCAGAAGCGGAGCCTCTTGAGGGTCGCGCGCCTGAGCGCAGATGCGGTCGCACAGCCACATGTCGGCGACGCTGCACAGCGCCTCGTCGGCTGCACGCGAGCCGCCCTCGAAATGCTGCTCGAGATATTCCGTCAGCAGCAAGAACCTGTTCAGGGCCGCTTCGGCGCGCAGAAACGCGAAGCGCGCCTCGGCCGTTTCGGCGCACATGGAAAGCCCGCCGTTCTCGACGACAACGCCCGATTCGTCGGCGTAATAGAAATCGACGTAATAGGTATTGGCGTAGAACGCCGTGCGCAGCAGACGCACGGCAGGAATGCAGGGCTGTCCGTCGGCCATCTCGACGGCCGTGTCTTCACGCGTCTTGCCCACGATACCGGAATCGCGCAGCAGCACGGCCAGATAGCGCTCGACATCGCACACCGAGGACGCGTCGCCCAGCGGCGACTCGACTTCGAGGATTTCCCTGTTCACCGCGTCGAACAAGTCGGTCGTGTCGAAGCGCGCGAACACCGCGCCCAGGTCGAAAGGCTTCGATGCGGCCCGGTCGCGCACAAGCCCGACGAAACGGAAATACGCCTTGCCGATGAAGTCGTCGTATATCTCCCAGGGACCGGGAAGCGGCGCCGAAAACACACGCGCACCCACGACGCCCTCGACGCGGTAGCGCTCGTTTCCGCCTGGATCCTTGCACGAATAGGAACCGACCGCCGTCTCTTCGCCGATACGCGAAACGACCGCCAGATAGCCGCGCTCGCGCGCTGTTCCTTCTTGGGAAAACGCCTTGAAATCAGGAAAGCGGGCAGGCGGAATGAGCAGCGGCTCGCTCGTCTCGAACACGCGGCCGTACTTGTCGACGTATGCCAAGATCCTCGCGCGGGAAAGCACGGGCGAATCGAATTCGACCAGATAGAACGCGCCTCCCTCAGGAAGCGCGATACCGCTTTCCACCAGGCCGAACACACGGCCTTCGGATTCGTCGTCTACATCGGGAAACGCTCTGCGTTTCGCCGACGCGTCCAATTCGAAAGGAAAACTCGCCGTCATATGCCACCTCGCTGACTCGTCGCGCACGACCGTTATTCGATGCCGATTATACGGCACGAAACGCGGGACGCGCCGAGCCTGCATCAGCGAGAGGCGCGCTTCGGACGAGGAAGGTGAGGAACGCCCATGGGGGGCGTCTTGCGCGGTGCTGCTTCGCCGGCAACCACGACAGGCTCGGTCTCGAGCAAGCAGCGCTTCAAGAATTCGGCCTCTTCGGCCGTCAGTCGGCGACCAGAGCCGGAAGAACGGACCTCACGCGTCGTATCCGCAGAATCAACCATCTAAGAACTCCCCTCGAAGTCGCGGCGCAAGGCCGCGGCCCAATGCCTACGCGACTCTCTCTTCGCGCGGCGGCGATGCCCATGCGTCCGTCGCATGCATCGCTTTATTGCATACTACGCAATGTCTTCTCCGCCTTTCCGCATGAAAGCAAGAATCGCGACCGACGGCCGTTTTAGGCCGACGACGGCGGGAAAACGAGCAGAAGCGGCGGCAAGCGGACTTCGCTCGAAAACCTCTTTCCAAACGCGATATTCGCCGTCGCGTGCGCTTTATCGCAGCAAAGTACTGTATTATTGGCGCGCATAGACCACTCGCTGCATCGCCGCCGAGGCCATGCAGCTCGAACGAAAGGAACGCAATGGCAGAAGAACGCCCCATCATCGGGGTGGACGACCGCGTGCCCGTCGCAAAGGCGATTCCCCTGGGCATCCAGCACTTCATGAGCATGTTCGGCGCCACGGTGCTCGTGCCGTTTCTCACCGGCCTCTCGCCGTCGCTGGCCATCATGTGCTCGGGCATCGGCACGATCCTCTACCTCCTGGTCACGAAAGGGAAAATCCCCAGCTACCTGGGCTCGTCGTTCGCATTCATCACGCCTATCGCGATGGTGGCGCAAAGCCAAGGCGTCGGCGCCGTCGGCGGCGCTCTCATCGTGACGGGCCTGGTGTATGTAGCCGTGGCGGGCATCATCAAGATCGCGGGGACCAAATGGCTCGACACGATCCTGCCCGCACCTGTCGTCGCACCGGTTATCGTGGTCATCGGCCTGGGCCTGTCGGCCACGGCCATCAAGATGGCCTTTTTCAACGGCGGCTACGACGCGGGCGCGCCGTTCAATTACGAAGGCTTCGCCGTGGCGGCGCTCACGCTTGCGGTATCGATCGTGTTCTCCACCTGCTTCCACGGGTTCTGGTCCACCATCCCCGTGCTGATCGGCGTGACTACCGGCTACATCGCCTCCTGCTTCGTCGGCCTGGTCGATTTCCAGCCCGTGATCGACGCTGCGTGGGTCGGCCTTCCCACCCTGACGGCGCCGACGTTCGACCTGGGAGCCATCATCTTAATCGCACCCGTCGCGATCGTAATCATCATCGAACATATCGGACACCTGCTCGTAGTGGGCGAAGTGGTCGGCAAGAACTACAACGACATGCTGCCCCGCTCGCTTCTGGGCGACGGCCTGTCCACGATGCTTTCGGGCTTCCTGGGCGGCACCCCTACCACCACCTATGCGGAAAACATCGGCGTCATGAGCGCCACGCGCGTCTATTCCACGCAGATCTTCTGGTATGCGGGCGGAATCGCGCTGCTCGTAGGCGGTTTCTGCCCCAAAATCGAAGCGCTTATCAACTCCATCCCCACCTCGGTCATGGGCGGCGTGAGCCTGCTGCTGTTCGGTCTGATCGCCTCCAACGGCCTTCGCATGCTGGTCAGCAACCGCGTCGACTTCAGCAAGGCGCGCAACCTCATGATCGTCTCCGCCGTCCTGGTGGTGGGCGTCGGCATGGAGACCGCTGGCATCAAGATTCCCATGGGCGTCTACGAACTGCCTGGCATGGCGACGAGCGCCATCATCGGCGTGGCGCTGAACCTCTGCCTTCCCAAGGAGACCGTCGCCGACGACACCTATCCCGCAGGTCCTGCGGGCGGCGACGTATAAAACAACCCGTGCGCGAAGAGGACGTCGCACGCGGCCCCGCCTTCGCCGCCTCCTTCGCCTTGATTTCGCATTCGCTTGACGAAAGCATGTCATCGCCTCATTACCATGCCCTGGTGACGGAAACGAATCGCGGGCCTCGCGCCCGCGCGACATCACGGACGAAAGGGGCGACGATGCGACCTTCTTTGGCAGGCGTCGGACTCATCTTCGACTGCGACGGAACGCTGCTCGACACGATGGATGCATGGCTCTCCATGGAAGACACGTTCGCCGCGCGCGTCGGCGGACGCATCGACTCCGCCATGCGCGAAGCGCTGTGCGCCATGACCATGCCCGAAGAGGCGGTCTTTCTCCACGAGACATTCGGCGTGGGCGCCTCTCCCACCGCGCTCGAAGCCGAAATCGACGAGTATTTCATGAGCTATTACAGCGAACGCGCGGAAATGACGCCCGGCGCGGGCGCGTTGATCGAGGAGGTGCGCCGACGCGGCATTCCCTGCGCGATCGCGTCGTCGAGCCCGCACGCCTACCTGGAAGCGGGCCTGGGACGCACGGGCCTTCTGGGCGCCTTCACCTCGGTTTTCTCCACCGAAGACGTGAAGGCGTCCAAGCGAGAGCGCAGAATCTATGACGCAGCCGCCAAGTCGATGAAAGCCGTCCCTGAGCTGACCTGGTGCTTCGATGACGCGATCTATGCGCTGCGCACCATGAAGAAGGCGGGGTTCAAAACCGTGGGAGTCTACGACCGCGACACCTCGGGTACCGTGGAGCAGCTCCGCGAAACCGCCGATGCGACGGTCCTCACGCTCGAGGACGTGGACATCGACGAACTTTTCGCGCTGCAGACGGCTCGCCTCGCCGCATCGGCGTAAAGTCCAAGCCGGCCGACACGCCCGAAAGCCTCCGCTCGACAACGTTCGAGCGGAGGCTTTTCCATGCATTGGGCCCGATGCCGCTATTGCGCGCAATACGCCTTCAAAGCGTCGCGCAGAAACCGCGCGCCGCCCTCGACGCGCGCATCGTAATACGAGCGGAAGCGCTCGTCGGCCACGTAGGCCTCGGCCAGCGCGGCATGGGCCTCGCGCGTGTACATGCCGTCGGGCCAATACATCTTGAGCCACGCCTCATGCATCGCGCACAGCTCGCGCGCCGCGGCGCCGCACGTATCTCGCGCGCCCGCGGCTTCGGCGAGCTTATCCAGAATGGCCTCGGCCAGGCTTTCCGCCGAGTCCCAACGCGCCTCGTCCATCGCGAGCACCTTCTCGTTCGACGCGTCGATCGCCGCATCGCCGTATGTCGCACGCGCCTCTTCGCCATAAAGCCGCTCGTTCTCCTCGACCGCGAGGCGCTTCATGCCCTCGAAACATTCCCTGTCTTCCATAGTCCCTCCTTGCTTCAGGCTCGCAAGCGCCCGCTCGACCGAGCGCATCATAGCCTCGGCCTGCTCGATCCGCTGCGCGAGCCGATCGCGATGTTCCCGCAACGCGGCGCGGACGTCGAACGACGGGTCGTCGAGCAGCGCCCTGATGTCCGCAAGCGCCATGCCGGCGTCGCGATACAGCAGAACCTGCTGCAGACGGGCTGCATCTTCGGCGTCGTAGACGCGATAGCCGTTCGACAGCCTGCGCGGGGCCAGCAGACCCATCTCTTCGTAGTAATGAAGCGTACGCACGCTGACCCCCGAAAGCGCCGCGAATTCCTTAACGGCGTAGTCCATCGCATCCTCCTTGCCGCTTCGCCGCATTCCTTGCTTCGATCCGAACCGACGTCGATACCGCCGCGGCCGCGAACCGGAAGCGTTATCCGCATCGACGCTTCGCAGTCTAGGCCATCACGCGACGTGAGGGTCAAGAGCAAAAACGAAGAAATTCGGACCTCCGACGCGGCCGAGCGGCGTAGGCAATCCATAAAACCGCACGGTCTTCACGCCGACGGTCTATTATGGAAGCATCTGCCACGAATCGGCGCCCCCGCGCCGTCGAAAGGAGGAGCCCCATGGCCTTGACAACCCCCCTGAACGAAACGATCGAGACCGCGTTCGCCACCCGTTTCGCCTGCAAACGCTACGACCCCGAGCGCGGCGTCTCCGAGCGCGACATGCGAACCATCTGCGAAGCGGCGCGGCTGTCCCCCAGTTCGTTCGGCCTCGAACCGTGGAAATTCCTGGTGGTGAGGAAGTCGGCGGCGCTGAACGACGAGCTGCTCGAGCGCGCGTGGGGCATGAAGCGCAACGCCCCCTATACCGTAATCATCCTGGCGCGCAAGCACATGGAACCCGAAAGCGCTCACGTCCGCCACATGATGGCCGACGTGCAGCACGCCGTGCCCGAGAACATGGAGCAGCGCCAGGCGATGTTCGCCTCGTTCCAGAAAAACGACCTGGGCGTCGCCGACGACCCGCGCCTGATGTTCGAGTGGTCGTGCCGACAGTGCTACATCGCGCTCGCCAACATGCTGACCGCATGCGCGCTGCTCGGCGTCGACGCCACGCCCGTCGAAGGCATGAGCTACGAAAAGGTGAACGCCCTGCTGGCCGAAAAGGGCCTGATGAATTCCGAGGAATTCGGTGTGGCCGTCGCGATCCAGGTCGGCTATCACGACCCTTCGCATGCCATGAATCCCAAAACCCGCCAGCAGGCCGAAGACGTCTTCGGCTTCGTGGAATAGCCGCGAGGCGACCTTGGCGGCGCGCCGCCTTCCCCTGCACGACCGAACGCACGAAACCGAAGGAGCCCCATGTCAGAGCACGTCATCCATACGATCGATCCCGTTTTCGACCGCAACAGCCGGGTTCTCGTGCTCGGCAGCATCCCTTCTCCTAAAAGCCGCGAAGAGGGCTTTTTCTACGGGCATCCGCGCAATCGGTTCTGGCAGGTGCTGGCCGCCATATTCGACGAACCCGTCCCTGCCGCAATCGAAGACAAGCGCGACCTGCTGCTGCGGCGGCATATCGCGCTCTGGGACGTGGTCGCGTCGTGCGATATCGAAGGGGCAAGCGACGCGAGCATCCGCAACGCCGAGCCGAACGACCTGGAGCGCATCTTCTCCGCCGCCGATATCGAGGCCGTCTTCGCCACGGGCGCGAAAGCGGGCGATCTGTATGCTCGGCTGGGCGAGAAGCGCTTCGGCAAGCCCTGCGCCGTCCTGCCCTCAACCAGCCCCGCGAACGCAAAAGAAAGCGTCGAATCGCTGACGAAGGCCTACGCCGCCGCGCTGCCCGAGCATCTGCGGCCCTTCGAGCCGCCCGTGCTCGACGTGGAGCGCGTCGTCGAGCTCGAACGCGAAATCGAGCGCCGCGGCACATCGCTCGCCACGCTTATGCACCGCGCAGGAATCGCCCTTGCGCGCGAGGCGCGCCGTGCAGCCGAGACGGCGGGATGCGGCGCCGATTGCCGCATCGCCGTTCTCTGCGGCAACGGCAACAACGGCGGAGACGGATGGGTCGCCGCGCGCGTGCTTGCCGAAGAAGGGTTCGGCGTCGATGTGGTCTGCGCAACCCCTCCCGAACGCCTGAACGCCCACCCCGCCCGCGAAACCGCCCTGGAGGCGCAGGCCGCGCTCGCGCGCCATCCGCATGCGCGCATCGTCGCGAACCCCGACCCCTCGTCGCTCGGCGCCGTGCTCGCAGGCGCCCAGGTGGCGGTCGACGCCCTGCTCGGCACAGGCTTCGAGCACGATACGGTACGCAAGCCCTTCGACGGCTGGATCGAAGCCGCCTGCGCCGAGCGCTCGCGCGGCCTGCGTATCGTGGCCGCCGATGTGCCCAGCGGCATGAACGCCCAGACGGGCAAGGCGGCGCGGCCCTGCATCAAGGCGGACATCACCGTAACCATGATCGCCCCTAAACCGGGACTCGTCACCCCGTACGCGTTCGCGTTCTGCGGCGCGGTGCGCGTCGCGCCGATCGCGTACATCGAGACTTTGCTCAACGTCCGCGGCGCGCAGCCGACCGACCGCTTGACCGCCGAAGCCGCCGCGCACGACGCCTCGGATGCGATGAAGACGGCGGCAAATGCCGAATTCTTCCGCGCCGAAGCGGAAGATGACGACGGATACGACCCTTATTCGGACCGCCGCCCCGAGCCCGAGCCGCTCTTCCAAAGCGACCCGTGGAGCTAAAGAGGGCATTGCGGCGCGGCAAAACGAACGAGATGGGCCGCGCAGCCCGCACCCTGCCCGCACGCGTGCAGAAAACGGCTTCGTAACTGGGAAACGAGGAGCTTCGCACGCCTCGCGGGCGCGCCGCGATGCCCCGAAGCAGTCTAGCGCCGGCATGCGCCCGGACGACGCGCCGGCGCTAGACCTTGCGAAAAAGGCGAGCAAACGCAAGGGGCGACATTGAAAAACAATAGCTGCTCAATATGCATAGAAAGAGCAGATTCAGAGCTTCTACTCATTTTTTCGTGAGCATGTTTTGGGGATTGCTGAACAGTCGATTGATGAGCACGATTTTTCAATAGCTTATTTCATCTGGTCTTTTATGAAACAAAGCCGCTCCATTCCCTTATTATCGCAAATATACACAATATATGCATATTCAAAGAACGAATGCGCTCCGATACCCGTAATTCTGCGATATTCTCACCGTTTTGCTTCTTCTGAATACTGCAATCCAGGCGATAGGCGAAACCTTGGCGAGTGCGTAACCTTGAACCAGTGGCCGAAGCATCAAGGCGCCGTGCGCCGACAGCCGCGCTTCGACCGACCGAACCTGATGAGCAAGACTCAAGGAGGAAAAATGGCAGATTACTATGGAACCGACACGGTCGTATCCGAGCTTCGCGAAGATGGTCTTCTGATTATCCGCATCAACCGTCCCGAGGTTGCTAACGCTCTCAACGGCGCTACGTCCAAGGCCATGGAAAACATCATGAACAACGCCGAGCTCGACCCTGCGGTTCGCGCAATCATCGTCACCGGCACCGGCAAAGTCTTCTGCGCCGGCGAGGACCTCTCCGAGCTCTCTGAGGGCGGCGAGTGCCAGACCGTCACCGAGCACGGCTTCGGCGGCCTGACCGCACGTCTCTGCTCCAAGCCCGTCATCGCTGCCTGCAACGGCTCCGCCGCTGGCGGCGGCATGGAGATCGCCGTCTCCTGCGACATGGTCGTCGCTGCCGAGAACGCCAAGTTCGGCTGCACCGAGGTCGGCCTGGGCATCATCGCTTCCACCGGCGGTCTGGTTCGCCTCGCTCGCGACATCAATCGCAAGGACTGCATGGAGCTCCTGCTCACCGGTAAGAAGATCAAGGCCCCCGAGGCCAAGGAACTCGGCCTGATCAACTACGTCGTCCCGGCTGAGGAAGTTCTCGACAAGGCCATCGAGCTCGCTGAAGAGTGCCTGAAGAATGCTCCCCTCGCCCTCAAGTGGACCAAGTACATCGTCCACGCTGCCTCCCAGATGTCCGAGGAAGACGCTATGCGCTACAGCGACGCTGCATACCGCTTCCTGGAGAAGACCGCCGACGGCATCGAGGGCCCCGCTGCTTTCGTCGAGAAGCGCGCTCCGCACTGGCAGGGCAAGTAACTCCTTCTTGCAGTATTTTCGAAAGGC
Source organism: Slackia sp. (assembly GCA_029266945.1). Lineage (GTDB taxonomy): Bacteria > Actinomycetota > Coriobacteriia > Coriobacteriales > Eggerthellaceae > Slackia. Next base: position 2,052 of record JARIED010000009.1, on the reverse strand, counting down.
ACCCTACGGGGTGCCTTTTCTTATGCCCGCTTTCGAACGGGATGCCTTCGCGCCCCGCCTGTCGAAGGCATCCCGCAAAGCGGCGCCTCCGCAGCTTTCACGTGCCGCCTTTCTCGGATGGCGAAACGGATGCCCGCCGCTCCATGCCGAACATCAGCACGCGACGAACGCCGCGAAGCCTTCAGAACGCCCCAGACAGTTCTCATCTATTTCATGCCATAACGGATAGAAGAATACGAATACGTCGTGTCATACGCGCTTATATAAGCCCGTTTCAGGGCATATCACACATCGTCACGGGTTTTGTTACCCAAAAAAACACGAAGGCGTGCTGCGCGTTCAATGCGCAGCACGCCTTCTCAGACGCCGAAGCGCCGATAGAATCATGCGGCCTTAAGCAGTCGGCTTCTGACGAACGGCAGGCACGTCTTCGATCGCACTCGTCTCCGCAAGCGATTTGCCCTTGGTCTCAGGAGCCATCACAAGCGACAGCACCCAGCCGAACACGACCAGACCGGCGGCCACCAGCATGGTGGGGCCGATGCCGTATGCCTCGAGGAAAATCGGCGTAGCATACGTGGCCAAGATGGTTCCGACGCGACTGAATGCAATGGCGATGCCCACCGCGGACGCGCGGACCTCGGTCGGGAACAGCTCGTTAGGATAGAGCCACTGCAGGATGCCCGGGCCGCCGCTGAAAAACGCGTACAAACCAAATGCGACAATGACGACCCAGATGGGCGCCGTCGGCCAAAAGCCCAAGATGAGCAGGCCGATCGCCATCATGGCAAGGCTGATCAGCAACAGCTTGCGGCGTCCCATGGAATTAAGCCAGAACATCGCGGGGATGCTGCCGACCAGGAAGAAGAGGCTGACGGCGCTTTCGCCCAGAATGGCCTCGTGGCCCTCGCCCAGGCCGAACGCCGACATGATGTCGGGACCGAACGTATAGATGGCATACATCGGAACGACCTGGCACAGGATGAAGATGCCCAGGAACACCATGCGCTTCATGTAGCCGGACTTGAGCAGCGTGCCGAGCGACGTCTTCTGCGTCACCGCCTCGGGCTCCAGTTCGACGTCGGGACCGAATACGCGATGCACGACCTCTTCCGCCTCTTCGATACGTCCCTTCTGAGAGAGCCACATCGGCGATTCAGGAATGTCGTGGCGGCCGATCAACAGGATGACACACGGAACAACCGCACTGCCGAGCATCCATTTCCATCCGTCTTCGACGCCGTAGAGGCAATAGCCCACCACAGCAGCGACGGTCGCGCCCAAATACCACGCCGCCGAAACCATGCCCATGGAGACGGAGCGGTGCTTCTTGGGCGTGAATTCCGCGATAAGCGACGTCGCGATCGGATAATCCGCGCCGACGAACACGCCGATGAAGAATCGGGCCAGAACAAGCTGAAGAGGAGTCGTGGCGAAGACGCTCAGGATCGAAAAGACCGCAATGGCGATAATGTCAATCGTGAACATCTTCTTTCGGCCGATCGCATCGGTCAGGTATCCGCCGAACACGGTGCCGAAGAAAATACCGAGCATGACCGATGCGCCGATCGCGGCGCTTTCGGCCGCTGTCAGATCGAACAGGGGAACGATCTGGGTCAATGCGACGCCGATCAGCGAGAGGACATAACCGTCCAAAAACGATCCGCCGCTCGAAAAGAACGAGATCTTGCGAAGGAACGGCGTCATCGCGACGTCGTCGATCGTCTTTTTGGCGGCCTTCTTCGCAGAGGAGGGAATGCCCTTCACCTTTTCCGCGACGCGGTGCGCGCGCTCCGATTTATAGGACCGCTGCGTACGAACGTCCGCGGGAACCATGCCTGCCATCTGCTCTTCGGGCGGGCTTACGACCTGAGTGTCTTTCTTGATGTCATCCATGCGTTTCTCCTTCATGGCAAAGCGCCGCGCCACGCATCCGTTTCGGTTGCCGCATGAGATAGTGCTTATAGTGCTGGAGGGGAAACTGTGCAGAAAATGAGACGGGGCGCGCCGTCCTGTGCACGAGTTATTTCAGTATATCCCCAGATAAACAGA
>JARIED010000016.1 GCA_029266945.1 Slackia sp. | reverse complement strand
GAGAGTTCGGTGGCTGCATTGCACAGGGCTGCGGCGCCGCGGTTGAATACGGCCGCGATCTTCTCGTTCGGGGTGAGGACGGCTTGGGAGTATTCGAAGTCGCCCTGGACGTTCGCCACGGATCTCTCATCGGAGGGATGGGAGGCGTCGACGTGGGTCCATGTTTGCGTTGCATCGGTATCGACGGCTGTCGCGTCGGTGGGCGCCGTAGACGCCACGGCGATGGCAGGGGCGAGCAGCGTGATTCCGGTTGCGGCGCTGACTACTTTGACTCCGATGTTTTTCATGGCTCCCCCTTTCTTTATTCGACGTTGAAGAACAGCTGGGAAGGATCGGTGCTCACGCTGCCGTCTGCGCCGATGGCGCGGACTTTAAGCAGGTACGAGCCGGGCTTTTCGGGCGTGTAGACGAACTTCCAGTTCACCCAGCGCATGACGTCGGTTTCGCCGAGGTCGTAGCGCGTCCACGTGGCGCCCTTGTCGAGCGAGACTTCGACGGCGGCCACGGGAACTTCGTAGGCGTCTGCGAAGCCTTCGAATTCAATCGGCTCGCCGGCGGGGAAGATGGTTCCGTTGGCGTAGTCGAACACGGCTGTGTTGGGCTTATTGAACATCTCGCCGGTCTTGGGGTTGGTAAAGCCCTTGTAGTACACGGGGGCCTTCTCGTCCTGCGAGAACTTCAGCTCCACGAGGCGCTTGGTGTAGTGGGCGCCGCCTAAGGTGGGAGTCCACAGCTGAACGGGATAGCCCTGCAGCATGCCAAGCTTCTCGCCGTTGATCTCGGTCACAAGCAGGATGTCGTCTTTGTAGGACTCGACGTATTCCTGGGGCAGGGGATAGATGTCCCAGCCGTCATCGGCGATGGAGTGCAGGGCGTTGTACGACGCGGGGTCGACGCCGGCCTTCTCCATGATCGCAGACAGCGGGATGCCTTTCACTTCGGCGTTCATGATATAGGCGCCGCCCGGCGGGTTGGTCTGGCAGTCGAGCTTCATGACGCGTTCGACCATCTGGTCTTCGAAGTCGGCGAGCTTGAAGGTGAACTCGTTATTCACGGCGCCGGTGACCTTGATCTCCCAAGAATCGTAGGCTTCCTGAGAGGTGTCGTTGTCGGGTGTGATGCCTTTGTGGTCGGCATTCTCCCAGTAGTAGAACAGCTGGTCGGTCGGGGTGATGGAGTCCTGCGTGAAGCTGAAGTCGCCCTCGACGTTAGGCACGGAGGCGACGCCCATGTAGGCGGTGTCGTACTTCACGAGGTCCCAAAGCTGGTATTCGCCGGTCTTGGGATTGATGTAGTGGCAGGAATCGCAGTTGCCGTCGAATTCGTCGCTATTCATGTGGATGGCATGCATGCTGTCCTGGAGGAACAGCGCCTTTGAATGGCACATGTAGCAGAACTTGGTGGTGGCGTCGACGTTGTACGGATTCCACAGTTTGGGATGCGTGGCGGGCAGAAGCTGCGTCGCGTCGATGATCGAGGCGTGGCATCCCTCGGCTTCGCAGCCGCGCTGGTCGCCTCCCAGGACGGCGGTGTTCCACATGTACGGGTCGTTCGGGATCATCTGGACGCGCGTGCCGTCTTCTTTCTCAGTGACGACGGGAGCGTAGTAGGCGTTGGCCGCCTCGTTCTTCTCGGCGCCCTGCAGCGTCTGGATGCGCTTGGCTTCGTCGGTCGTCGCCTCGGTCTGCTGCGCTTCGGTCCTTTCTTCCGGCGAGCTCTGTTGAGGTGCGCACGCCCACAGGCACGTCGAAAGCGCGAACACGCCTGAGATAATGCCGACGAGGGCTAACGTGCGTTTCTTCATGGCCCCTCCTTTCATTGGTTCCCCTGAGGGCGCCCTCTCCTGTGCGACCCTCTTTTCACGCACGCTATACGATGCGGTCCGTCTTGTCATCGACAGGAACTCATGAATCGCATAATCATTTGTAACCGCAGGTCAAAAGCGGTGTTATGATACGTTTCAGTAGTTTTTGACGATACGGAAGGACGTCTTGCATGCGAGGGGACGAGGCCGTTTCCGCTCAAGACGGCGCGCGTCTTATGGAGCGCGGCGTCGCATTGGCGAAAGAGGAGTTTTCGAAGCTGTCGTGGCTTCATGCGATCGGGTTCGCGATATGCCAATCATGGACGGTTCTGTGCTTCGCGCTGCCGGATCCGGTGACGTACGCCGATCCGTTCCTCGATCTGCGGTGGGTGTCGGCGGCGGCTACGTGTGCGCTGCTCGTGCTGTTTTGCTTCGTGCACCGGCGCATGCCGCTGCGCGTGGGTAGGAACGCGACCATGGTCGCGATTGCGGCGGCGGCGTGTGTTTCGAGCGCGTTGGGGCCTGCGAGCGTGCTGTTTCCCGACGCGTCCGCCTTGCTGCTGACGATCGCGGCGGCGGGCCTCGGCGCGGGGTTCGCGTTTCTGCCCGTGGCATGGCTGGCCGTGTTCTGGGCGCGCCGTGAATGGGCGGGACTTATCGCGAGCCTGGTGCTTGCGGCCGTGCTGACGTATCCGCTGGCGAACACCGTGTTGGCGGGGCAACAGGGAACGTGGGCCATCGTGGCGGCGTGCTCGCTTCTGCCGCTGGCTTCGGTGCTCATGCTTCCGCGCAGCGATGTGTTCGACGCCGCCCGCGCCCGCGCCGCGGTGCCCGAACAGCGGCGCGGCTTTCGCGAGCTAGACCGCTCCGATCGCGACGTGCTGATTCGTTTCTGCCTGTGCCTGTTTTTCGTGGTGGCGATAATCGAGCTGTGTCGCAACGTGCTGTTGGGCGGCGCGCAGGCCATGTTTTTCGCAGGTGCGGGCAATCTGGCGGGCATTCTGCTTCGCTGCGTGTTCGGCGTGTGGCTGGTGGTCGTGTTCGCCCAGCGCAGCATGCGTTTCGTCTCGGCGGTGTATCGCGCGTCGTTTCTTTTGGTGTTGGCCGTGGTGCTCGCCATTCCGTTCATCATCGAGGGCAACTGGACGGCCCATGTGGTTCTGGACATGGGGGCGTTCTGTTTCGAGGCCGTGATGATGATGGTGCTGTTCGAAATGGTGTCGGCCCTGGCGATTGACGGCGTGCTGCTGTTCGCGCTGACCCGCGCCGTCTGGGCGGGCGCCGTGGTGACGGGCATCGTGGTAAGCGGCGTCGGCCTGGGGCTGGGCGATACGTGGACGTCGTTCGGCGTGGCGGTCATGGGCATGGCGTGCGCCTTCGTGTTCGCGTTCGTGTTCACCGACGCGCATTGCACGGGCGTGCTGGCCAAGTCGTGCCGCCGCATGCACGCGACGCCGTTCAAGGACCAGTGCTGGCTCGCGGCGGCGGGCTCGGGGCTTTCGGAGCGCGAGGCTGAAGTCATGGCCATGGTGGCCAAGGGGCGTTCGTCCCAGCGCGTGGCCGACGATTTGGGCGTGTCGCTTTCGACGGTGAACTCCCATATCTATCACATCTATCGCAAGATGGGGGTCCATTCGCGCCAGGAGATGATCGACCGCATCGAGTCGTATGCCGTAAGCGCTACGACTCCTGAAAATCGTTCGATACCACGAGCGTGACGGCGTCGGGCTCGGGCGAGCAGGCGCCGTTTTCGTTGACAGAGCGCACGAGCAGGGTGTAGGTGCCTTCTTGTTCGGGCGTGTAAGCGAACTTCCAGTGCACGAGCTTGTCGGAGGAGGCGCCTTCGGTCTCGTAGCGTGTCCAGGTGGTCCCCTTGTCCATGGAGAATTCCATGGCTACGATCCGTTTGTCGTAATCGGTGGCGTAGCCTTCGAACGTGATGGGGCTGCCCAGGCGGCAGTGCTGGGTGGGAATCATGGTTGCTCCTTCCTTGCGTCTGGCGCCATTGTCCTCCAAGGCGGGCGTCGGCGCATCGTATGAAACTGTTGATTCCGGCAGCGCGACGCGCATTCGCAGACGTCTATCCGTTCTTGATTCGTGTCGAGAGGAAGGCCCCTTCGCCGTTGCTGCGGAAAGGGGGCCGATACGAAGGAAGCCCGCATGCGCGGGCTTCCTTCGTATGTCGTCGCATGGGCGACGGGAGTCTGCGGAGAGGCGTTAGGCCTCGACCTGCTCGCCCTTGTAGGGCTCGAGGTCTTTGACGCTCTTGCCGACGGTCTTCTTCAACACCAGCAGCGTGCCGATGGTGAGGGCGACGCCGATCGGCAGGCAGATGAAGGCGTTCTGCACGAAGCCTGCGATGACGAACATCACGAAGGAGACGCAAGCCATGGTGATGACGTAGGGCAGCTGCGTAGACACGTGGTTCACATGCAGCATGTTGGCGCCTGCGGATGACATGACCGTGGTGTCGGAGATGGGCGAGCAGTGGTCGCCGGCGACGGCGCCCGCGAGACAGGCGGAGATGCCGATAATCAGCAGGGTGGGGTCGTTGGCGAAGATCGGCATGACGATCGGGATCAGGATGCCGAAGGTGCCCCAGCTCGTGCCCGTGGAGAAGCCCAGGAACACGGCGACCAGGAAGATCACGGCGGGCAGCATGTTGAAGAGGCCGGGGGCGGCGCCCTCGACCAGGCCGGCGACGAAGACGTCGGCGCCCAGCAGGCCGGTCATGTTCTTCAGGGAAACGGCGAAGGTGAGCACCAGGATGGCGGGAACCATGGCGTTGAAGCCGGCCACGAACGCCTCGGATGCGGTTTTAAGCGTGTGGATGCGGCGCGCGATCAGGTACAGGAACGTGAAGGTGACGGCGATAAGCGAACCCCAAGGCAGGGCGGTGAAGGCGTCGGTGTTGCCGAAGGCTTCGATGACGTTGCCGTTGGCGTCGCCGCCGAAGAAGCCGCCCACGTAGAGCATGGCGCCGATGCAGCAGACGATCAGCACGATGATGGGGAGCAGCATGTCCCAAAGGCTTGCACGGGGGTTTCCGACGGGCTTGTCCTGCTCGAGCGCGCCGAGCTTGCCGTCGCGGTAGGCCTCGAGTTCGGCCTTGGCCATCGGGCCGTAGTCGAAGTTCAGGAAGATGAGGCCGATCACGAACACGATCATGAGCAGCGAATAGAAGTTGAACGGAATGGCCTGGATGAACAGCTCGATGCCGTTGACGCCCAGGTCCTGCGCGACGCCGGAGACGGCGGCGGCCCAGGAAGAAACCGGCGCGATCATGCAGATGGGAGCGGCGGTGGCATCGATGATGAAAGCCAACTTGGCGCGCGAGACGTTTTTGCTGTCGGTGAGCGGGCGCATGACCGATCCCACGGTGAGGCAGTTGAAGTAGTCGTCGACGAAGATCAAGCAGCCCAGGATGAAGGATGCTACCTGCACGCCCACGCGCGATTTCACGTGGGTGCCGGCCCAGCGGCCGAATGCGGCGGCGCCGCCTGCGCTGTTGACGAGCGCGACGAGCATGCCCAATACGACGAGGAAGATGAAGATGCCGGCGTTATCGGCGACGGCGGGCACGATGCCTTCGCCGACGATGGTGTCGAGTGTGGTCACGGGATTGAAGGCCGCGACAAGCAGGCCGCCCACGACGATGCCGACGAACAGGGATACGTACACCTCTTTGGTGACGAGCGCCAAGATGATGGCGATGAGTGCCGGAGCGAGGGCCCAGGCTGAGTTGACGAATTCCACGTCCCTTCCTTTCTGCGTCAAGCTTTGGGACATGGTTGGGCGTCAAAGGGGCATAAAGCAAGCCCCTGGATTTGGCTCTCGACCATGGCAGCTCTCCGCATAATGCGACAGTGCGCAGCGTATTCCGCTACGCCCCAGGATCGAACGACGGGGCATCGCTTGTCCTTCGGCGCCGTTCCCTTTCGCCCCGCGCCGCCCCGGCGCCGGAAGGGGCTACTGATGAAAGGCGCGCCTCTACCAACGCGCGCTATAGTACCGGATTTTTCGCGCAGGTGCTCAAAACCAGCGCGATTCGCGCGCGTTTCTACGATTTTTCGAGGTCGAAGGCGATTTTCATAGGCAGGCGGCGTCGTGCGGGCGGGGTCAGGCCGCAGGGTCGTAGTGCCAGATCGAGAAATGCTGCGGGTGGTCGTAGACGTGAAACGATCGTCCCGAGGCGGTGCGGTACGAATGGAATTCGCCTTCGCGCATGAGGCTCCAGCCCGTGCGTCCTATATAGGAATACGTCTCGCCGTTGTCCGACATGTGGACCACGGTCATTTCCCGTGCGGCGTCCTGTTCGATTTTCATGATGAACCGCTCGAGCAGGTTCGTGTCGAAGGGGTTGAAAAGATAGAGGTGGCTGTAGGAGGCCAGCGAAATCTCAAGCGCGTTTCCTTCGATGACGTCGACGTTTTCGAAGGAAACGGTCCACGATGCGGTGAACGCGGCTATTTCAGGATCGAGTTCGATGCCCGTCGCGCGGCCGGGCAGGCGCGCCTCCAGGAAGTAGGCCAGCACGCGGCCCGTGCCGCATCCGACGTCGAGGAGGTGCGAATCGTCTTCGAAGCGTAAATCTTCGAAGAGGTCTTCCAGAATGAAATACGGGGTGGGCGTCGGGTCGTGGGCGCCGAGCTTGGCGAATCTGGTTTTGCCGGGCTCGGCGAGCGAGCGCCCGCATTGCGCGATGTCGCGCTGTTCGTCGGCGGCCATCAGGCGGTCTTTGTTCGCCACGTCGAGGCGCTTCGTCGCGCCGCCGTGTTTCGTTGCGGCCATGGGTGTCCTCCGTTCGTGTGGAATCGCGAAGGGCGCGCGGTTCGGATGCCGCGCGCCCTTTGTCCGTTCGGTCAGTTCAGTTCGATGACAAGCCCGCTTGCAGACGGCGTTATCGTACGTTTTCCTCGCGGCGGGCGTCTTCGGTTTCGAGCAGCGTGCGGGCGTGCGCGATGGCGTCGTCGATGTTGGCGCGGAAGTTGTCCCTACCGACCAAGTCGACGAAGCCTGCGCGCTCCATGGTCTTCATGGGCTGGTCGTTGACGTGCGAGAAAATGAGGCTCACGCCGTTTTCGTTGCAGTACGCGTGCAGGTCTTCGAGCGCATTCATGCCGGTGGAGTCGAGCGAGGGCACGCCGCGCATGCGAATGATCAGGTACTTCGTGAACTCCTTCACCGAGATGTCGGCGACGCGGTCGGCCATGCCGAAGAACATGGGGCCGTTGATTTCATATACGCGCACGCTCTTGGGCAGCTCGCGCAGATGCGTGACCTCGGAGTTCTCGTCGCAATAGTAACGCCAGCCGCGCACCTCGGTTTCGTCGCCGACCATCTTCATGAACAGCACCACGGTGATGAGCATGCCGACGGCGATCGCGGATACCAGGTCGAACACGACGGTCAGCGCGAAGGTGACGAGAAGCGTCGCCACGGCGCCGCGCGAGGCGGTCTTGCACAGATGCGCGAAGTTGCGCCAGCCCGACATGTTATAGGCCACGTGCAGCAGAATGGCCGCGATGGTGGGCATGGGAATGAGTGCCGCGTAGGGCATGAAGAACGCCAGCACGGCCAGCAGCACCACGGCGTGCGTCATAGCGGCGACTGGCGTGCGGCCGCCGTTTTTGACGTTGGCGGCGGTGCGGGCGATGGCGCCCGTAGCGGGGATGCCGCCGAAGAGCACCGATGCGATATTGCCGCCGCCCTGGGCGACGAGCTCCATGTTGCAGCGGTGATGAGAGCTGATCATGGAGTCGGCCACCACGCAGGAGAGCAGCGATTCGATGGCGGCCAGGATGGCGATGGTGATGCCGTTCGCCAGCTGGTTGCGGAATAGTTCGATGTCGAGCTGGGGAATGTGGAGCTGGGGCATGCCGCCGTTGATGGCGTACAGATCGCCGATGGTGTTCACGTTCATGCCGAAGATACTGACCATGGCGACGCCCGCGATGAGCGCGATGAGCGAGCTGGGAATGCGGTCGTTGACGCGCGGCCAGGCGAACAGGATGAAAAGGCATACGGCGCCTACCAGGAATGCCTCCCAGTTCACCGTGGAAATGTTGGAGATGACCGCTTCCAGCTTGTCCATGGTGGCGACCGTGGGGGTGCCTTCGGGGAAGGCGAGGCCCAGGAAATCTTTCGCTTGTCCGATCACGAGCGTGACGGCGATGCCTGCGGTGAATCCCGTGGTGATGGTGTAGGGCACGAAGCGGATGATGGTGCCCAGCTTCAGCAGGCCCATCAGGATGAGCAGGCCGCCTGCGATGATGGTGGCGGCGATCAGGCCGTCGATGCCGTCGGTTGCCACGATGCCCGCCACGATGGCGGCGAAGGCGGCGGTGGGGCCGGACACCTGCACGCGGCTTCCGCCGAACAGCGCGATGAAGAAGCCTGCCACGATCGCGGTGTAAAGGCCCTGTTCAGGGCCGACGCCCGATGCGATGCCCAGTGCGATCGAGAGGGGCAGGGCCACTACGGCTACCATGATGCCCGACACGATGTCTCGGGGGATCTGGCGTTTCAATTCCTCTTTCGGCGTGTGCTTGATGACGCTGAAAAGAATCGGCTTGATCTTGTCGCGCTGCTGCATGGGGCTCCTGTCTGTTTCGGGGTGCGAAGACGAAGCCCTAGGCCGCGCTTGCGCGACAGGGAGGCGTCTTGCGTATTCAGTTGGATGTGTATTGCGAGACGATGATCGTTCGAGGATCGAGACGCGAAGGTCACTAGTATACGCTTCATCGAGGCATATGACGTGCGGATATTCGACGCTTCACGATGGCGGCATGGGAGTGATGCGCCGCGCACGGCGCGCATGAGGGGCATGCGTTTGACTTCGATGCCGTGAAGGATATAATGAAACGTCCGATGCGCGTGCGCATCGAGGGTATCTTGAAAACCCAGACCGGTGGAGACATTCGCCATGAAGCTCGCGGTTCGGCAGGTTCGACGCGTGCATACGGGGGCGACTGGTTTCGACATGGTACGTTTGAACTGAGGAGCAGGTCGTGGTCTCCTCGCCACGTTAAACAGGGGTACCGTCAAGTTAATTGGCAAATCTAACACTCAGAGCGCTCCGGCGCTCGCTATGGCTGCTTAATTAACGCGGCCCGTCAACCCCGGGATGTTCCCGACTCGGGCGCGACGTCATTTTAGGGAACTGCGACAAGGCACGTAGTCTGTATGGCCTTGGCTAAGATCGAACGGGCTAGAATCGCCTACGCGTGTCCGCGAGCCGCAGCGATTCGAATCCTGACCGCGGAATAAGCTTGTAGAGCCTGAGGGATTGCGTAGTATGGACCGGAGTTCGATTCTCCGCGCCTCCACCATGAATTCCAAAGCCCTCTGAATGGTGATATGCCTGTTCGGAGGGCTTTTTTATCCTGTCCGCTGGTTCGATGCGGCAATCGCGCGCTATGCGGCCGAGGTCAACGGCCTCACTGACATTGCTTCTTCGAGCTCGAAGAAAAACGACGGACTTGCCAGAGCCGCATGGTATGCCGACGCCGCGCGCTGGGCCGGGGTTTCGATGGCGGGCGTATTTCGGCCTGTGCGCTCTTTTCGACGGCCTCCGCAGGTGCTTCTTCTGGTTTTTCCTGTTCGGGGCGATTCCGTGGCGCCGAGCGCAAGCGCGTTCGCAAGGAGCGCGGTTGCCGTCAGACGGGTTCGCTTCATGCGATGTCCTTTCGGGCCGATGGGGTGAGCGGGTCCGAAGCTCGCTGCGTTCGGTCATGCGTGCGTGAATTCGCCGCTTTGTGCCGGGCGGCGTTTTTTCATAGAAGGAATCATAGGCTTCTCCTGTTCGCCGCAGAATGCGTTCCCTTGAGGATTGACCTCCTTTCGGCCAGCGGAGCCTTCGCCCGCTGCGGTTCATGTCGCCCAGGGTGCATTTCGACATGGCAACGGTTTTATACCGGTTGCTTTCGTCGGGTTTCGGGCTTGCGGGGAAATGGGGTATGCTTGAATGCATGCAGAACTTGAATGAAGACATAACCGAGCGCCCTTGTTCTGAAGGCATGCCTGAAGCCGCGGGCGTCAGCGCAATCGATTGCGCGCATGGACCGTTCGATAACGCCCCCATCGGCATCTTCGATTCCGGCTTCGGCGGCTTGACCGTCGCGCGCGAAATCGTCGAAGAACTGCCGAATGAATCGATTATCTATTTCGGCGACACGGCCCGCTGCCCGTACGGCCCGCGTTCTCAGGAGGAAGTGGACGGCTTCGTGCAGCAAATATGCACCTGCCTGGTTGATCGCGGCGTAAAACTGCTGGTCATCGCCTGCAATACCGCCACGGCTGCCGGTCTCGAGCATGCTCAGCGCACGTTTTCCGTGCCTGTTATAGGCGCGGTCGAGGCGGGCGCCCGCGCGGCTGCCCGCGCAACCAAGAACCGCCGCGTCGGCGTGATCGCCACCAAGGGCACCGTGGAAAGCGAATGCTATCCGCGCGCCATCCGTCACATCGACGCCGGCATCACGGTATTTTCCACGGCCACGCCGAAATTCGTCGATATCGTCGAACAGGGGCTTCGCATCAGCAATGGCCCGATCGAGGATCTGACGAGCAAGGCTTCGAAGGTCTACATTCGCCCGGCTTTTCAGGAAATCGCCCAGGATTATCTGGAGCCCTTGCGTCGTTGCGAGGTGGATACGCTGGTTTTGGGCTGCACCCACTATCCCATGCTCAAGGCGTTGATCGGCGGCGTGATGGGGCGTGGCGTGTTGTTGGTGTCTTCGGCCGAGGAAATGGCTAAAGACGTGCGCGAGACCCTGGCGTTGCGCGGTCAGCTTGCTGCTCCCGACAACGAACCGACGCATGAATTCTTCACGTCGTCGAATGCCGTCGAGGAGTTCCAGTCGTTCGGTTCGCGTGTGTTCAATCGCGAAATCGGCCGTCCTGTACACGTCGACCTGCCCGAACTGTAGCGTCTCGCCGTATAATCGCAGGCGTTTTTCTCCCGGTCGCTTCGCGGCCGGGTTCTTTTTATCCTGTTCGGCTGCGCTGCGCAGGCGTGCCCCGCACATTCGTATATCATGCGCTGCGGGCGGTTGCGTGGGTGCGCCTGCGTCGGTCTGATCGAAAGCCGTCGTCGGGCGGACGCCGCACCTTACGACCCCCCTATGCAAGAAAGACCCTGGGCGTTTTCGCCCTTGAAGGAGGAATAGCATGTTCGGCACTCGTACCGACCATCGTAAAGACCGCGCTCTGCGCCCCGTTTCCATCGAGCGTAACGTGATGAAGAACGCCGAAGGCAGCTGCCTGGTGAAGTTCGGCGACACGCACGTGCTGTGCAGCGCCACGATCGAAGAGCGCGTCGGCGCTTGGCGCAAAGGAAGCGGCATGGGCTGGCTGACTGCGGAATATGCCATGCTGCCAGCGTCTACTGCGAAACGCACGCCGCGCGAGACCAAGGGTCGTAAGGGCCGCAGCCAGGAAATCGAGCGTCTCATCGGGCGTTCTTTGCGCAACGTGTGCGACATGTCCGCCATGGGCGGCGAAATCACGATAACGATCGACTGCGACGTGCTGCAGGCGGACGGCGGTACGCGTACCGCGGCCATCACCGGCGCCTGGGTTGCCGCGCATGATGCGTTCGAGATGTGGCGCGCGGCGGGCAAGATGAAGACCAACCCGCTGTTCGGCCAGGTCGCTGCCGTCAGCGTCGGCCTGGTGGGCGGCAGGCTGCTGCTCGACCTGGATTATCGCGAGGATTCCCAGGCGGAAATCGACATGAACGTGGTCATGAATGCCAAGGGCGAATTCGTCGAGATCCAGGGCACGGGCGAGCAGGTCAGCTTCTCGCGCGATCGCCTGAACGAGATGCTCGACATGGCGCAGGAAGGCATCGAGGAGCTGCTGCGTCTGCAGCGCGAGGCTCTCGAAGCCGTGAAATAGGCTCGAAGGAACGAGGTGTTTCATGAAAAAGGTCGTTATCGCCACGAATAACGCGCATAAGGTGGAAGAGATTCGCGCGGCACTCGATTTCGAGGGCTGGGAATTCCTGACGCTTTCTCAATGCGATCCGTACGACGAGCCCGCCGAAGACGCCGATACCTTCGAGGGCAATGCGCTTATCAAGGCGCTCGCAGCGCACGATCACACGGGTCTGGCCGCCTTGGCGGACGACTCGGGCCTGGTGGTGGATGCGCTGGATGGCGCCCCCGGCGTGTATTCCGCCCGTTATGCGGGCGTGCATGGCGACGATGCCGCCAACAACGAGAAGCTCCTTCGCGAGCTCGAGGGCGTTTCCGACGACCGCCGCACGGCGCGTTTCGTGTGTTCGCTGGCGTTCGTCGACGAGGACGGCACGCAGGTGTTCGCTTCGGGCGCGGTCGAAGGCCGCATCGCGCATGGCCTTTCGGGCGAGGGTGGCTTCGGATACGATCCACTGTTCCTGCCTGATGAGTTCACCGGCGCGAAAAGCCTCGCCGAAGTGACGCAGGACGAAAAGAACGCCATCTCTCATCGAGGCAACGCGCTGCGCGCTTTGAAAGAGAAGCTGTCGTAGGTATTCGACGCCGAGAGCGTCCGTTTGCCCGTCATGCACCGGCCGGCCTGTCCGGCTTCAAAGAGGTTCGAGATCCGTATCTGCGGAATCGAACCTCTTTGCGTTTATAGGGGCTCGATCGATTCGATGTCGTCGAATGCGATGTCGAGCGAGCCGACGCGCATCGTTTTGATCGCCTCGCCCTTGTATGCGACGGCTCCTTCGACCACGCGATGTTCTCCTTTGCCGTAGTAGGCCACACGTACGAAATCGCCTTTGCGAAGTTCGGATACGGTATCGGAGAGGATGCGCGCTTCTTCGGCCGTGAGCTCGTGTTTGGGAAGGGTCGTGAATTCGCGGCCGCGCGCCATGTCTTCGTAGCCTTTCAGAGCGGCGAATGGCATGAATTGACGGGCCCGATCGGCGTGAGGCCGAGCTTGGTGTTCGCCGTGAAGAGCGATTCGCTGCTCTATGTCGCGCAGGACGGAGCGCCGGTATGCTTGCTCGAACGGATCGAGGGCTGCGTTTTCATGCACGATGTCCTCCTATCTGTCTGTTGCGTTCTTGTGCCGTCGCCTTTTCATGAAGGCTGGTCGCCTTCAGCATGGCGTTCTTTCCGAATTTCGCGCGCACGTCGGCGACGGCCCGTTGCAAGTTGCGTTCGGCTTTATCGGTTTCGGGGTCGTCGAAAAGCGTGTAGGTGGCGAATTCTTCGTCGTCGAGCCCGGCAAGGCAGATGGAGAGGCGTTTGATGGGCGTGTCTTTACGGGTCGTTTCGTCGAACAACTCGAAAAAGCGGTCCATGAGATAGCGCCGCGAATTCGTGCGTCGTCCGAGCTTGCGGCCGCCTCCCGTGCGGTCATGGTGGGCGTCCCCGCTGACGGGCCTTCTGCCGTGGCCTCCGTCGAAGGGGCCGGTTTGATTGCGCGGCGTGTCGCGGGCATATCCGACGTATAGCGATATGCGGTCGCAGGAAAGCCCTTGTTCGACCAGGTCGAGCACGCTGGCGTCGACCATTTCGCCGAGCACCATGCGGGCCTCGTCGAAGCGGTATGTTCCGGGCAGAACCTGGCCGTTCACGATAGAGCGTCCCTCGGGCCGATAGGCCTGTATTTCCGCGATCGTGCATGGTTCCTGGCCCCAGGCGTGGTCGATGAGGTATTCAGCGTTCTTGCCGAACTCGCGGTAGAGCACGCCGGGATTGGCCGCCGCGATTCCCGCCAGATCGCGGATCCCGTGCCGTTCGAGCCGGCGCGCGATTCCCGGTCCGATGCCCCATATGTCGGTGATGGGACGGTGGAACCAGGCTTCTTGCCTGAAGGAGCGATCGTCGAGCATGCCGATGTTATCGCGGTCGTGTTTCGCGGTTACGTCGAGCGCGACCTTCGCCAAGAACAGATTGCTTCCGATGCCCGCCGTCGCCCTGATGCCGGTGCGTTCGAGCACCGCGTTCATGAGCAGGTCGGCGAATTCGCGCGCCGTTTTGCGATAGAGGGTCAGATACGGTGTGGCATCGATGAAGCATTCGTCGATCGAATAGATATGGATGTCTTCGGGCGAGACGAATTGCAGATAAATCGCGTAGATATCGGATGACGCTTCCATATAGCGCTTCATGCGCGGCGCGACGGCTGTGTAGGGGATGCCTTCGGGAATTTCGAACAGGCGACAGCGATTGCGCACGCCGAGCTTCTTGAGGGCGGGCGTAATCGCGAGACAGATCGTGGTTCGGCCGCGCGATTCGTCGGCCACCACGAGGTTGGTCGTGAACGGGTCGAGGCCGCGGTCGGCGCACTCCACCGAAGCGTAGAACGTTTTCAGGTCGATGCAGAGATATGTGCGCTCGGATTTCACGCGGCTCCTTTCTGTGAGAACATTTGTTCTATTTTATATCATAAAGCGTGGTGTTCGGGTGTATGATTCAGGAAGACGAGCGAAGGTTGCACGCCTGGGCGCCGTTTTCGCCTCCGTCGCTGAGGCGCAGCAGCCCTTCGGCCGATTGGCCGAAGGGTGCGGCATTCGCTCCGTAGTATCCTTTTGGCGAAGACTGTCATGCGGCGCGTAAGCGCAGGTCCAAGGAGGCTGAACATGGAAAGAGCGGAAAAGCGATACCTGGAGCTTCTCTCCCAGTCGTTTCCCTCTGCCGCCAAGGCGTCGGCGGAGATCATCAATCTGAGCGCCGTGCTGAACCTTCCGAAGGGGACCGAGTTCTTCGCGTCCGACATCCATGGCGAATACGAAGCGTTCTCGCATATCCTGCGTAACGGCTCGGGCTCCATCCGCCTCAAGATCGAAGACGTGTTCGGCGATACGCTTACGGCCGCCGAAAAGCGTTCTCTCGCATCGCTTATCTATTATCCGCGCGAGCGTATGGAGCTGGTGCTGGCCGATGCCGACGATGCGGCCTCCCAAGCCTGGTATGCCGAGGTGCTTCCGCGTCTCGTCTCGGTATGCAAGCGCGCCGCTCAGAAATACACGCGCTCCAAGGTGCGTAAGGCGCTGCCCGAAAACTTCGCCTACATCATCGAAGAGCTGATGACCGAAGACCGCGACGGCGTCGATAAGAAAGCCTATTATGCGGCGATCATCGAGGCCATCATCCGTACGGGCCGCGGCGGCGATCTGATCGAAGAGCTGTGCCTGTTGATCCAGCGTCTTTCCATCGACCACCTGCATATCGTGGGCGACATTTACGATCGAGGCCCGTATCCGCACGTCATCATGGATACGCTCATGGGTTATCACGCGCTCGATATCCAGTGGGGCAACCACGACATCGTCTGGATGGGCGCCTCGCTCGGCCAGCGTGGATGCATCGCCCACGTGGTGCGCAACTGCGCCCGTTATGGCAATCTTTCCATTTTGGAAGATGCGTACGGCATCAACATCCTGCCGCTGGCGTCGTTCGCGCAGGCCGCATACGCCGACGACCCGTGCGTGGCATTCGGATTGAAGGGCGATCCCGACCTATCCGACGCCGAGCGCGAGCTCAACGTGAAGATCCAGAAGGCCATGGCCATCATCCAGTTCAAGGTGGAGGCCCAGCTGATCGACGAAAATCCTAGTTTCGGTCTGCAGGATCGCAAGCTGTTGCACTGCATCGATTACGACAAGGGAACCGTGACGGTCGACGGAATCGAATACGAGCTCACCGACACTGTGTTTCCCACGGTCGACCCCGCCGATCCGTATCGCCTGACCCCCGAAGAGGAAGAGGTTATGCGGCGCCTAGAGCAAGCGTTCGCCAATTGCGAGAAGTTGCAGCGCCACATGCATTTCTTCCTGGAGGCGGGCAGTCTGTACAAGATGTACAACGGCAACCTGCTCTTCCATGCCTGCGTGCCGCTGAATGCCGACGGCACGCTCATGGAGACCGATGTGTACGGAACGAAGTTCAAGGGCCGCGCGCTCTATGACGAAATGGAGCGCTACGTGCGCGCTGCGTTCTTCGACGCCGATCCCGTCATGCGCAAGCGCGGCCGCGACCTGATGTGGTATCTGTGGCTGGGTCAGGGTTCGCCGCTGTTCGCGAAAAGCAAGATGGCCACGTTCGAGCTGTACCTGGTCGCCGACAAAGCGGCGCGCAAAGAGGTTAAGAACCCCTTCTATACGTTCCTCAACGACGAAACGGTCATGGCGGGCATCTTCGAAGACTTCGGCCTCGACCCTAAGACGTCACGCATCGTATGCGGCCACGTCCCGGTGAAGGTGAAAGACGGCGAGGACCCCGTGAAGTGCGGCGGCCGCGTGCTTACGATCGACGGCGGTTTTTCGAAGGCGTACCAGCCCACGACGGGCATCGCCGGCTATACGCTTATTTCCAACTCGTACGAGTTGATTCTGGCGGCGCACGAGCCTCTCGAGTCGACGCGCGCCGCAGTGCTCAAGGAGCTCGACATCCATTCGTCGCGCAGCGTCATCGCATGGATGGAGAATCGCATGCTCGTGGCCGATACCGACAAGGGCAAGATGCTCAAGGAACGCATCGCCGACCTCGAAGCGCTGCTCGAGGCGTATCGTCGTGGCGAAATCGCCGAGAAGGAGTAGCGGCTTCCGATATCGCATTCGGCAAGAACAAGCAAGCGGCCCTCGCTTCCTTCGTCGGGAAGCGAGGGCCGCTTTCGTGCGGTCCGCATGGCGAATGCCGCGGCTCCGTTCGCCTTCGGCTGGCGGTCGGTCGTTTCGAAGCCTGTCTACCGTTCGCGGAAGACGCGCACGTAAGCGCAGCCTTCCGGCAGATGATCGGCAAAGAGCGCATGGCGTAAGGTCACCTTGTTGCAGCGCTTGCATGCCTCGAAGCGGCGCTCGTATACCGTGCACTGCCTGGCGGCCACGTCGAGGAATTCGCACGGAGCCGCGTAATCGATGATTACGTCGCCGTCTTCGTCAACCTCGCGCATGAAGCAGCAGCGGCCGCACTGGTCGCAGAGGCTGTCCCAGGACGAGCGGTATTTCAGATAGCGGGAGACGATAGTCCACGGTGGAAGCATGGCGGGTCTTTCTAGAGAGAAACGGCCCCGTCGGTGCGGGGCCGTGTTCCGATTGATTCGATTGCGAAGCTACGCGCTTATTCGAATTCGATGGTGCCGCAGGGCTTCGGGGTCAGGTCGTAGAGGACGCGGCAGATGCCGTCGACCTCGGCGGAGATGCGGTTGCCGATCTTCTTGAGCAGCGCCCAATCCAGCTCGGGTACCTCGGCGGTCATGGCGTCGACGGTGTTGACCGCGCGGATGAACGCCGGCCACTCGTAGAGGCGCTTATCGTTCTTCACGCCGGTGACGCGGAAGTCGGGCACGCTGACGAAGTATTGCCACACCTTGCCCTCGAGGCCGGCGGCGGCGAACTCTTCGCGCAGGATGGCGTCGGCTTCGCGCAGCGCCTCGAGGCGATCGCGGGTGATGGCGCCGAGGCAGCGCACGCCCAGGCCGGGGCCGGGGAAGGGCTGGCGCTCGACCATGTTTTCGGGCAGGCCGAGCTTGCGGCCGATGACGCGCACTTCGTCCTTGTAGAGTAGCTTGACCGGTTCGCACAGCTCGAACTGCAGGTCGTCGGGCAGGCCACCCACGTTGTGGTGCGCCTTCACGCCGTCGGACTCGAGGATGTCGGGATAGATGGTGCCCTGGGCGAGGAAGCTCACCTCGTCGCCCACCTTGCGTGCTTCCTCCTCGAACACGCGGATGAATTCTGCGCCGATGATCTTGCGCTTCGCCTCGGGCTCGGCCACGCCGTCGAGCAGGGCGAGGAAGCGGTCGGTGGCGTCGACGTAGACCAGGTTCGCGTCGAGCTGGTTGCGGAACACGTCGACGACCTGCTCGCTTTCGCCCTTGCGCATAAGGCCGTGGTTCACATGCACGCAGATGAGCTGCTTGCCGATGGCCTTGATCAGCAGCGCCGCGACGACGGAGCTGTCGACGCCGCCGGAAAGCGCCAAAAGGACCTTCTTGTCGCCGATCATCTCTTTGGCCTCGGCGACTTTCTCGTCGATGAAGGCCTGAGCGAGCTCGGGGGTGGTGATGCGTACCATGTCGTCAGGGCGCTTGTTGGAATCCATGCGTCGTTCCTTTCGGTTCGTCTCGGTGCGGCGATCGCGTCGCTTTAATGTCGGGTAGCATTATGCCTTTATTCGGGGCATATGTGCGAGGGCGATAGCGCACCTTGGGCGCTTTTCTCCATGCGATTTGCATGTGGAGGCCGTTTTCGCGCGTTGAAAACGGGGAAAAGTGCACGAACCCGGCTGTTGTCTTGTTTTCGGTGTCGTCGCCGCGCGCATGCGCCCTTGCCAGGGAGTCCTCGTTCGTCTATTATATAAAACTCGTTGTTCGAAGGTCCATGTTCTTCGGACCTGACGAAACCGGGATGTGGCGCAGTTTGGTAGCGCGCCTGCTTTGGGAGCAGGATGTCGCAGGTTCGAATCCTGTCATCCCGACCATGCCTTGTCGAGCCGGCCGTATCGGGCCGGCTCTTTTGTTTCTTCGGTCCCGTTCGTCGTGCGTTTCATCGTTCGTCGACCGCCGTTCACGGGTCTGTTTCTCTCCGGTTTCTTGCCGTCAGAGGTTTTTCTCCATCGCGTATTTCGTTGCGGCTCTACGCGGCTCCTTGCCGTTATGATGCGGCGTCTGTTTTTTTCGAACGGACGGGGCGTGCCCGCGATGCCGGGCGATTGGCGTCGCGGACGAAAGGGGAACAAGTGAGATATTGCATGGGGAAGGCCTCTCGCCTTTTCATTGCGGCGTGCATGGCGGCGCTTGCGTTCGCGTGCGTGGCCGCGCTGTCTGAGCGTGCCGTCGTGGCGCCCGATGCGCTGCAGACGCTCGAGGCCTCGACGAACGGGTCGGGGATGCGGCTCTTGCCGCGCAGGGCTTCAATTACGACGCCATCACGGCGAAGATCGGCTTGTACGAGTGGAAGGGCGCGGGAAAAGACGAGTGGCTCGCGCTTGCGCAGCACGTGGCCGACGTCCTTGCCTACTATCCGCTGCCGATGCACGACTTCATGAAGATAATCGACGAGCGCACCAAGGGCGCCTACGTGGTGGAACTCGAGGACCTTCGCGCGCGCCCGCCGCAGAAGGCATCGAGGGCGACGGCGGGCGATGTGTTCCAGCCCGAGGTGTCCAAGGCCATGGCCGACGCCTTGCTGGGCAAATTCGACGGTTATCCGGCAACGTTCTCGTTCGACGGAGCCGATGCGAACACGATCAAGCCGGGCGCCCAGTTCGCTTCCGGCGGAACGCCGTGGGGGTACGGCCTGGATGGCGGGGCGTCGTGGAAGCAGTTGGTGAACGGCCAGGTGAAGGAGAAGCTGACCGACGAGCAGGTGGCTTCGATCACACCGGAAAACGACATCTTAATCAGGTTCATCGGATCGAACACGATCAATGCGATCGACATCGGCATCGCGCCGAAGGAGCTCCTGCGCTACTTCCTCAACGACCGTTCGAATGCGCTGTATTTCGAAGATTCCGCGATGACCGGCAAAATCGAGACGCGCGTGGGCAACGGTCCGTGGATGAGTCTGACCGAGCGCGATCTGTTCGCGGGCGATGTCGACGTGCGGGTGAGACGCGCGGCGTCGGGAACCAATCTCGCCTCCGAGCCGACGACGCTTTCGTTCACGGACGACCGCGAGGACGGCATGGCGTTCATTCCTTATGCAGAATCGAACGTGAACTCGCATTCGTCGTCGCAAAACGGCGAACGCGGCGCCAGAAGGGTACTTGACGGCAGCGCGCTTTCGTATTGACATAATGCCTTGTCGGGCAATGATGTCGATGGCTGGATCGTAATCGACCTGGGTCGCGAGCGCGCTATTTCCGCGTTCGATTTCTGGCCGCGCCCCGACCACGGCAACACCACCCCGCACAAGAAGATGGTGGTTTCCGCGGCTCCCGATGCGAGGGTCGCTGCGGGCGCGCCGGTCGATGCCGGGGCATTCAGCCTGGTCAAAGAGGTGACGGGCTTTTCGTGGACGGCGGGCAAGCCGACGCGTGTGACTTTCGACGAGCCCGTGACGCCGCGCTCACCGACGAGGTTCGTGTCGTTTCGGGCGGCGACCGCGGTGCTCGACGCATGGACGTCGGAATCGGAGTTTTCGGGCCTGAGTCCCGGTGTCGAATATTATGCCTTCGCGCGCACTTTGGAAGACGGCGATCATGAGCAGGCCGCGATGTCGGAACCTGTGAAAGCGGTCGCGCCGAAGCCCGACGGCGGCGATGCGGGCCAGGGCGGCGGATCGGACGGGTCTCAGCCGGGGCGGGGCGCTTCGGCAGATGTTTCCGATGCTGCGGAAGGCTTGCAGGGCGCGTCTTCTGCGGACGGAGCGCGGCCCGCTTCCAGCGCTCTTCCCGAAGGCGGCGATCCCGAACGGTTCGTTCCTGCGACGTCCGATGCGACGGCGCCTTTGATGGTCGGGCTGTCGGTGGCTGCGCTCGCCTCGCTGACCGCGGCCGTCGTGGCGTTGCGTATGCGCGGGTCGCGTCGCGAAGAAAGCCTGTAACGCCTCGCGGCTTCGTCTCCGCGACATGGAAATACCCCCGAAGCCGGGCTCGACGTCCTGAGGCTGCGGGGTATTTTGTTTCTTTTGGAAGGATGCCTTATGCGACCAGGCTCGTCGTCAGCGCGACGAAGGCTGCGGTCAGGATGAGGAATCCGGTCATGATCGCCCATGCGGCAGGCCGGGCGAGGCTGATCGTCCAGCCGATGCCGAAGCGCTCAGGCAGGAAAAGGCTCGCGTCGTCGCGATTGAAGTAGAAGATGCCTAGTTTCCAGTGCTCGTCGTCGTCCATGAGCAATTCGGGTCCACCCTGCATGCGCATGAAGACGCGCGAGCCTGCCTGGCCGTAGACAACCGACAGGGCGATGCTGCCCAGCACGACCGGGATGGCCAGTAGCGCAATAATCACGCCCGCCTGGCCCAGGCCGATAAATCCTGCCGAAGACAGCAGGAACAGAATGCCGACGCCGCCGCTTAAGCCAAGGCCGACGATCAGGAGGAAAATGCTCTGGGCGCGTGCGAAAAGACCGTAGGCGAGCGCCGATGCCGAAGGGGCGGATGGGTCGACGGGGCGCTTCGAGCGAAAGATCGACCAATGCGAGAAAGTAAGGCATGCAGCAAGGAACGCCTCGAAGAGCACGGGAAATCCGATGGCGCTGCCGATCGATTTGGGCGCGTATTCGTTCACGTTGCCCGAGAAGTCGGCATGCATCGGCAGCATGTCGGGCATGGATGGGTACAGCGCGAAGCCGATGCCGGCCGTTGCGAGGATGAGGGGGATGTAGAGCAGGTCCCACGTCAGGGGCAGGGCGGCGGGCAGGTTCTGCTCGGCGACCACGGCAATCACGCTCCTTCGGTCAGTGTGTCGGAAACGGCTGCGTCGAAGACGCGTTTTGCCTGCTCGGAGGCAATGTCGAGGAAGGAACGGCAGGTGCCTCCTTGGGCGCGATGCTCCAGGGCCAGCCGGTACAGGGCCTCTTCGATCTTCTCGGTGCCGGCTGCTTGGCGTTCGGGCGAGGCGGTACGTCGGAAGTCGGCGACTGCGGCGCCCGCTCGGCCGCGCATCGTCAGGAATCCCTCGTCGCGCAACACGGCGTAGGCTTTGTTCACCGTGTGCAGGTTCACGCCTAAATCGCTTGCCAGTGCCCGCACGCTGGGCAGCCTGTCGGATGCGACGAGTTCTCCGCGCGCGATCGCCGCGACGATTTGGTCTCGAATCTGCAGGTAGACGGGCTCGGGGCTCGCCTGGTCTATGCGGATAAGCACGGCATCCTCCTTTCATCATCTTAATGTTTTATTTGTTATAGATTAAATATAACAAAAGAAACGCGACGAGGGAAGCCCTGCTTGCGCATGGCTCGGCCTGTCCCGAAACGAAAAGATCCCCGCACGGCAGACGTGCGGGGATCTTCGATGGAGTATCGTTTTTCGCGGAGGTTCGCTTATTCGACGCCTATGATCACGTCGGTGGATTTGACGATGGCAAGGGCGGCCGCGCCTTCGGTCGGGCCGAGCTCGTCGACGGCGTCCATGGTGATGGATGCCATCACGGAAGCCTCGCCCAGGTCGATGGCGACGATGCCGTTGACGGCGCCCTCGGAGACGGAGGAGACGGTGCCCTTAAGCTGGTTGCGTGCGGAAATCTTCATGACGTTCCTTTCGTGAGCCGCGCCGCGTGTTCGCGATGGCGCCTTGATGACGGATACCGGTATGGTCGCCGCATGCGGGGCGCGCCCACGCTGCTCTCGTGCATTTGTACGACCATCGTACATGCAACGCGTCCTTCGTCTAGCGTCTGGTGCCGGTAGCCCCCGTGCGCGTGATTCGCTTGGTGGGGCGCCGTCAGGGGCTTATTGTGGCGAAGGGGGATCCGCGCGGCCTGCGTTCGTGGGAGGATATCGTCCGCGAAGACGTGCGCCTCGTCAACCGCGAGCGTGGCTGCGGATCTCGCGTGCTGCTCGATGAGAAGATGCTCGAGCTCGGGCTGGACGCGCGCGACGGCCGGTTACGACCGCGAGGTCTCGACGGCCCTGACGGCGGCGTCGCTCGTGGCGCGCGGAGCGGCCGATGTCTGCATCGGGTCCGATCGCGTGTTCCATCAGGTGGAGGGCGTCGACTTCCTTCCCCCGCAAGACGAATGGCTCGACATCGCGTTTCTCGAGGACGAGCGCGCCGCACCCGTCGTGGACGCCGCGGTCTGTCTGATCCGTTCGCGCCCATTGCCACAAAGAAGAGGCTGCGCGCATCGTGGGCTACGCGACGGAGCATATGGGGAAACGGTTTATAAACGATAATTTACACGACGGGGACTACAGTGCAGACCCATGGTTGCGCGTCTGCTAGAATGCGGGTTTGGCATAAGCCCGATAAGGAAAGCTGCGTGAATCATGGCGAACAATAAAACCTCGAAAATCAAGGTTTTGTACCTGTTCAAGATTCTTCAGGAAGAAACCGACGCCGAGCATGGCATGACCATGGCCGGCATTATCGAGCGTCTTGGCGAATACGGCGTGAGCGCCGAACGCAAGAGCATTTATAAGGATATCAAGACGCTGCGCGAGTTCGGCGTCGATGTCAAAACGTATCAGCGTAATCCCGTGGAATACGGTCTGGACACGCGCGATCTGGACGCCGGCGAACTCATGCTGATCGCCGACGCCGTGCAGTCGTGCCGCGCGATCAGCGACAGGCAGTCGAAGCTTCTGATCGACAAGGTGAAGACCCTGGCCATGAAGCTCGACCGCCCGAAGCTCAACCGCACCATTCACGTGGCAGGCCGCGTGAAGACGTCGCATGAATGCGTGCTGAGGACGGTCGATGCAGTCCACGAGGCCATTCGCCTGAAATGCAAGGCCTCGTTCGTCTATCTGGTCATGGGCGCCGACGGCAAGCTCCACGCCACGCATCAGGGCGAACCGCGCGTGGTCACGCCTGTCGCCGTTTCCTACGATAACGGCTTCTACTACCTTTCGGCTTACAGCGACGAACACGATGAGATCGTCGAATACCGCCTCGACCGCATGAAAGACTTCGCCGTGCTGGAAGACGATGCCGCCGCGAGCAATGACGCGGTGAAGAACTACAAGCCCGAGGACGGCACGGTCGCGATCTTCGGCCGCTTCACAGGAAGCGAGCAGCGGGCCGTGCTGAAAGCCGCGCCCGGCAAGCTCGAGATCATCACCGACCGCTTCGGCGCCGCGGTGGTTTCGACCGAAGCGCAGGAGGACGAAAGCGTCCTGGCGAACGTCAAGGTGTTCGTGAGCCAGCGGTTCTTCGGATGGGTCGCAGGCATGGGCGGCGCGGTGACGATAGCGGGTCCCCAGAGACTGGTCGACGAATATCGCGCGTACCTGCGCGGCTTGCTGGAAGAGTAGGCGTTTCCAAAGCATTCACGGCGGCGGCCGCGATGCGTCGAACGAAACGATTTCGATGCGCCGCGGCCGCCGTTATTTTTTATTGCCGAATCGCACGCGCTTGTGTATCATTCGTCCCAATAATTAAGTAATTGCTTAAATGCTTACAAACAAGAAGGGGATGATGATGGCGAAGCGTGCTGTCGTGGGACATGAATGCGTTGCGTGCGGAACGTGCGCGAAGGCCTGTCCGTTTTCTGCGATATCGGTGCCGGACGGCAGGTTCGCCGTAGTCGATCCCGACCGATGCGTCGGATGCGGAACGTGCGCGAAGGCGTGTCCCGCCGAGGTCGTTTCGGTCGAGAAGACGGATGAGAAGCGCGACCCGATCAAGCCGTGCCCCAAGCCCGTCAAGCGCGAGCGCAAATGGTATGACCGCCTCTATGTCATCACGCCGATCTATCTGACTCTGGGATCCTTCAACATCCTCTTCGCGTGGATCGGCCTGCTGTTCTTCTTCCTTCCGTTGATTTTCGCAGCGGCGGGCAAGGGCAAGCTGTACTGCAACCGTTACTGCGACCGCGGCCAGTTCCTCGATCTTCTGGGCGAGCGATTCGGCATCTCGCGCAGGGTCGCGCTGCCGCGCTGGATCCGCAGCAAGGCGTTTCGCTACGGGTTCCTGACGTTTTTCATGGTCATGTTCGCCAACATGCTGCTGGTGACGTGGCTTGTTCTGACCGGTTCGCAAGAGCTCGGCACCACGGTGCAGCTGCTGTGGACGTTCCAGCTGCCGTGGCATTGGGCCTACCCGGTCGCGGTGGCGCCGGGCGTGGCGCAGTTCGCCTTCGGATTCTACGGCGTCATGCTCACGTCGACGGCGATCGGCCTGTTCTCCATGCTGCTGTTCAGGCCGCGTTCGTGGTGTGTGTTCTGTCCCATGGGAACGATGACGCAGCTGATTTCGTCCGCTCGCGCGAAGGGTTCTTCGTGCTCGGGCTGCGGCGCCGGATGCGGCGTCAACCGCGAAGCGGGATGCGATATCGAATAAACAAGCGCGGCCCTTTCCGCAGCCTCGATCGGGGCGCGGGAGGGGCCGCTTGGGGAAAGGGGAAGGGTACTGATATGTCGAAGCAAGAACGAGCCGCCGATGCGGCCGGATGCGCGGCGGGACCCGATGCGGCACAGCTCGAGGAGCATGCGGCCCAGGTGGCGGCTCTGTTCAAAGCGCTTTCGAATCAGAAGCGCCTGTTGATCGTCTGCTCGCTGCTCGACGGACCGCGCATGGTGGCACAGATCGCCGAGCATGTTCCGGGCATTTCGCTGCCGGGCCTGTCGCAGCATTTGGCTGCGTTGAAGGCGGCGGGGATTCTGTCGTCGGAAAAGCAGGGGCAGCATGTGGCGTATGCCCTGGCCGACGAGCGAATCGCCCGATTGATGGAGCAGGTGCGCCGCGATTTCTGCGGCGCCTAGCTTGCCTGCAGGACGGGTGCGTCGGGGTGCTCGGGCCACGGCGGCGGATCGAGCACCGTCATATCCAGACGAAGCGTCTGCACGATCAGTTCGGCAAGCTCTTCGTCGGTGATATCGGGCTTCGCCTTCATCATGCCCACCAGGCCGAACAGCAGCAGTCCGAATGTCTCGGGAATCAGGCGAATCTCGATCGTCCGGTATGCCGTGTATTCGGACACGATGTAGTCCTGGATACAGGCGACCACTTCGCGCACCGCCTGCGTGGCGAATTGTTCGCGCATGCCTAGCTCGTCGAGAACGGCGAACATGGGGCGGGGCTGCCCCGATGTGGTGTAGAGTACCCGCCTGAATGTGGCCACGCAATTCTTCAGTTCGGTGGGCGTATCGCCGAATATACGCAGCTCGTTCCAGGTCGAAACGCTTTCCAGCATGTCTTCGAGATAATCGTCTAACACCGCGTCGGTGACGGCCTGCTTGTCGGGGAAATAGTAGTACACCAGGCTGCGTGCCACGTCCGCTTTGCGCGCGATGGCGGCCATGCTGGTCGATGCTACGCCTTCGGTTTCGTAGAGCTCGCGTGCGGCCAGCATGATGTCGCCGGCCGTTCCTTCCAGGCGCACGCTTCGCCTGACCTGTCGCGTAACGGGATGCGGCAGGTCAGGACTGAATTCCGGCATAGTCGCGCTTTTTCTGGCAGACATGACGGCTCCTTCGCTCGTCCGCGAAGCCGTCGTGTCTGCACGCCGTTCCGGCCATGGCGTGCTCTGCCAATCAGCGGTTTTCTTCGACGACTTCTCTATAGCTTTTGCCGCCAGTATAGAGCTCGTCTTTGAGCGGGTTAAGGTGCTGTATACGGATTCGGTGCAGTTGGTAGGCGGCCAATGCCGCGTTAGACGCCAATGCCACTAGTCTCACGACGAAAAAATGCGGTGGGGTTGTGCGTCGTGGGAATTTCAGCAAAGGTGTAGAACTGCGGCAAAGGTGTAGAACTGCGGCACGGCCGCGGCGAGCATGGCGTAGAGCCTCAAGGTCTGGGCGTTACGGGCGCGTGACCATGGTGTCGACGCGGCCCTTTTCGTCCCATGCCGCCTCGTAGCCGAACTCCTCAAGGTTGGCCAAGGCCGCTTCGCGCTGGTCTTCGGGAACGTCGATGTTCTCGAGATAGACCTTGCGGAATCCAGGGTTGTCGATGTAGAGCTCTTCCTTGAAGGGATTGCGCTTCTTCTTGACGATCGTGTAGGCTTGATAGACGAACACGCCGATGTTGAACAGCAGCGCGATGACCGAGATGGTCATGTGCGCGGCGGGCGCGTTCGTGGAATGGACGACGAAAGCCGGGTGCAGGTAGAACCATGGGATCGTCATGGTGACGATCATGTTCACGGCAAGCGTGCGGACGCGATGCTGCGCATAGGCGCCGCGCTTGATGAGAAATGCGGGAATCGTGCAGGCGGCCAGAAGCACCAGGCCGCAATACATCGAGCGATCGGAAACGCTGTTGTAGGTGTAGGCGAAGTTCCACAGATCGTAGCCAATGATCCAGAACCACAGCTGATCGGGCCAGACGAAGTCTTTCTTTTTTCCGCGGCTGACAATAATGCCGAAGAAGCCGCAGATGCATAGCGCGTTCAAAATGCCGGCGATGCCGTTGATGACATTCCATGGACCGCCGACTACCATATAGCCGTCCACGATGCCGTTGACGTTCGTAAGCTGGAAGTCGCGGACGCATGCTTCGAGGATGTTGATGGCGAAGATGACGGGAGGAATGCAGACGATGTATTTCTTCTGGAAGGCGGGGAAGTAGACAATCAGCCATCCCAAGATGGCGCCCGCCAGGCACGAATACGTTTTCACCCATTGGAACCACGTGCCTGCGCCGGTGCCTTCCACTGCGGTGTGGGGCCAGACGAAGATGGTCAGGGCCAGTGGCAGAGCGATGAAGATGCTCCCGCCGACCCATTTGTTGATGCGCGACAGTTCGTTCATTCCGATGAGGAATGCCAGATACAGCAGGACGCTTGCCCATGCCGTCGCCGAAATCGGTTCGTAGAAGAACATGATAACTCCCTTCCCCTTGTCTGCTGCGACCCGTCGAGAAGGGCGCGCTATGGCGTCGTCTCCCTTTGCATTCGGCCGGTTCGCTTTCTTGCATGTAAGTGTAGGAAGAATATTTTTCGCCATTTTGACGATCGGTGCTTGATGCGTCTATAAGCGGTGCGGAGCATGCGACGGTATGCTCGATTCAATCGAAGAAAGGGCGAGGCTGCAAATGCGGATGTCTGTCTGCCGCGATGCCTGCATCGGCTTCGCGGCAGAAACGCATCGGATGGAATCGGATCGATGCCGGCGAGCGGCATTGCGACGATTGGGTGGGCGGCGAACGCGATCCGTTCCGCCTGATGGCACGGGCGCTACCTTGCGAATGTCGCAATGGGCTTCGACGCGTTCTAAGGCTATTTGTTTGCGAAATACCTTAGGGCGCAACCGCAACCCGTACGGGCTGCGGTTGTTCATGGGTGGACGCTTTTGGCGCTTTGGTTTTTCGGTTCGGCTATCCTTCGCTCGCGACTGCTGCCGGTCGAGCTGTTTCGGTTAGGTTCGAGCGGCTGAAGAAGGCCTTATCGGCCACCGCGTGGAATGCCGCCATCAATCCGAGGCCCAAAAGGGTTCCTGCTATCGTTTCGGCGATCCTTAGCGCCACGGACTCTCCGATGCCATAAAGTCCGTTCGCCAGGAACAAGGCTCCGAAGCAATTGAATGCCGTTTTGAATCGGTAGTCGGCGCTCAAGCCCAAGGCGAAACCTCCGAGCGGCGCCAGGATGATGCGGGCATTGGCGGGAAGGACGAGGTACAAGGCGAGGAACGCAAACGATCCCGCGATGGCACCGACCACGCGCTGGATGCCTTTGTCTTTCTCGAATCTCGAATATGGATAGGTCGACAGGATCGCAGCGCAGGGGAAGGCCAGCCAGATGAACCGCTCGACTCCGAACCACGAGCCGATTGAAAGCGCGATGCTCGTACCCGCGGCCATCCGAAGCATCCAGGCGTCATCGTTTTTCGACAGGGAGAACGACTTCGCCACCGAAAGAACGGTGACTCCCTTGTTCTTTCCATGATGCTTCTTGACGTATACAGCGCAGCAGATGGCGAATCCCGTGAATGCCATGAGGGTGTGAGACGTCATGGCCTGATCGCTCACGGGGTTTCCTATCGAATATATATAGGCGAAGGCGTACAGTCCCGCGTTGCCCATGATGGGTTTTTGCGATGTCAGGAATATCATCGTGAAGAAAGCGGCGAAATGTGCGGGTAGAAGCATTGCGGGAGGAATGTTCGGGACCAGTTGCGGCATGATGAGGAAGAGGGCAAAGCAGACGGCCAATGCGCCGACCGCGTCTGCGAGGCGGTATCCGAAGTCGACGAATCTCGTGCCGAGCAAGATGCAGAACGTCCCGATGATAAGGGGATTGTTCTCGCTTCCGAACACGGCGGAGAAGAAAGATATGAACACGATGGCGAATGCGACGATAAGGGCGGACCGGAAGGCGAGAGCGAACCAGAGGAATCGCCGCTCGCCGCTCGTTTTCGCCGAGGAAATCATCGGCTTAATTACGCATGGGTCCATCTGGAGGAGGGGGTATAGCTTCATAGGTCGCGTCCTTTCTCAAGGTCGATTCGTTTTAGGCAAGAAAAGAGCTCGTCGAAAGCCCCGGGGTCTTTTCTTCTGAGGTCGTAGAGCGGCTGCAATGTCGCCTTGCATCCCGACTCGAGCTCCGATATGCCGCTCTTGGTGATGGAGAGGTTGCGGCTCCTTTCGTCGGCAGGATTCACGCAGCGGTCGACCGCCCCGCGTTCGATGAGGCTTTTGAGGCAGCGGCTTACTGCTTCTTTCTTCATGCCGCTTCGCTCGCTGAGCATTCGAGGCGTGTTTTCCTTCGGCATCAGGTAAAGGCGCGAGAGGAGTTCGAATTCGCATGCGTTCAGCCCTTTCGGGCACGGATGCAAAAGGGTACGGGCGAGTCTTTGCAGGCGTTGCCTGCTCTCGGCCATTTCGGTCCAGTGCGGTTCCGTCAAGCTA
>JARIED010000028.1 GCA_029266945.1 Slackia sp. | reverse complement strand
GCCCCACTCCACATAATGCGACACGTCGGCGATATGCACGCCGAGAAGCATGGACCCGTCGTCGAGGCGCTCGATGGAAAGCGCGTCGTCGAAATCCTTCGCGTCGTCGGGGTCGACGGTGAACACGGTGCGACCTGTCAGGTCGCGATAGCGCGCATCGGTCAGGGCGCGCTCGGCGTCGTGGCGGACCCGCGCCGCCTGCTCGAGCGATGCGGCCGAAAAGCGCGTCTCGAGCTTATGGCGAGCCACGATCAGCTCGACGTCGATGCCGGCGTCTCCCTCATGGCCCAGAACCTCTTCGACCACGCCCTGCGCAGGCTCATGCCGCGTCGGATACGCCGTCATGCGCACGCGCACGATGTCGCCGTCCTGCACATGGGGCGCGTCGCGGCGCAACGTGAAGATATCGTGCCTGATGCGCGGGTCCTCGGGAACCACCACGCCGAACGGGTCGGCCACCTCGTAGCGACCCACGATGAATTCATGCGCGCGCGAAAGCACCCGCACCACGCGCGCAGGCGGCTTTTCCGAACTGCGCACGCTTTCTTTGCGCGAGCTATACGACGACGAGCCCAGACGCGCCACCTCCACAAGGTCGCCGTCGAATGCGTCGGCCGTCTTCGATGCGGGGACGTAGAACTCGCCTTCGGCCGTCTGCACGAAGCCGTAGCCCGCGCCGCACAGCTCGAGGACGCCGCGCGGATGGGCGCGCGGGGTGCGCCGGGTATTCGATTTGCGCGATCTGGATCGAGGCATGCGGCCTCTCCTCTCGTGAAACAGCGCGCACCCCGAAACGATGTCGGGGTGCGCGCGATGAAACGAAACGTTATGCCGCCAAAGACGCCGCCGTTTCGACAGCGAAATCCTTCTGATTGTCCGTAGAAGAGCCCTCGCGCACCGTCACGGTGACGTCGGGAGCCACGCCCACCTTGTCGATAGGATAGCCGTTCGGGCTGACATAGCGGGCCGCCGTGTAGCGCAGGGCGCCGCCGAACGACAGCGGCTTGGTCACCTGGACCGAGCCTTTGCCCATGGTGGCCGTGCCCGCGACCGTGGCGCGGTCGGTGTCGCGCAAGGCTGCGGCGAGAACCTCGGCCGCGCCCGCGGTATTGCCGTTGACCAGCACGACGAGCGGCGCGTCGGTCGCCGCGTCGCCCGACGCCTGCTTGGTCGTCTTCGCGTCGAGCGTGTCGATTTCCACCACGACGCCGCTGCGGATGAACAGCGAGGCCACCTCGACCGCCTTGGTCAGATAGCCGCCGGGATTGTCGCGCAGGTCGAGCACGAACGACAAGGCGCCGTCGGCCGTCAATTCGTCCACGGCGCTGCGCACGAGCGCGTCGGAGTTCTGCGTGAACTGCTTGAGCGCGATATAGCCCACCGTGCCGATCCGCTGCGTAGTGACGTTGGGCTCCTTGTAGTCGGAGCACACGAGCGTCGTGGTGAACTCGACGCCTTCGCCGCCCTCGGTAGTGGCGGGACGAAGCCACGTGACCACGACCGTCGAGTCCTGCTCGCGCTGGACCGCGTTGATCGCCTCGGTCGCCGTCCAATCCTGCGAACGGTCGCCGTCGATCGCGACGACGATATCGCCCTGGCGAACGCCCGCTTCGGCGGCCGACGAGCCCTCGAACACGTCGAGCGCATAGGCGCGACCGTTTTCCTCCGAGAAGAAGATTCCCACGCCCGGATACTCGTCGGCGGACACGTCGACGAACGCGGTATAGCGCGTGCTGTCGAAATAGCGCGCATAGGCGTCGTCGGTGGTTTTAAGGAAGGCATCGAGCACGGAGCGCGTCGCCGCTTCGGCATCGTAGGTGTCGAGGCTGCTGGCGAGCAGCATGCTTTCCACCTCGTCGAGGCGCGAAGACACCTCGGCCATATCCTGCAGCGTATTCTGGGCGCTTTTCTTGCTGTCTTCAGACACGACGAAGCCGACCCGTTCCATCAGGTCGGCGTTGCCGCGCACGAGAAATCCCGCGCAGAAGAGCAGGCACGCGCCGATGCATAAGGCCAAAACCTTGAGCACCCTGGAATTGCGCGCGCCCGTCTCGATATGCCTGCTTTTCATGTTGCGCATGGCGCGTTCTCTACACCTTCAGGTAGCGACGCATGGCCAGAAGCGAACCGATGGCTGCAATGACCAGGCCGAACAGGAACATAAGGCCATAGATGCCCATGTACATGGCACCCGGAAGCTCAATCGGGAGCCACATGAGCGCATCGGAGACCTGCGGCAGCGCGAAGCGGCGCAGAAGCTCGATGGCGCCGACCGCGAGAGCCGAGCCGATAACGGCATGCACCGCGCCTTCCATCAGGAAGGGCCCGCGGATGAAGCCGTTCGACGCGCCGACGAGGCGCATGATCGAAATTTCCTTGCGACGAGCAAGAATGGCCAGGCGAATGGTGTTGTTGATGAACACCAACGCGATGAAGATCAGCAGCGCGATCAGAGCCACGCCGATATAACGGATGTAGCTCGTCAGGCTGAACAGGCGGTCGACGCTGTCTTCGCCGTACTTGACGCTATCGGAGGGGTCCTCCGGGTTGTCGCAAATCTCCTTGAACGCGGGGTCGGCGGCAAGCTGGCCCGCGATGGTCTCGACCATCTGGGGGTCGGACAGCTCGATATCGATCGACGCCGGCAGCGGGTTGGTGCCGTCGAGCTGGTCGACGATATCGGTGGAGCTCATGGAGTTCTGGAAGTTCTCGAGAGCCTGTTCCTTCGTGGTGAAGCCGACGCTCGCCACGCCCGCGGTGTTCTCGAGACCCTCCATCACGTCGTCGATCGAGGACTGCATGGCGTCGTCGTCGATATAGGCGGTGATGGACACCTTATCCTCGACGGAGGACACGGTATTGTTGATGATGGCACCGCCGACCAAAAAGATTCCGATAATGAGCAGCGAAAGGAAGATCGTGACGATCGAACCGAGCGCAGTGCTGAGATTGCGCGTGAATCCGGTGAGGGATTCTTTGAAGAAATAGATAAGGCTAGACATCGAAGCCGTACACCCCCCTGTCCTGGTCGCGGGTCAGCTGGCCGCTATCGAGAGCGATAACGCGGCGGCGCATGTTGTCGACCATCTCGCGGTCGTGCGTCGCCACGAGCACGGTCGTGCCCGTACGGTTGATGCGCTCGAGCAAGTCCATGATGCCGCGGGACGTCTGCGGGTCGAGATTGCCGGTAGGCTCGTCGCACACCAGCAGCGGAGGACGGTTCACGATGGCGCGCGCGATGGAGACGCGCTGCTGCTCGCCGCCCGAAAGCTGATCGGGGCGCTTATTGAGCTTGTCCTGCAGGCCGACGAGGCGCAAGACCTCGGGAACCTGGGTTTTGATGACATGGCGGCTCTTGCCGATAACCTCGAGCGCGAACGCGACGTTCTCGAAAACGGTCTTGTTCGGCAGCAGCTTGAAGTCCTGGAAGACGCAGCCGATGTTGCGGCGCAGATACGGAACGCGCCAGTTGCGCATCGTGGACAGGTCTTCGCCGGCAATGTAGATATGGCCGTCGGTCGGCTTGAGCTCGCGCGTGATCAGCTTGATGAACGTCGATTTGCCGGAACCGGAATGGCCCACCAGGAAGACGAATTCGCCCGCGTAGATCTGCAGGGAGATATCGTGCAGCGAGGGCTTATTCGGCTGGGCCGGATAGACCTTGGTCACATGGTCGAACGTGATGACGGGAGCGCCGACAGGCTGCTGCTGTTGCACGTCGTCGACGGACAGCGTGGGCAGCGAGGCGGAAAGATCGGGCAGAACGCCGGTCTGAGCGGGGCGCTTCTGCTGCGCGCCGTGCGCAGGCGCGACGTGGTTCGCCACGGCAGGCATGGCGCCGGTGGCCTGAGGTGCCTGGTCTGCGCCCTGGATGGCCGGCGCAGGAGGCCTAGATGCAGCATCGTGGGCAGGAGCCGCATGGCGGCCCTGCGGCGCGAAAGACGCCGTATCGGCATCCGTCGCATCGTAGACGCGACGCTGCGCATCGTTCGTGTTCGTCACAGAATGCTCCGTTCAAATCGTGATTACTGGACTCAACCAACCTATTTTAACAAGGACGCCGCACTGGCGTGCGGCGGTCACAGAATGTTCATCGAGGCCCCAACAGGAGCCCCGATGATGTACATATATCCAGGTCAGAGCCTAGTTGTTCTTCTTGGCGATAGCTGCCTCGGCAGCCTCGACGATAGCCTGGGCGTCAAGCTCGAACTCGCGCATGAGTTCGGCCATCTCGCCCGACGTGCCGAAGCAGTCGCGCATGCCGACGCGGACCAGCGGAGCGGGCAGGTTCTCGGCCAGCGTTTCGGCCACGGCGCCGCCCAGGCCGCCGATCACGGAATGCTCCTCGGCGGTCACGATGCAGCCGGTCTTGCGAACCGACGCGAGGATGCACTCCTCGTCGAGGGGCTTGATCGAGAACGCGTCGATGACCTCGGCGGAAATGCCGCGCTCGGCCAGCGCGTCTGCGGCCTTGAGAGCCTCGTCGATTTCGACGCCGCACGCGGCGATCGTGACGTCGGAGCCTTCGCGCAGCACGTTCGCACAGCCGAGCTCGAGCTTGACGTCGGCATCGTAGACGCACGGAACCGAAGCGCGGCCCATGCGCACGTACACGGGACCCGGGGTTTCGGCGGCCAGTTTGATGGCAGCCTTCGCCGACGCGTAGTCGGCGGGAACCAGCACGCGCATATTGGGCAGGACGCGCATCAGGGCGATGTCCTCGACCATCTGATGGCTGCCGCCGTCAGGGCCGACGGAGACGCCCGCATGCGTCGGGGCGATCTTCACATCGAGGTTGGCGTAGCACACGGTGTTGCGGATCTGGTCGTAAACGCGGCCCGTGCCGAAAACGGCGAAGGAGCCGGTAAACGCGACGTGGCCCGTCAGAGCGAGGCCTGCGGCGACGCCGACCATATCCTGCTCGGCGATGCCCACGTTGAACAGACGCTCGGGATACGCGTCGCCGAGCTTTTTGGTGGTGGTGGAACCGGAAAGGTCGGCCTCGACGGCGACGACCGGCTTGCCTTCTTCAACCAGTTCGACCAACGTCTCGCCGAATGCAGCGCGCGTGGCCTTCTTCTCGTTAGCCATGCAGGGCCTCCTTCTGGGTCAGTTCGTCGATAGCCTGTTCGGTCTGCTCGGCATTGGGAGCCTTGCCATGCCAGCCGGCCTGGCCCTCCATGAAGGAGACACCCTTGCCCTTGACGGTTTCGGCGACGACGACCTTGGGCTTGCCGCAGCGGGAAGCCTTCGCAGAAGCCAGCGTGTCGAGCACGGCTTCCATATCGTTGCCGTCGCAAGCGTAAACCTGCCAGCCGAACGCCTCGAACTTCGCGACGAGGCTCGAAAGGGAGCACACATCCTCGACGGCGCCGTCGATCTGCAGGTGGTTGTGGTCGACGATGGCCACCAGGTTATCCAGGTTGCGATGAGCGGCGAACATGGCCGCTTCCCAGACCTGGCCCTCCTGGCACTCGCCGTCGCCCATAAGGGTGAAGACGGTGGCGTCGTCGCCCTCGAGCTTCATGCCGCAGGCCATGCCGGAAGAGATGGACAGACCCTGGCCCAGGGAACCGGTCGAAGCCTCGATGCCGGGAAGCTTGCGGCAGTCGGGATGGCCCTGCAAACGGCTGTGCAGCTTACGCAGCGTAGTCAGCTCGTCTTTGGGGAAATAGCCCGCCTCGGCGAGCGTGGCGTAAAGAACAGGCGCGGCATGGCCCTTCGAGAGCAGAAAGCGGTCGCGGCCGGCCTTGGCCGGGTCGCTAGAATCATGCTCGAGCACGCCGCCGAAATACAGCGCGCACAGAATCTCGGCGGACGAGAGCGATCCGCCGGGATGCCCGCTGCCCGCTTCGGCCACCATATTGACGATATCGACGCGGATATCGTTGGCCTTGCCTTTCAAATCTTGCAGGTTCACGTCGTTTCCTTCCGATGGTGCGACAATCGATACCTTGGTTATTGCGAGACACGCCAGCGGTGATAGCCGACGACGAACGCTTCGAGATCGCCGTCGAGCACCGCATCGACGTTGCTCCTTTCAATATTACTACGAAGGTCCTTGACCAACTGATATGGGTATAGAACATAGTTTCGAATCTGGCTTCCGAAGCTATTCTCCATACGTTCGCCACGCAAAGACGCGAGTTCCTCGTCGCGCTTGCGGCGTTCGATTTCATAGAGCTTGGCGCGCAAGACCTTGAACGCCGCCTCTTTATTCTGAAGCTGGCTCTTCTCGTTCTGGCAGGTCACCACGATGCCCGTGGGCATGTGCGTCAGGCGGACCGCCGAGTCGGTGGTGTTGACGCATTGGCCGCCCGGACCGCTTGAGCGATACACGTCGACGCGGACGTCGGCGGGATTGAGGTCGACCTCGATGTCGTCCGACATCACGGGCAGCACCTCGACGCTGGCGAACGTGGTCTGGCGGCGCTTCTTGTCGTCAGTCGGCGAGATACGCACCAGACGATGGACGCCGTGCTCGCTTTTCAGCATGCCGTAGGCATTGTGGCCCTCGACCTGGATGACCGCGCGGTCGAAGCCGATGCCCTCGCCCGGCACCACGTCGAGCGACTTGACTTTCCAGCCCTTCTGCTCGGCGTAGCGCACGTACATGCGGTAGAGCATCTCGGTCCAGTCCTGCGCCTCGAGGCCGCCCTGGCCGGGGTTGATCGAGAGGATGGCGTCGTTGGAATCCATCTCGCCCGAAAACCACGACTCCACCTCGAAGCGGCCGAGCATCTCGGCCAGACGGTCGAGCACCCGCTGCTTCTCGTCGAGAAACGCCTCGTCTTCGGAGGCGAGCTCGGCGGCGGCGCGGGCGTCTTCGAGCAGCGCTTCGGCTTCCTCGTAGCCCGCGATCGCATCGCGCAGGGCGCTGGCCTTGCGCGATATATCCTGGGCGCGCGACGCATCGTTCCAGAAATCGGGAGAGGCGATCTTCTCGTCGAGCTCGGCGAGCTTTTCGGCCTTCTCGTCGATGCGCATCCACACGCGGGCGTCGGCGACGCGCTGCGCCGCCGCCTCTATGTCTTTCGATTCTTTCTCAGCCATGACTACCTATCGCGACCGTGACACTTCTTGAACTTCAGACCGCTGCCGCACGGGCAGGGATCGTTACGACCGACGTTGGCGTACGGATCGTGCTCGTCTTTGCGGTAGGTCTGGGGCTTCTGCTCTTGCGGACGGGGATTCTGCGCAGCGCCGTTGGCGGGGCGCGTCGCGCCCATCGTGGAATCGAGCGCGGCCTCGGGGGAAGAGTAGCTCACCGCACGGCCTTCGAGCGGAGACTTCTCTTCCTCGACCTTGGCGGCCACCTGCAAACGCAAAAGCGTGCGCAGGAAATCCTCGTACATCGAAGACGTCAGCGCGGCGAAAGCGGCGTGGGCCTCTTCCTTGTATTCGACCAGCGGGTCGCGCTGGCCGAACGCGCGCAGTCCGATGCCCGTCTTGAGGTAGTCCATCTCCTGGAGGTGGCTCATCCAGCGGGCGTCGATGATGCGCAGCATGACCTGCGCCTCAAGCTTCTTCATGTTCTCGTCGCCGATAGCAGAGCGCTTCTCCTCGTAGACGGACTCGAGGTAGTCGATCAGGGCCTCGGAGACCGCGGCGGCTTCGTCGTCGTGATCGAGGTTTTCGACCTTGAAGTCGGGACGGCCCGTCATGTCGGCCGCCCACAGGTCGACCGCACGCATATCCCAGTCGTCGCTGGCATCGCGCGTCGAGCAGTTCTCGTCGACGACCGCGTTAGCGGCATCGGCGATGATGTCGTCGATACGGCTCGTGAGGTCCTTGCCGTCGAGGATCGCGTTGCGCTCTCCGTAGATGGCGTTACGCTGCAGGTTCATGACGTCGTCGTACTCGAGGACGTTCTTACGCGCAGCGAAATGCATGGCCTCGACCTGGCGCTGGGCGCTTTCGATGGCCTTGGACACCATGCCCGCCTGAATGGGCACGTCGTCTTCGGCGCCGGTCTTTTCCATCATGCGGCCGATCGAATCCATGCGGCTGCCGCCGAACAGGCGCATGAGGTCGTCTTCGAGAGACAGATAGAACTGCGTCAGGCCGGGATCGCCCTGACGGCCGGCGCGGCCGCGCAGCTGGTTGTCGATACGACGCGACTCGTGGCGCTCGGTGCCGATGACGGCCAGGCCGCCCGCGGCGAGCACCTTATCGTGCTCGGCGGCGCAGACCTCCTTCGCCTGCGCAAGCGCCTCGGCGCGCTGCTCGGCCGTCGGCGCGGGCATCGCGTTGAGGTCGTCGGCCTCGTCTCCCGGCATGCGGTCGGGGTCGAGGCCTTTGTCGCGCAGCACGTCATCCATGAGCACGTCGGGGTTGCCGCCGAGCAGGATGTCGGTGCCGCGGCCTGCCATGTTGGTGGCGATGGTCACGGCGCCCAAGCGGCCCGCCTGGGCGACGATATGGGCCTCGCGCTCATGGTTTTTCGCGTTGAGCGTCTCATGCGGGATGCCGCGCTTGTCGAGCAGACGCGACAGACGCTCGGAGCTTTCGATGGACACGGTGCCGACCAAGCAGGGCTGGCCTGCGGCGTGGCGCTCGGCAACGTCTTCGGCCACCGCGCGGAACTTCGCCTCGACCGTGCGATAAATCAGGTCGTTCTCGTCGATACGCTGCGGCGTCTTATTCGCGGGAATGGCCACGACGGGGAGGTTGTAGATCTGGCGGAACTCGCCGTCCTCGGTCATGGCGGTGCCCGTCATGCCGGAAAGCTTGCTGTACAGGCGGAAGTAGTTCTGCAGCGTAAT
Source organism: Slackia sp. (assembly GCA_029266945.1). Lineage (GTDB taxonomy): Bacteria > Actinomycetota > Coriobacteriia > Coriobacteriales > Eggerthellaceae > Slackia. The sequence goes on along the minus strand of JARIED010000028.1, from coordinate 74,435 downwards.
CGTGGCAAGCGTCTGGTTCTCCTCGCGGATGCGCACGCGCTCTTTCGCCTCGAGAGCCTGATGCAAGCCCTCGGAGTAGCGGCGGCCCTCCATGATGCGGCCGGTGAACTCGTCGACGATCTTCACCTGTCCGTCGGCCACGACGTAGTCTTTGTCGCGGTGGAACAGGAAATGCGCCCTCAGAGCCTGCTGCAGGTGGTTGGCCAGCTGGCCGGACGGGTCGGCGTAGACGTCCTCGATGCCGAGGCGCGACTCGATTTTGGCAAGACCGCTCTCGGTCGCCATGATCGTGCGCTTCGCCTCGTCCATCTCGTAATCCTCGTCGCGCACGAGGCCGAACATGGCTTGGGAGAATTTCTTATACATATCGGCGGCCTTCACGCCCGCGCCGGAAATGATCAGCGGCGTGCGCGCCTCGTCGATGAGGATCGAGTCGACCTCGTCGACGATGGCGAAATGATGGCCGCGCTGAACGCGCTGGTCGGCGCGAGTCACCATGTTATCGCGCAGGTAGTCGAAGCCGAACTCGGCGTTGGTGCCGTACGTGACGTCGGCCTGGTAGGCCGGGATACGCTCGGACGGACGCATGCCGTTCTGGATCAGGCCGACCTTCATTCCCAGGAAGGCGTAGATCCTGCCCATCCATTCGCTGTCTCGGCGGGCCAGGTAGTCGTTCACCGTGACGATGTGGACGTTCTCGCCCGTCAAGGCGTTCAGGTAGCCGGCGAGCGTGGAGACGAGGGTCTTGCCTTCGCCCGTGCGCATCTCGGCGATCTGGCCGCCGTTGAGCGCCATGGCGCCGATCAGCTGCACGTCGAAATGACGCAGGCCCAGCGTGCGGACGCTGGCCTCGCGCACCGTGGCGAACGCCTCGGGAAGGATGGATTCGAGCGATTCGCCGTCGGCGACGCGCTTCTTGTATTCCGCCGTCAGGGCGCGCAGCTCTTCATCGCTGCGCTCCTTCATCGAAGGCTCGAGCGCGTTGATCTTCGCGACCTGCGCCTGATAGCCCTTGAGCTGCTTTCCCTCGCCGAAAGTGAGGAGCTTCGATAGAAATCCCATGATACCTCTCGTCCGCCGGCGGCCGAGGCGGCCGGCCTCGCTGTTCGTGCTGATGCCGATTCATACGGGTGCCACTTTATCACATCGCCCCCTGTGCCGGTTCCATCCCCCATGACGCCGGAGAACCCTCACGCTTGCCCGCGATCAATTCGCGATGCAGGCGCATCACGCGCTCGGAGGGGTCCATGCCGAGCTCCTCGGACATGAAGCGCCTGCACGCCAGAAACGTCTCCATGGCCTGGCTGCGCTGGTCGGACAGCATCTGCGCCCTCATGAGCGCGCAGTAGGCGTCTTCCCGCTCGTCGCATTGGTCGAGCGCCGCGCGGGCGAACCAAAGCGCCGCCTGCGGCTCGTCGGCGTCGCACAGACGGTCCGCCGCCGTGACGAGCACGTCGACGAGGCGGACGCGGTAACGCTCCCTCAGGCGGTCGATGTAAGCGTTGCCCGTCTCGGACGGAAGCAGGTCGCAGGAAAAGTCGTTCTGAAGGCGCGCGAAGACTTCCATCCACGCCTGCGGGTCGGGACGGTCGAAGAAAAGCGTGCGGCAGATTTCCTCGAATTCGTCGACATCGCTTTCGACATAGCGCGCATCGACCATGTATCCCGCCTGATGGCGCACCACATACGGGCATTCGCCCCACTTGTCTTCGAGCGCGCGGCGCAAGGCCGACCACAGCGAGTAGAGATCGTTCGAGGCACGCTCGCCCGACGAGTCGGGCCACATGATGTCGAGCAGCTCCTGGCGGGCGATTTCCTTGCCGCGGTGCAGAACCAGCACCGCGAGCAGCGCCTTGGCCTTCTGTTTGCGAAAGGCGGCGGGCTCGATCACCTGGCCGCCGACGCTGACTTGCATGCCGCCGAACAGGCGCACGCGCATCTTGGCCGCGCCGGCCGCCTGCACGAGAGCGGGCTGCTCGCCACGCGCGGGAAGACGGCGCGCGGCCGTCGCTTCGACGCGCCAATCCCTGCGCTGATCGGCGAGCGCGGCGATAAGGACGCGCGCCTCGGCTTCGCGCGGATCGTCGCCTTCGGCGGCAAGGCCTGCTTCGCGCACTGCATCGCGCAGGACAGCTTCGTACGCATCGGCGTCCGCGGCATCGCGGCATGCGTCCAGGCAGCGCGACGCGCAGGCGCAGGCGCGCTCGAGAAGACGGCCCGACCCTCCGTCGCTGTCGTTCAACGTGCGCACGATACGCGCCAGACCCGTCAGAAAAACGGGCTGCACGATCGCGGACGCCTCGGCACCTTCCACGATATCGAGCGCGCGGGCCGGATCGTCGTCCATGCACGACCAGGCCGCCGCCGTCAAAGACGCCGCGCCGCCTTCGCCGAGCGTACGCACCGAAGCATCGGAAAGGGCCGCGCGGACGCGGGCGACGACGTCGTCGGGAGCACAGACGCAGGCGGCAAGCGCGGCATGGCAGGCCTGCTCTTCGCTTCGATCGGGGTGCGCCAAGGCGCGCATGGCGAATCGGACGGCGCGCTTGTCGTCGCCCAGCAGATGCAGCCGCGCGCAGGCGCCGAGCAGCAGCGCCGGCGTCAACCCGCTCGGCCGCTCGCCCAGACTCTCGAACAGGCGCTGGGCAGGCGCGACGCTTCCCGACGCCAGAAGGCCGTCCTGCTCCGCCTCGATCCAAGACGGCCTGCGGCGGCGCGGGCACAACGTCGCGACGAGCTCGCACGCACGCTCGCGGCGGCCTCGCCGCGCAAGCGTCGAGGCCAAGCGGCAGACGAGTGCCTCCCTGCTCGTCGACGAGGCGCTCGCCACCGTGGCATCGATCACGCCGCGAAACGCAGCGCCGATGGCCCCGATCGGGAACTCATGCGCGCAAAAGCGCTCTTCGACCAGGTCGAGCCCGACATAGGGATAATGCTGCTCGATGAAACGGCGCGTGTCCTTGCGCAGGGAATGCACGAACGAGTCGACGTCTTCGACCGACCCTTCCACGAGCACTTCCATCACGAAGATGGCGAGCTGTATCTCGGCGGGCATGTCGGCCGAGCGCATGCCGTCGAGCAGAGGCGCGCCTCCGTCCTGGCCGCCCCACACCAGCGCGGGAACGCGTTCGCCCGCGCCGGCGCCGCGCAACGCGCTGCCGAGCGCAGACGCCTCCATGTCATCGACGAGCAGGTCGCGCGCCGAGATGCACGTGCGGTCGTTCTGGCGCTCGGCGAACGAATCCGTCGCCGGCGTGGCGACCACCACGACCTCCCAGCCCTTGTTCAGGATGGCGTCGATATCGCGCGAAAACGCATCGGATCGCTCGTCGTCGAGATACGGGATGTCCTCGAACACCACGAGCGACCTGCGTTGGCTCGCATCGCTGAGTGACGGGACCACGATGCGGTCGTCGAGGTCCCGCAGAAAGCACGGGCTCTGCCCGTTGATCCAGAACACGTTGTCGAATCCGAAAATCGATTCGGCGTACTCGCAGACGAGCGCCGTCTTGCCGAATCCTTGGGGAGCGACGACGAAACGCGCCACCGTTCGGTCAAGCATCATTTTCTTGATCAGGCGCGGCCGCGAATGGATGCCTGACAGCCCCAGCCCCTTCGGTCTTCGCCCGCAGCATGCCGAATGCGCAATGAAATTCCTCATGTTCGATCCCTCCTCGATAAAACGCGGCGCCGAGCGCCCAACCCTGGGTTCGACCCCACGAATCACCAGGGGATTTCATTGTAGACAACGGAAACAGGCGCGGATTACGCCGCATCCATGCCGGAAACGAAGCGTAAACGAGAAGGAACCGGGTCCTGCGCGGCAGGGCGTCGGGCGGGTTTTCCCAGCAGCTATCCCCGGAGTTTTCCCCATGCGCTACCATAGCGCCCATGAAAGACACCACACACATACCCGTCGACCCGCGCGCGCTCGCCGTGCTGCGCGCCATCGAGGCCGAAGGCGAAAGCGCCTGGTTCGTCGGCGGCTGCGTGCGCGACGCCCTCATCGGCCGTCCCGCGCACGATTTCGACATCGCCACATCGGCGCGCTGGCAGCGCGTCCGAGCGATATTCCAAGCACAGGGGCGCCACGTCATCGAGGCGGGAGCCAAGCACGGCAGCGTCGGCGTGGTCGTCGACGGACTCGTCGTGGAAACGACCACCTATCGGGTCGAATCGTCCTACAGCGACGGACGCAGGCCGGACGACGTGGCGTTCGTCGACGAGGTCTCGCTCGACCTGGCGAGGCGCGATTTCTGCATGAATGCGATCGCCTACCACCCCGAACGAGGGCTGTGCGACCCCTTCGGCGGCCGAAGCGACATCGAAGCGGGCGTCGTACGCGCCGTGGGCGATGCCCGCGCGCGGTTCGAAGAAGACCCGCTGCGTATCCTGCGGGCAGTCAGGTTCTGCGCGCAACTCGGATTCGTCGCCGCAGAAGGGACCCGCGACGCCATCTTGGAAAGCGCCGGCGACATACGGCGCATCGCGAAAGAGCGCGTGCTCTCAGAGCTCGAGAAAACGCTCGTCGCGCCCGCTCCCGGAACCGTCATCGCGCAGTACGCGCCGGTCATCGACGAAGTCATCCCGGACTTTCTGCACGAGGACGCGAGCCGTGTCGGCGAACAGGACGCCTCGCTCGAACGCACGGCGCGCGCCGTGGACGCGGCGCCCGCACAAGCGGGGATTCGATTCGCCGCCCTGCTCGCCGACATGGAAAAGACCTGCGGAAACGGAGCCGCACGCAACGCTTTGAGAACCCTCAAGGCACCCCGCAAGCTGATCGACCGCGCCTGCGCGCTGCTCGATGCGCTCGACGAGAAAGCGAGCGCATGCCCGCTTCGTATCAGGCTGCTCGCCGCGGCGCACGGCGGCGACCTCGGGTTCGTGCGCGAGCTCGTCGCGCTGCAGCGGGCGCTCGGCAGCGCAGGCGATGCTGCGAATGAAGAAGGCGTGCGAATGCAGGGGGTCCTCGACGAGGTGGAGCGCGACCCCGGCCCACTGAAGCGCAGCGATTTAGCCATCGGCGGAGGCGACCTGATCAAAGCGGGCATGGCTCCGGGACCCGGCGTCGCATCGACGCTCGACGCCCTTCTGTTCGTAGCCATACAGGGCGGCGTCGACAACGAACGGACGGCTCTACTCGAGTGCGCGATGAGCGGAAACCTTCCCCGCGAGCCCGCTGCGGAAAATCTTTTCAAAAAAGTTTTGAAAAGAGAGTTGACGAATCAGGCAAAGCACCGTAATATTCAAATCCGCGCTTGAAGCGATACGCATTGGGGTGTCGTCTAATGGCAGGACAGCGGTTTCTGGTGCCGTATGTGAGGGTTCGACTCCTTCCACCCCAGCCATTTTCAGCGCAACTATATATGGCCTGGTCGTCTAGCGGTTTAGGACATCGCCCTCTCAAGGCGAAGATCGGGGGTTCGAATCCCCTCCAGGCTACCACGAATCTTCAGAAGCCCTCATCCGAGGGCTTCTTTATTTTCCTCGAATACACCTCGGCAAAACACCCGATTCCACCCGACCGCATGATGCGGCGGCGCACCGGCTAGGCGCCGTATCTTCCCCGCTCCACGAAATCATGGCGGACGTTCTATAAGACCGCCTCGCCCTCCGCTTAGCATGCACCCCTTGCCGACTTCCAGCGCGAATCAGGCCGAAATCCGGATCGAACCTTGCCGCAATCAAGCCGCATCGACGCCCGAAGACGCCTCGCACCACGCTCTTTCTCGCGACGAACGCACCCTTTTCAGACGCGATCCGCTATCGCATACGAAGACCGCGCCTGCAATCGACGGGATTGTAGGCGCGGTCTTTTCGGCAAACGGTACGTTTATGGCGATATTCGGTTATTCAGCGTGGCGGTATTCCCACATATGATCGAGAGGACCCGACCCTTTACCCATATCGAACCCGGCTTCGAGAGCACCTGCGACGTAGTGCTTCGCGGTCTCGACGGCCTGCGGGGCGCTCTCGCCGCGCGCGAGGCCGCAGGCAATCGCACTCGAAAGCGTGCAGCCCGTGCCGTGGGTGTCCTCCGTCTCGATGCGGCGGCCTTCGAACCAATACATACCGTCATCGCAGCACAGCAAATCGTCGGCGCCCGAAACCCCATGGCCGCCTTTGACGAGCACCGCGCCGGGCGTCATCGCCTTCAGCATGCGTGCCGCGCGCTCCATATCGTCGCGCGTGCGCACCTCCATGCCGCACAGCACCTCCGCCTCGGGGATATTGGGCGTAATCGCCGACGCCAACGGGAAAAGCCGATCGACAAGCGCCTCGCGAGCCTGCTCGTCGATCAAAGACGCGCCGCTCGTCGACACCATGACCGGGTCGAGCACCACGTTGCGCGCATCGTGCGCCGCAAGTCCCTGTGCGATCGCTTCGGCGATAGGACGCGAAGAGACCATGCCGATCTTCACGGCATCGGGCCTGATGTCGGAAAACACCGCATCGATCTGCGCGCGCACGAAAGACGGGTCGGCATCGAAGACGCCGTAGACCCCGAGCGTGTTCTGAGCGGTCAGCGCGGTGACTACCGTCTGGGCGAACAGGCCGAAGGCCTCGATGGTCTTTATGTCGGCCTGGATTCCCGCTCCGCCGGAGCTATCCGAACCGGCGACGCTTACGACCGAAGGAATGCTATACGACACGTTCGACTCCTTCCCTCAGCGCGAACGCGGCCGCTTCGATGTCGTCGGCGGCGAACACCGCCGAAACCACCGCGGCGCCTTCGACGCCCGTATCCCGCAAGCAAGACAGCGTGGCGGGTCCAAGACCGCCGATGCCCACCACGGGAATCGAGACGGCCGCGCAGATTCGCGCGAGCTCCTCGCGCGCCACGATGACCGCATCAGGCTTGGTGGCCGTGACGATCAGGGCTCCCACACCCAGATAATCGGCTCCTGCAGCCTCTGCGGCACGCGCCTGCTCGACCGTCTGAGCCGAAACGCCGACGATCCTGTCGGGTCCCAGCACGGCGCGCGCCTGCGCGCACGCCGTGTCGCTTTGCCCCACATGCACGCCGTCGGCGCCGCACGCGAGCGCCGCCTGCACGTCGTCGTTGATGACGAAGGGGACCCGCGCGTCGGGACACGAGCCCGCAAGGGCCGCCGCGATGGCACGATACGCATCCTCGAGGCCTTCGCTCGACGCCTCTTTGTCACGCAGCTGCAAAAACGTAGTGCCGCCGCGCACGGCATCGACGCAGCAGGCCTCGAGCGTGCGCCCGCGAAGCCATGCGTTGTCGGTCACCGCATACAGGCGCAGGCACTCGGGATGCTCGCGAAGATACGCGCGAGGAGCATGCATTACGCCACCTCGGTCACCGCAGCCGCCTCGGCAAGAGACGCGCCCGTCGCGCGCGAAAGGGCATCCATCAAATACGTGTGGTAGCTGCCCGTGCCATCGGCCTCGGTCATGCGAGCAGCGGCCTCCTGGCCAGCGGCACCCATATGCACCACGGCGGCAAGCGCCGCTTCGAGCATCGAGTCGCCCGCGCAGGCGGCATAGGCGCCGCACAGGACGGAAAGCATGCAGCCGGAACCCGTGATACGACCCTGCAACGGCGAGCCGTTGCGCACCGCAAACGCACGCGTCGCGTCGGCCACGATGTCGATCGGACCGGTGATGGCCACGACGCATCCCGCCTTGGCGGCGAAATCGCGCGCGAAGGCGGCCGCTTCGGCGATATCCTCCTCGGCGCAGACCGCATCGGCAGGGTTCACGTCGACGCCCTGAGTGGCCGCGGCGTTGCCTGCGAGGGCTTTGATTTCGCTCATGTTGCCGCGCACCAAAGCCACGGGGAACGTATCGAGCAGCTCGCAGGCCGTGGCCGTGCGCAGCTTCGACGCGCCCGCGCCTACAGGGTCGAGCACGATCGGATGGCCAAGCTCGGCCACCTTCGCGCCCGCGACCTTCATGCCCGCGATCGTCTGCTTGTTCAGCGTGCCGATGTTGAGCACGAGCGCGCCGCAGATGGACGTGATGTCGCCCACATCGTCAGGCTCGTCGCTCATGATGGGGCTGGCGCCCGCGGCCAGAACGGCGTTCGCGCAGCTTTCGACCGTCACGTAGTTGGTGATGCAGTGCACGAGCGGCGCGCAGGTGCGCACAGCGTCGGCGCGGTCGGAAATGGATGCAGTAAGAGACATGGTTTCAGACTCCCTTCGTTGGCATTATCCACATCAGGTTCATCGGGTCGGGACGCGCACGCCCCCTCTCAGCCCGTTACGACGAGCTCCCCGTATGTGCGGCCGATTATAGACCGTCGCATGCCTTTCGGCACGCACAACCGCCGAATAGCGTCCGAACGGCGCCTGACATCCGCTCGCGCCGAATGCGACGCCGACGGGCAGGCCCTACGACCTCCTCCCCAGCTTCATCAGGCCGAGCGCGATCGGCGGCAAATACACCGCGAGCGTGCCCAAAGACACCTCGATGCGCACTGGACGGCCGACGAATTCGTTCGAAAGACCCAGCGTGACGTCGTTTGCGAGCTCGACGCCGTCGGCGGCGTACTTCGCGCCGCGCTCGGTCACGCCCACGGCCGCATCGGAAAACGAGAACACCGAAAACGTGCCCGACTCCAGCGCAGGAAGCTCGAGAACGTCGCAGCACGACGGCGAAAGGATTGCGATCACGGCCCCTTCCCCCACGGCAACGGCGCGCATGCCTGCGTGCACAGCGCCTGCAAGCGCGGCGATCGTGGCATGCGTGTGGTCGAGACGCCCGCCCAAAGCGCCGTAGACGGCGACGGAGGCATACCCCTGCAGACGCGCCCAATCCAACGCCAGCGCCGTGTCGCTATCGTCTTTCATAGACGGATGGCGCTCGATCGGCACGTCGCGCGGAACGTATCCCAGCGAGTCAAAATCGCCCAAGGCGAAATCGGGCGTAAAACCCGCGTCGCGCAGGGACGCATAGCCGCCGTCGACGGCAACCGTCGCGTCGAAGCGCTCGTTTCCGAAATGGGCCGCGTCGAACGACGCCGCGCCCACCAAGGCGCATTCGAATCCCGTATTCACCTGATATGACCTCCCGTCGAAAAAACGCGTCCGAAGACGCGCGAAGCATGCGCGAAGACGATGCGCGCGAAGTTCTTCGCCCGCATTCCGCACGCCAATGATACAATAGCCGTCGCTATGCGGGCCGGATGGTCGCGGGGGGCCTTGAGCCCCATGAGGAAAGTCCGGGCTTCTTGAGGCAGGATGCCGGCTAACGGCCGGGCGGGGAAACCCGACGGAAAGTGCTGAAGAAATTTAAACTCCCACTGGCGCATTCGCGTTAAGAGAAAAGCTGAGAAGGTGCGGTAAGAGCGCACCAGCATGTTGGTAACAGCATGGCTTGGTAAACCCCATCCGAAGCAAGGGCGAATAGGCATGCGATACGGTTGAGCCTCTCCGTGCATGCGGGTAGCCTGCTTGAGGCGCGCGGCGACGTGCGTCCTAGATAAATGACCGTCTTCGAAGACAGAACCCGGCTTATAGGCCCGCTACGGCACACGATGCAATGCTCCCTTCCGGGAGCATTTTTCGTATACGGGCGCCCTGCGCCCTTCCCTATCCCGGCGCTTTGCCGGGAACCGCGCATCAAAAAAGCCCGCTTACGCGGGCTTTTCGTTTTAGTCGATGTCTCCCAGGTCGAACGCATCGGAGGCGTCGCCGTAGCCGCTCAGATCCTTCTCGACCGTCGAGGGCTTCGGAGTAACCGGGATGGTCACAGGCGTCGCAGGAGCGGCGGACACGGGAGCGGTGTAGCTCGGAGCGACCGCGCCGGTGGCGCCGGCGGGGACGGCCTTGTGCACCGGGGCCTGGCTCGGGCCAGCGAAGCGGGCATGGGCGCGCTTCTTGCCGTCCTTCTTGGCCAGCTCGTCCTCGACGTCGTCGAGCTTGGAGCTCGCGTCGTCGATGAACGCCCTCAGGGCCTCGGCGTAAACCTCGCAGGTCTCCTTGTGAGAGCGGTCGAGCTCGTCGATCGCGTCCTCGATGCGGGCCTTCTCGGCATTGGCGCGATCAATGATGTCGGCGGCGTCGGACTCGGCATCCGCCTTGATGCGCTTGGCCTCGCCGTTGGCGGCGTCGATGACTTCCTTGGCGGAACGCTGGGCGGTCACGAGCGCGTTGGCGATGGCGGAGGCGTCCTTCTCCTTCTCGGAGAGCTGGCGCTCGAGCTCGGCGATGCGGGCGTCCTTCTCGTCCTCGGTCAGAGGAGCGGCTTCCTGCTCGGCGGGATCGTCGTCTTCCTGCGCGGGAAGCGCGGGCTCGGCGAAGGCGGCATCCATGTCCATGGGCTCGTCGTCATCGTAGGAGATGCCGTTCTCGAGCTCGTGGATGCGTGCGGTCAGCTCGTCGATTTCGGCATTGAGGCCGTCGATTTCAGCGGCGACATGTTCGAGGAACACATCGACTTCATCGACGTCGTAGCCCTTGCGGTCGACCGTGAAGCTTTGGTTATGAATTTCTTCGGAAGTGATAGCCATGACAGCTCCTTAACGCGTATCGAGATGCCGATCTAGAGAATGCCAACGATCAGCCGTACAGCGAATTGTAATACAAGCAGTGCGAAAATCGGCGATATGTCCACCATCCCGCCGATGGGAGGGATGAATCTTCTGAAAAGATCGAGAAACGGATCGCACACCCTGCCCAACACGGTGTCGATGTCGGCGATGATGCCGCCCTTCTGCGGAATCCAGGACATGAGCACGTACACGAACAGGATCATCGTGTACACGTCGGCCAAGGAGACGATGAGGTATTCGAGCATCTACATCAGCCCCTGGTCGCGCAGACGGTTGGTCTCGCCCTCCGTGAGGCCGGCACCGCGCGTCAGGGCGAACACATGGCCCGAAACGCATTCGACGCGCGCATCGAGAGCGCAGGCGACGCCGAAGCTGAAGTCGAGGATGCGCTTGCCCAGGGCATCGGGCGTGCTGCGCAGCGAAAGCACCGCGACGTCGCCCGCCTTGAGGATCTTGGCGATGCGCTCGGCGTCGGCGTAGCTTTCGGGCTTGATCACGGTCAGGATGCGCGTCGCGCGCTGCACGATGCGAGGCTGGGCCTGGGCAGGCGCGGGCGCGTCGGCCTGAGGCTGCACCTCGGCCGTAGGCATCGCAGGCATGGCGGGCACGTCCTGGACGGCGGCGAAAGCACCGGTCTGCGCGGACGAGACGGACACAGGGGTCTTCGCGGCATGCGCGCCCTGGCTAGGCGGCGTGGGTTCGAAGGTGGTGTCGAAGGGAGCGGGACGCGGCTCTTCGACGGGAGCCGGGCGCTCGGCGCGAACCGCAGCGGCGTCGATCGCATCCTCATTGGGGGTGTACTGGGTATGCGCGCGCACGTCGTCGGCCGTCACGAGTTTCGGCATCTGAGGAGCGAACGATGCGGTGGCCGCCGCGTCCTTGCGGGGCTCGCGGGCATAGTCGGCGTTGTTGTCGAACGCGTACTCGCCGAAATCCTCCTGGCCGAAATCGTCGTAGGAGTCGTCGTAATGATCGTCATGCGGCTCTTCATGCGAGGAAGACGGACGCGCGTGCGAGGCGTCCTTGAACCCGAAGCGGTCTTTGAAATCGAGGCGATCCTTCAGATCGTCGAGTTTGGGGATCTTCAAATCCATGTTGTTTCACCTTATCCTTCGAGCGAGACCGTTAGCTCGCATAGTCGTCGCTGAAAATGGCGCGACCGACGCGCACCATGGTAGCCCCTTGGGGTATCGCTTCGAGATAGTCGTCGCTCATCCCCATGGAAAGTTCATGCAGATCGATACCCTGCACGCCGCTGCGTTCCAGCTTGTCGCGCATCGTATCGCGCAGAATACGCAAGTCGGCGAACGTGGCCCGCGCGTCTTCGAGGCTTCCGCGCATGGCCATAGTCATCAGGCCGACCACGCGCACGTGCTTCAACTTGCTGCACGCCATCAGCATATCGAACAATTCGTCAGGCTGCACGCCTTGTTTGCTCTCTTCGCCGTCGTTAACCTCGATCAACACGTCCTGCACGATTCCCAGGCCCTCGGCCAGGCGGTCGATCTTCTCGGCGTGGCTTCGTTCGCACAGCGAATGGATCAGGCAAGCGCGACCCACGACCGTGGAGAGCTGGCGCGACTGGATGTTGCCGATGAAATGCCAGCGTTCGTCGGGAAACGCGTCGTGCTTTCGCGCAAGCTCCTGCGGGCGGTTCTCGCCGAAGTCGTGGATGCCCGCGGCGACGGCCTCTTCGACCGCCTCGAGGCCCACCGTCTTCGACACGCCGATGATCGTCACCTCGCCCGCGCCGCGCCCGCTCGCCTCGCAGAACGCGCGAGCTTCGCGCTCGATCCGCTCGTATCGTTGCTTCAAAGCCATGAATCCGCCCTCCTCGAGTCATCGGAAACCCTGACCGCTACCGCCGCATGGCGGCCGCAGCATCCCTTGGATACCCGGTAGGAATAATACCGGCGCCCGGCGTCGCATACCGTGCAAGCCTGCGCATCGACGATGCGGTCCGCATCGACCCCGCATGCCTGAAGGCCCGTGCGAAGTGCCTTCGCCATGTCGACGAAGGGCCCCGGCAAAACGACCTCGTCGCCGAACTCGTCGGAAAAGACTTGGGCCACCTCGGCCCCCACCTCGAAATGGCAACTGCGTATGTGCGGGCCGATATAGACGTTGAGCCTCGAAGGCGTAACGTCTTCTTCCTCGCACAGGCGCGCGACGGCCTTCTCGGCGATGCGCGCGACCACGCCGCGCCATCCCGCATGCACCACCGCGAACGCGCCCGTAGGGGCCACGGCGATCACGGGGACGCAGTCAGCGAAGCACAGAAGCGCCGCGGTGTCGGGGCATGCGACGACCACGCCGTCGGCCCCCTGCGCCGCGTGATCGGCGCACTCCTTCGCATCGTGTGCATCGCGACAAGTCACGACGACGTCGCCGTGCACCTGATGCGGCTGGATGCAGGAGGCGTCGGACGCGCCGAGCGCCGCAAGCAAAGTCGCCCTGTTCTGCTCCACATGGACGGGATCGTCGCCGACATGGCCGCCCAGGTTCAAGGAGTCGTACGGGGCAAGGCTTACGCCGCCCGTACGCTGCGTGAAGCCGATGCGAACGCCCGTCGCGGCGTAGAGCGCATCGTCGGTTATGAGCGTGCATGAAGAAAAGCGACCCTCGGAAAGCCGAGGGAACGGCATATCGAGGGTCGCTGATTCATGCGATGAGACGTTTGTCGTCATATCGCCTGATACCTATGTCTCTTAGCGGCGGCGCAGAAAATCGGGAATGTACTCCTCGTCCGCGATGCGGGTCGAAGCGGCGTTCGCCGACGTTGCGACCGGGGACGTGGGGTGGCTCTGGTTGGACGTGTAGGTGTCGCGAACCGGCGCCGTGGAGGCGAACAGGTCATTGCGCGCGTTGTCGAAGTCCATGACGGCCTGCGTGGTACGGGAGAAGCCGGTGGCGATGATGGTGATACGCACCTGATCGCCCAGGCCCTCGTCGATAATCTGGCCGTAGATGATGTTGGCGTCTTCGTCCACGACGGCTTCCATGGCGCGTGCAGCAGCGTCGACCTCGGCGAGCGTGAGCTCCGGGCCGCCCGCGATGGAGAACAGAACGCGGCTGGCACCCTGGATGGAGGCCTCGAGCAGGTTGGAGTTGATGGCCTGCGTGGCGGCGTCGAGCGCACGGTTCTCGCCCGAGCCGTAGCCGATGCCCATCATGGCGGTACCGGCGTCCTTCATAACGGTGCGGATGTCGGCGAAGTCGAGATTGATCAGGCCGGGGATGGTGATCAAGTCGGTCACGCCCTGGATCCCTTGACGCAGCGTGTCGTCCGCGATGCGGAACGCGTCGAGCATGGAGGTCTTCTTGTCGATGACCTCGAGCAGGCGGTCGTTAGGGATGACGATGAGAGTGTCGACCTTCTGGGACAGCAGGTCGCAGCCCTGCTCGGCCTGGTTGCGACGCAGACGGCCTTCGAAGCCGAAGGGCTTGGTGACGACGCCGACGGTCAGCGCGCCGATTTCCTCGCGCGCGATTTCGGCGACGACAGGAGCGGCGCCCGTGCCGGTACCGCCGCCTTCGCCTGCAGTGACGAAGACCATGTCGGCCTCGGCGAGCGCTTCGCGGATTTCCGCACGGGATTCCTCGGCGGCCTGGCAGCCGATTTCAGGATTGGCGCCTGCGCCAAGGCCTCGGGTCAGCTCTTCGCCGATGTGGATGGTCTTATCGGCGCTCGAAAGGAGCAGGGCCTGCTTGTCGGTGTTCACCGCGATGAACTCGACACCTTTCAGGCCGGCCTCGACCATACGGTTGACGGCATTGGTGCCGCCTCCGCCTACGCCCACGACCTTGATGACGGCCAGGTGCTCAGAACCAATAGTTTTAGGCATCGTATCCTCCATGCGTGCTACATATCCAGCGCGTTTCTTTGCGTCGCATTATCTCAAACAATCTGCCGGCTATCGTTAAGAAAGCATGACAGATTCACTTTACACGAACTCTATGAGTTTGCAAGAAACGATGACGGGGCGTAACCCATCATCGTCGAAGTTCCACGATATCGCATCGCCGCTACGTCGTGCGCCACGTGGGGCTCGTCGCCACACGGACGTTGATATAGGACACGCTGCTGGGATGATCGGCCATGATCTGCAGGCAGACGCGCTCTTTGTCCCTGATATCGTCGGCGGAGCCGAAGGCGATCTCGATGTTGGAATCGAGGGTGATCGTGGTGTTCTCGGTCGACGTGGCTGACACCGTCTTCACTTGGTTTTTGAGATCGGTGGTCAAGCCCGTGACGATGTCGAGGGCATTGACGATGCTTTCGTCGTTGCAATACGTGCCCACTTCGGGGGCGACGCCGTAGGCGACGTCCTTGATCGCGAGCACTTCGGCCTTGTCCTCGTAGATCTTGGGGCTGATCGACGCTGCCGCCTCGCTTCCCTCCTCGGGGATGGCGCACAGCCACATGCCATCGACCGACAGGGCCCATTCCTCGATCGACTTGCCCTCGTCGACGCTCACCTCGACCACGGCGCCGATGGCGCGCTCGGTCACGGCGAGGTTGAGCGTCTCGGGAAAGATCCTCTGCACGTCGACGTCGGCGACCCAGGCGTCGCGCAGAATGCTGCTTTTGATCGCACCCGTATCGACCCTGAGAAGCGTGGTATCGCTCGGCACGTTGGCGAGCTGGGTCATCTCGGCGGACGTGAGATGCTCGACACCCGACACGGTGACCTGCCTGATTGAGAACAGATTCGAGAAATACACGCCTGCGATGCCCGCGGCCAGCACGCCCAGCACGCCCAGCAGCACGAACACCTTCGCCATATGGGCGCGATAGGTCCTGTTCACGCGCGCGTCGCGGCTCATCTGGCTCTGTGCGAGCGAACCCACCTTGACGGTGGAGACGCGCGGCTGGGCGCTGCCGAAGTCGCGCTTGGCGTAGGGCGATACCGTGCGCGGCGAAGGCCTGCCCGCCGTACGCGGCGGACGGGTCGTGCTGCCGCGGGGAATGTTCACCTGCGCCTTCGAGGCTCGACGCGGCTGGGGCGTCGATCGGCGATTATTGCGGGAAGCCAAGGAAACGCACCTCCGGTACAAGCTCGATGCCGTAGCGGTCGGCCACGGCGTTTTGGACGGCATGAATCAAAGCGAGCACCTCGACGGCGCGCGCCCCTCCCCTGTTCACGATGAAGTTGGCATGCAGCTCCGAAATCTGAGCGCCGCCGCACGACGCGCCTTTCAGGCCCACGTTCTCGATAAGCCTTCCCACCGATTCGCGCTCGGGGTTGCGAAACACGCTGCCGCACGACGGCAGCGCGAGCGGCTGCGTGGTGCGACGTCGCGAAAGCGAGCGCTCCATGCGCATGCGGATTTCCTCGCGGTTCCCCTCGTTGGTTGAAAGTTCGCATTCGAGCACGATTTCGTCATACGGAAGCGAAGTCTCGCGATAGCCCCAGGCGATATCGGAAGCGTTGTAGCGTTTCAGGCCGGTGCCGGGACGCAGCGTGGTGACGGTGCAGACGCGGCTGCCGATGTATTCGCGGCTCGTGCCCGCGTTCATGCGCAGCGCGCCGCCCACCGTGCCGGGCGTTCCGACGGCGAACTCGAAGCCCGCGCGGCCATGCGAGAACGCCTCGCGCACCACGTGCGACAGGCGGCAGGCCGAGCCTACGGAAAACGTCGCGACATCCTCGTTGTAGCAGCAGGCCGAAAAGCCGCGGCCGAGCGTGATGACCGCCCCGTCGAAGCCTTCATCGCTGACCAGCAGATTGCTGCCCTTGCCCAACGCGACCCAGGGCACGCCCCAAGCGCGCAAAGCATCGGTCACCCTGGTCAAAGAAGGCAGCGTGTCGGCCTGGATATAGTAGCGGGCGGGCCCGCCTATGCGATACGTCGTGTGACGGCTCATCGGTTCGTTTTCGAGGACCGTTCCCTCGAAACGCGGGCCGAATAGGCGTGCGAAAGACGACATGCGCCCGCCTATCGCGCCGCCAGGGCCTCGACGATGCGCGGACCGAAGCCCGTGACGTCGCCTGCGCCCATCGTGATCAGAAGGTCGCCTTCGCGCAGCTGCTCGAGAACGGCATCGACCGTTGCATCTTTGTCGGGCAGATACGTCGCCTTGTCAAGATGGCCGCGCTCGGCCACGGCGTCGGCGATGAGTTTGCCGCTGACGCCTTCGATCGCCGCCTCGCCCGCGGCGTAGACGTCCATCACCATGACGGCATCGGCCGCGTCGAACGCGCCCGCGAATTCGCCGGCAAGGCTTTGCGTGCGCGAGTAGCGGTGCGGCTGGAACAGCACCATGACGCGCTCGAAATCGAGCGCCTTGGCGGCGGCGATCGTCGCCTCGACCTCAGTGGGATGGTGCGCGTAGTCGTCGACGACGGTGACGCCTGCCGCCTCACCGACCAGATCGAAACGGCGGCGGACGCCCGTATAGCCGGTCAGGCCCGCGGCCGCGGCCTCGACGTCTTCGCCCAGGGCCCAGATGACGCTCAGCACGCCTGCGGCGTTGAGGGCGTTATGCACGCCGGGGCTCTTCTCCAGACGGCACGCGGTCGTGCGGCCGTCGGCGAAGTTCAGCGTGAACAGCGTCGCGATCCCCTCGGTACGATAGTCGAGCACGCGCGTGTCGCACGCTTCGTCGAAACCGTAGGTGACCACGCGTTTTCCGCTGCGGCGGGCAAGCTCGGGCAGCGCCGGGTCCTCGCCGCAAACCACCACGGCGCCCTCGTCGGGAACCGAGGACATGAAGCGCAAAAACGTCTCTTTGATTTCCTCGATGCCACCCGTGTAGTGATCCAGATGGTCCGCTTCGACGTTGGTCACGAGCGCCACGTAAGGCGACAGGTTCAAGAACGAACCGTCGCTTTCGTCCGCTTCGACGACGTAGTATTCGCCCGTGCCGGAAACGGCGTTGGTCTGATAGGCGTCCACGATGCCGCCGACCACGAAGGTCGGAGCCAGGCCGAGCGCATCGGTCGCAGTGGCGAGCATGGAAGACGTAGTGGTCTTGCCATGGGTGCCCGCCGCGGCGAGCGTCTTCTTGCCGCAGCCGAGCTCGGCGAGCATGCGGGCGCGCTGCCACACGTCGATGCCGCGTTCGCGTGCCTCGACGAGTTCGGGATTGGTTGCGGGAATGGCGGTGGAAACCACGACCACGTCGCAATCGGCAGGCACATTGGCCGCATCATGGCCGATGAATACAGGGATGCCCGCCTCTTCGAGCTGCTGGGTGTAGCGCGAAGCATTCATATCCGAGCCGCTTGCCTTCATACCCAGATCGGACGCGACACGGGCGATGCCGCTCATGCCGACGCCGCCGACGCCGATAAAATGGACGCATTTCGCTTCTGAGCTCATCAGATTCCTCCTCGAAGATATTTCGCACAAGCATTGTAGACGGTTTATCCCACATCCGCGATGCGGCACACAACATCCGCCAAGTTGGCCGCGGCGTCCTGGGTCTTGAAGCCCGCCGCCGCATCATGCATGCGTTCGCGCAGCTGCGGGTCGTCGACCAGCGCGAACAGTTTCTCGGCGAAGGCCGAGCCGTCCAGCTCGTCGTCGCGCTGCATGTACGCCGCGCCGCTCGCCACGTAGGCCTCGGCGTTAGTGGTCTGGTGGTCTTCGGCCGCGAACGGGAACGGCACCAGCAGGGCGGGAAGCCCGATCGCCGAGATTTCGGCGAGCGAGGTCGCGCCCGCGCGCGAGATGGCGCAATCGGCCGCCGCGAGCGTTTCGGCCATACGGTCCTGGTAGGACAGAACCGTCCAGCGTTTCGCCTCGTCGGGGGTCAGGGCGAGCTCCTCTTTCACCGCGTCGAATTCCTTCGGACCCGTGATATGCACCACGTAGAGATTCTCGCGGGCGAGCAGCTCTTCTTTCAGCGCGCCGACGGCCTTGTTGATATGGCGTGCGCCCAGGCTTCCGCCGAACACGAGCAGCATCACGGCGTCGTCAGGGATGCCGAGCATCCGCCTGCCCTGCTCGCGCGTGGCGCTCAGCACCGAAGAACGCACGGGGTTGCCGGTCAGCACGATCTTGGATCGATCGGCGACGTCTTTGCCCGCGGCCTCGTAGGTCAAAGCCACGGCCTGGGCGCGCTTGCCCAGGAACTTGTTCGCCATGCCCATGACCGAGTTCTGCTCATGCATCGCCAGGGGAATGTCGAGCGAAGCGGCCGCCAGCCCCACGGGAATGCAGACGTATCCGCCGAAGCCCACCACGGCATCGGGGCGCGCCTCGCGCATCCAGCGCTTCGCCTTGCGCGCCGACGCCGCGATTTTCGCCGTGGAAGTAATCAGCGTCCACGGCTTCTGACGGTCGAAGCCCGCAGCCTCGAAGGGCACGAATTCGATGCCCGCCTGGGCTACGAGCCGCGCCTCGACGCCGGTCGGCGTGCCAGCGAAGCAGACCTCATGGCCGCGGGCGCGCAGCTCCTCGGCGAGCGCGAGGGCGGGATTGATATGTCCGGCGGTTCCTCCGCCTGAAAGCACGACCTTCATCGCCTTCCCCTTTCGGAATC
This sequence comes from Slackia sp., assembly GCA_029266945.1. Classification (GTDB taxonomy): domain Bacteria; phylum Actinomycetota; class Coriobacteriia; order Coriobacteriales; family Eggerthellaceae; genus Slackia. The sequence goes on along the minus strand of JARIED010000028.1, from coordinate 55,419 downwards.
GAGGGCACGCTGACGCGCCCTTTCGCGACGGAATTCCCGACGCGCCTCTTCGCTTCGAGACGAAGCGCCCGATGTCGAACGCCGCCCTTCCGAGCGCGACGACGGCGAAACCGCGCCCGACCCGCGCTGGCGGCGGCGCGACTGCGACGCGTCGGAACCCCTGCCTGACGCGCGCGAGAACCCGCGGGAGCGCTCGTCTCGTCCGCGAACGCCCGAAGCGTCGTCGCGGCGGCGGCCGGGCTGCTCGACCCTGATCACGTTCAGGTCGTTGCGACGGCGCTCATACGGCGTCAGCACGTTCGACCCTACCGAGACCGACATGACCAAGCCCACGATGAGCAGCGACGCGATCACCGACGATCCGCCCGACGAAATGAACGGCAGCGGCTTGCCCGTGGTCGGAAAGATTCCCGTGGCGCAGGCGATGTTCAAGAACGCCTGGCCCACGAGCATCACCGTAAGGCCGCCCGCCATGGCGGTGCCGAACGGATCGGGGGCGCGATGCGCGATGCGCAGGCCCGCGAACAAAACCACGAGGAACAATCCGATGACCGCAAGCGCCCCTACCAGGCCGAGCTCTTCGCCGATGACCGAGAAGATGAAGTCGGTCTCGGCTTCGGGAAGGTAAAGGAACTTCTCGCGCGAATTGCCCAGGCCCACGCCGAACAGGCCGCCTTCGGCGAAGGCGTAGAACGACCTGATCATCTGATAGCCGGTGCCGTAGCCGCCGTAGCCGTCGTCCCACGGATTGAGCCACACGGCAAGACGGTCGGCGCGATAGCCCACCATGCCGAACACGCCCGCCACGACAACGACGCCGACCAGTGGAATGAACCAACGCAGCGGCGCCTCGCCGAGCCACATGACCGCGAACGCGCCCATCAAGATCACGATGGCCGAGCCCATGTCCGACTGCGTCACGTACAGAAAACCCAGAGGCGCGACGACGAGCACGAAGGCGGCTATCACCGTGTCGCGCAAGCTCGACATCTCCTCGCGATACCGATGGAGAATGCCTGCGGCGGCCACCACGAGCGCGATCTTGGCGAACTCGGTGGGCTGGATGCTCATGCCGCCGATGAAGATCCAGCGTTTCGCGCCAAGGATTTCGGTGCCGATGACCGGCACCGCCAGCAACATGAGTATCGCCGAGCCCCATCCGATGCAAAACCACGGGCCGTCCAGCCAGACGTGATACGGGACGAACTTCGCCAGCACGAAGGCGATCGCGCCTCCCACCAGCACGAACAGTACCTGCTTCGAGACGTACGAGAAGATGCTGTCGCCCTGCGAGATGGCTTCGATGGTGGATGCGGAAAACACCATGACCAGGCCGACCAGCACCAAAAGGATGGTGGCGACCACCAGCATGACGCGAGGCAGCATGATATCGGCCGGCACGCCGCGGGCGTCGGCCTGGCGGCGCGCCTGGTCGCGCGCGACGGGTCCGGTTGTATCGTAAGAAGACGCCGTGCGGGCCACGATCACCAGCCCCTAGCGCTTGCGCTGCGCGCGGAAGTCGACGAGCTGCTTGAAGACGCGGCCGCGATGCTCGAACGAATCGAACTCGTCGAACGACGCGCATGCGGGCGAAAGCACCACGGACTGGCCGGGCTCGGCCATGGCGATGGCGGCGTCCAGCGCGTCTTCCATATGCTCGGCGCGGGCCACCTCGATGGCAGAGTCGGCGAAAGCCTTGGCGAAGCGCTCGCCCGCCGCACCGAAGCACACCACGCCGCTGCAGATAGCGGATGCGTCGCGCACCAGGTCGTCGAGCTCGGTGCCCTTGTCGTGGCCGCCGAGCAGGAAGATCGCGCTGCCGGGCGCGAAGGCGGACAACGCCTTGCACGAGGCGTCCACGTTGGTCGCCTTAGAGTCGTTGAAAAACGTCACACCCGCGATATCGCCGCACGGCTCGAGGCGATGCTCGAGCGGCATGAAGGAGCGCAGGCCGCGACGCACGTGCTCCGGCGCCACGCCCGCCGCCAAAGCAGCGCTGGCGGCCGCGAGCGCGTTGCTCGCGTTATGCTCGCCCTTGATGCGCAGGCTTGAAGCGGCGACCAGTTCGATCGACTCGTCGCCGTATTCGACCCGCAGCATGCCGTCATGCAGCCACGCCGCGTTGCGGGAGCCGCAGGCGTCCTTCATGCTGCGGTCGAGACCTGCAGCGCATCCGATCGGGATGTAGTCGAAGCCGCGGGCGTCGTCGTTTTTGAATTCCTTGATGCAGGCGCGCGTGACATCGCATACCGCATCGATCACGAGCGTTCCCTCCGAGACGAACAGGCGGCGGTAGACGTTCTTCTTCGCCTCGGCGTACGCATCGAAGGTCATATGCCAGTACAGGTGGTCGGGCGTGATGTTGAGCAGCACCGCCACCTCGGGCGCGAACAGGTCCATGGAAGCCAGCTGGAACGAGCTGACCTCGGCGACGAACACGTCGGCCTCGTCGGCGGCGACGGCGTCGATGCAGGTGTTGCCGATATTGCCCACGGCGGCGACCCTCTCGCCCGCTTCACGCAGGATGTGGGTGATGAGCGTGGTCGTGGTGGTCTTGCCGTTCGTGCCGGTGACCGCGATCCAGCGCGAATCGGCACGGCTCTCGCGCCACGCGAACTCGACCTCGCTGATCACGGCCGCACATGCGGCGGCGGCGTTTTCGTAGAAGCGGGAGAACTGCGAGATGCCGGGGCTGGCGACGCACAGGTCGTAGCGCTTCTCGAACGTGTAGCGGTCGAAATACACCTTCGCGCCTCGGCGCTCGCACTCGTGCGCGAAGGCGCGGGCGTCGTCGTTAGGCTCGCCGGCGGCGATGGTGAGGCTGTTCACGCGCGACCCCAGAAAGTCGAGGCAGTAACGCGCCACCGCCTTGCCGCTTTTGCCGAGGCCCAGGACAAGCACGTCTCCGAGCATTGCGGCGGCCGCCTTGCGGCCTTCGATGCATCCGTTATCCATGATGATTCCCTCTCATCGACGTTTTCCCTTATAAACACGCATCGCCGCGTCGAAGCGGCGATGCCTTCATCGTTCGGCGCAGAGGCGACGACGCCCCTAGCCCGCCATCACGATGGGCTGAATGAACCACAGAACGAAACCGAACGCGGCGAGCACGCCCGACACGATCCAGAAGCGGATGACGACCTTCGTCTCGCTCCATCCCTTCTTCTCGAAGTGGTGATGCAGCGGCGCCATGAGGAACAGCCTCTTCTTGGTTCGCTTGAAGTAGAGCACCTGCAGCATGACCGACAGGGCCTCGGCGACGAACAGGCCGCCGATGATGATCGAGTAGACCTCGGTCTTGGTGAGCATGGCCACGCAGCCGAGGGCCGCGCCAAGCGCGAGAGAGCCCGTATCGCCCATGAAGATGTCGGCTGGGTAGGCGTTGAACCACAAAAATCCGACGCAGGCGCCCGCGATAGTGGCCGAGAGCACGGCGATCGGCAACATGTCGAGGCGATACGAAACGGCCGCCATGACCACCATGACCACCATGACCGTGCCGGCCGCCAGGCCGTCGAGGCCGTCGGTCAGATTGACGGCGTTGCTCAGGCCGCCCAGCAGAATGAGGCTGAACGCCAGGTAGAGCCACGGAATCTGGAAGCCGCCCTCGATGAAGCCGCACGGGATGGCGGTTGTGAGCACGCCGAGGTCGATCGGCGGAAGGAACGGGATGTGCACGATCGGCTCGATGCCCATGAAATTCACGACCACCAGGGTGAACACCGCGAACGTGGAGAACTGGCCGATCAGCTTGCCCTTCGGCGTCAGGCCCAGCGAGCGCTCGTGGATGACCTTCGACGCATCGTCGAACAGGCCCAGGGCGCCGATGGCCAGCGTGGCCACGAGCGCCGCGATGAACTCGGGGGACGGCTCGGCGACCAGAAGCGCGGTCAGCACGATCGCGACGATCATGATGACGCCGCCCATGGTGGGCGTGCCCTGCTTCACCAGATGGCTCTGAGGGCCGTCGGCGCGCACCTGCTGGCCGATATGCGTGCGCGTAAGGAGCTTGATCCACGCGGGCATGAGGACCATGGTGATAGCGGCCGCGACCGCGAAGCCCAAAAATACGAGGAACGTGGGGTAAGACGAGAAAACACTGCTGAGCATTAGGCGATTATCCCTTCGACGACGCGGTCGAGACGCATGAAGTGCGAGGCTTTCACCAGCACGACATCCGACGAATCGACCCTTCCTTCCAAAGCGCGCACGGCCTCATCGGCATCGGCGACGCGCACGATGCGCTCTTCGGCCATGCCGGCCTCGAGGGCGCCCGCGGCGATATCGGCCGCGGCCTCGCCCGCACAGACGAGCAGGGCGACGCCTGCCTGAGCCGCCGCGCGGCCCGTTTCCTTGTGGCCTTCGACGCTTGCCGCGCCGAGTTCGCCCATATCGCCGAGCACGGCGATCTTGCGCCCGGACGCTTTATAGCTTGCGAGCATGGCAAGCGACGCTTTCATGGACGCGGGGCTCGCGTTGTAGGCGTCGTCGAACACCACGGCGCCGCACGCCGCGCGCTTGACCTCCTGGCGGCCCGCCTCGGGACGGGCCTCGCCCAGCGCGCGGGCAACATCGGACAGATCGATGTCGCACGCGAGGCCGATCGCCGCCGCGCCGCAGGCGTTGGATACGTTGTGGACGCCGCGCAGGCCCAGCGAGCATGCGACGCGTTCGGCACCGGCACCGACGACGGCGAAGCCGCGGGCGCACAGCGTGAAGCTCGGACGGCCCTCGTCATCGACCGAGACGTCCTCGGCCCAGACCGCGCAGCCTTCGCCCTCGGGCTCGCCCGCCGCGCTGAAGGCGGCTTCGTTCAGTTCGCCCTCGGCCAGGCGGCCGCACGTGCGCAGGAACGGCGTCATGTCGTCGGCCGCGTTCACGAATGCGAACGAGCCCGGCTCGAGCGCGTCGAAGAGCTCGGCCTTGGCGCGGGCGATGTTCTCGCGCGACCCGAGGCGCTCGAGATGCGACACGCCGACGTTGTTGACCAGGCCCATGTCAGGCTTGGCGAACGAACAGATATGGGCAATCTGGCCCAGGTCGTCCATGCCCATCTCCACGACGAGCATCTCGCAGTCGGCATCGGCCGAAAGCACCGTGTAAGGCGCGCCGAGCTCGTTGTTGAAGTTACCCTTGGTGGCGACGGTCTTGAAACGCGAGGAAAGGACCTGGCGCGTGAGGCTTTTCACCGTGGTCTTGCCCACCGAGCCCGTGATGCCCACGACCGTAGCCGAGAGCATGGAACGCCATGCGGCGGCAAGCGCCGTGATGGCGGCCTCGACGTCGTCGACCACGGCGATGCCCGCTCCGCGGGAACGCGCCGCCTCGATGGCGGCGCCATCGGGCTCGCGGCCCGCCAGCGCCAGCATGGCGCCTGCCTCGACGGCCGACGCGATGAAGTCGTTGCCGTCGACGCGCTCGCCCGGAAGGGCGGCGTAGAGGCAATCCTGCCATGCCGTGCGCGAATCCCAGGTGAGACCCACCAGGTCGCGCTCGGCGTCTGCGGGGGCGAGCGCGAGGCGCCCGCCCGTGATATCGAGAATGCGGTTCGTGTCCAGTTTCATGTTCGATGCTTTCTGACGTGAACGCCCGCGCACGGGCGGCTAGTCGCTTTGAACCACGCGGTAGCGGCTTATGGCTTCGGTCATTATATCCTTAAACACTTCGGTGGTATTTCGCTCGTAGGGAACCTCGTTCACACCCACAAAACACACGAGCGGCGTCGAAGCGTTCGGAAGCACGCCGACGAAATCGAGGTTGTAGGAATGCCTGGCGTACTGGCCGGTTTCCTCGTCGACGTATTCCGCGGTGCCCGTCTTGCCCGCCACGACATAGCCTTCGATGGCGGCGCCTTTGCCCGTTCCCTCTTCGACGACCGTCTCGAGCATGCTCACCATGGGGGCGATCGCCGCCTTGTTCTCGATGATCGTCTCGGACTCGTAGGTCATGACCTCGCCGGTCTGCGGCTTGGACAGCAGCAGGTGCGGAGTCGCAGCCACGCCGTCGTTGATGAGGGCTCCGTAGAAACGCGTCATCTGCAAAGGCGTAGTCGCCACGCCCTGGCCGAACGTTACGTTGTACTTGAGGATCTGCGGCCACGTGCCCACGTCGGGGGCCAGATAGCCGCCCGCCTCGCCCGGGTAATCGATGCCGGTGGCGCCGTTGAGGCCGTAGGACACGATTTTGTCGTACAGCGGGCCGAAGCCGAGGTGTCCCTCGACGAGCAACGAGATGCCGACGTTGGAGGAATCCTGCATCACGTAGCGCGCCGTCATGGTCATATCGCCGCGTTCGTGGGCGTCGGTAATCACGTATTCGTCGGCCGCCAAGCCCGCGGGCGCGAACACCGTGGTGTCGGGCGATATCGCGCCGGTTTCGAGCAAGGCCGTCATGGAGACGGTCTTGAAGATCGAGCCCGGCTCGTATGCCTGCGTGACGGGCTTGAGCGAGTCGGACCCCACCTCGGATTCGGACGGAGCCGCCGGATCGAAATACGGCGTGGAGGCGATCGCCAGCAGCTCGCCCGTCGACGCATCCATGAGCACCGCGCCGCCGTCGTCGCCGCCGATCTGCTCGACGCCTTCGGCAAGGCGTTTCTCCAGATAGCTCTGCATGTCGATATCGATCGAGATTACGATATCCTGGCCGTCTTCGGCGGGATCGTCGACCTCGGTGCCGCCGGGGATGGGAACGCCCTTGCCACCGCGCTGCACAACCAGCCTGCCAGGCGTGCCTTTGAGGATGTCATCGTAATACAGCTCGAGCCCCGACACGCCCTGGCCGTCCACGTTGACGAAGCCGAGAACCTGGCCGGCCACCTTGCCGTAAGGATAGACGCGCTTCGTGTCGTCGATGAAATAGACGCCCGCCAGCCCTTCTTCGCGCAACGCATCGGCCACATCAACGTCGGCTTTGCGTTTGAGATAAACGAAGGTGGTGTCCTGGGAGAGTAGATCGCGGTAGGCGGAGGCGTCGCCGCCGAGCGAGTCGGCCAGCGCCTGCGCCGTCGACGCCCTATCGACCACCTCTTTGGGGTTCGCGTACACCGTCGTGGCGTCGACGCTGGTGGCCAGCACGTTTCCGTTGCGGTCGTAGATGGTTCCGCGACGCGGAGAGATGTCGGCGCTCACCGTGCGCGAGGCCGCGGCGGCGGAACTGAGTTCATCGGCCTTGATGACCTGCAAATACACAAGGCGGCCGGCCCATATCAGGGCGATTGCGAGAAACGACAGCAGCATAAAAGACAGACGGCTCGAAGGCGAGCCGTCGGAAACGCTGCGTGGATTGGATGGTCTGCGTTCGCTCATCGATTATCCTTGATTCGCAATGGCGGCGATGCTTCCCGACAAGGAGAGGTTGCCTTCCGCATCCGTCGCCACGATGTCGGGGGGCAGCACGACCGCTTCGGTGCTCAGCGGAGGCGCCATGCCCAGGCTCGCCGCCTCGACGCGAATATGGGTCGAGTTGGAAAGCCTGCTCTGCTGCACCTCGAGATCGCTGCCGTAAGAACGGGCGTTCTCGATCTTGGCACTCAGGTCGTCGGCGGCGATCGAGCTCGTGACGCTCGCCGCGGTCAGGCCCACGCGTATACAGCACAACGTCGCGACCACCAAAGCTGCCGCGACGATGACTTTCGCTATTCCCATAACCGATGTGGGAAGCGTCACCACATCGGAATACTCCCGCCGACCTGGTATGACCTCGAAATCAGCGCCCGAACGATCGGGCACGGCCGGCGCGGAGCTGCCGTATAGGTATCCCGACCGGGAGGCACGGTATGCATTCGTGCGACTCACACCGGCCCCCTTTCTTCAGATGCAACGCTCTACGGTCGGCTTGCTCTACATGCGTATCGGCATTAACGTATCTTCTCCGCGACGCGCAGCTTGGCGCTGCGGGCGCGCGGGTTGCGCTCGATTTCTTCCGGCGTCGGAAGAATCGGCTTGCGCGTGATGATCTTCAGCGCCGGATCGGCCCCGCACGCGCATACGGGGAGTCCGGGAGGGCAGGTGCACGTGCGCGCATGCTCGGCGAACACTTCTTTGACGACCCTGTCCTCGAGAGAATGGTAGCTGATCACCAGGATACGGCCCTTCGGATTCAGCCAGCGCACCGCCGCCTCCAAACCGCTGCGCAGGACCGAAAGCTCGGAATTCACCTCGATGCGCAACGCCTGGAAGGTCCTTTTGGCGGGGTGACCGCCCGCACGACGCGCCGATGCGGGAATGGCGGCCTTGATGATCTCGACGAGCTGCCCGCTCGTCTCAATAGGGGCGCGCTCGCGCGCAGCGACGATGAACTGCGCGATGCGGCTGGCCCACTTCTCATCGGAACAATCGCGGATGATCCGAGCGAGCTCTGCTGCATCCAGGGTGTTGATGAGCTCTGCTGCGGTTGTGGTCTGGTTGCCCGGATCCATCCTCATGTCCAGAGGGGCGTCCTCCTTGAACGAGAACCCCCGCGACGGAAAATCAAGCTGCGGCGAAGAGACGCCCAGGTCGAACAGAATAGCGTCGATGCCCGGGACCTCGGCTTCGAGAAGAAGCTCGTCGAGGTTTCCGAAGTTGCCGCGCAAAAGCTCGATCTGAGGCAGGTCAGTCGAACCGAGCGCCTTCAAACGGGCTCCCGCGGCGGCGAGCGCCATATCGTCCTGGTCGATGCCTATCAGAAGGCCGTCAGACCCCAGACGTTGTGCCACTTCGGAAGAATGGCCCGCCCCGCCGAGCGTCGCGTCTACGAACGTGTGCTGCGGTTTGAGGTGCGATTGCTCGAGGCACTCGTCGAGCAGGACGGGGATATGCCGGTATTCGCTTGTCATCTTTTCCACGTGCGGACTCCTTACGAGAACAGCAATTCGTCGAGATCTACGCTGCTCTGGAATTCATCCCAACGCGCGGCATCCCAGATCTCAAAATGGTCGGTGTTGCCCACCAGAACCGCTTCTTTTTCCAACCCCACCATCTCGCGCTGCTTCGCAGACACGTTGATGCGTCCCGCAGCGTCCATCGCGTTGGGCATGGCGCTGGCATTGAGTTTGGTGCGCAGCATGACGTGCTTGCGATCGCCCGGGTTGTAGCCGCCCTTCTTCTCGAACAGAGCGCCCACCCACGCTTCGTAGTTATCCACGGTGTAGACGGAAAGGAAGCCGTTCTTGGAATCGGGAACGACCACCAACTGGGTGTCTTCGGTCAAGGTCTTTCGAAATGCGGCAGGAAGGGAAAGGCGGCCTTTGGCATCGATCTTATGGCGATATTCACCGAATAGACCGGCCACGCTCATCCCCCTTCACATTGCAACACCCCAACCGATGCCCGCCATTTTATCCCACTTCCTCCCACCTCGCAATAAAATCGCCCACCGCACGGCGTTTCTCCCCCCACTTTTCAACTCTGAAAGACAGGCGATTTCGCCTGTCGGCGACACCTCAGCGCATATAGCACCAGAGATAAGAAGATGTTGTGTCATACGAAAAGACGGCACCATATATAGTGCCGTCTTGAAAACGAATGGCATGGAGGAAATGTGGGGTCAGACGATTCCGCGGGCGCGCGGATGGGCGGCCAGGTATTCCTCGCGCAGATGGAGCGAGGTCACATGGACATAGATCTGCGTGGTAGAGATGTCGGCATGGCCGAGCATCTCCTGGATCGTGCGCAGGTCGGCTCCGCCCTCCAGCATATGCGTGGCGAAGGTGTGGCGCAGTGTATGGGGATGCAGCCCCGCAAGGCCCACGGCGGCACCCGATTTCTCCACCACCCCGTAGACGCCCTGGCGCGTCAGACGGCGGCCGCGCGCGTTGAGGAACAGCGCCGACGGAGGCGACGGCGCTTTGTCGGCGAGTACGGGCCGGGCTGATTCCAGATAATCGGCGATCGCGCGGGCGGCCGCGCCGCCGAACGGAACGACGCGCACGGCGCTTCCCTTGCCGACGACGCGCACGAACCCTTCGTCGAAAAAGACGTCGCCTGCATCCATGCCGACGAGCTCGCTCACGCGCAGCCCGCAGCCGTAAAGCACCTCCATGATCGCGCGGTCGCGCGCGCCCAGTTCGTCGGGACGGTAGTCGCGGTCGAGCAGCATCGCGGCCTGCTCGACCGACAAGACGTCGGGAAGGCGGCGCGGCACGTCGGGAAGTTCCACGTCGGCGGCGGCGTCGCCCGCCGCAAGCCCCTCGCGCGCGAGGAAACGATGCATCCCCCTGACGGCGGCCATGCGGCGCTCTCTGCTGGCGGCCGCGTATCCGCGCTCGGCCAAATCGCGTGCATAGGCGTCCACATCCGAGCGCGCGGCACGGGCGGCCGAGCGTCCACGCTCGGCCGCGAGAAACGAGGCGTAGTCGTCCAGATCGGACGCGTACGAACCCACCGTCAGCGCCGAAGCGCCCCGTTCGACGGAAAGATACGCCAGATATTCCTTCGCGAGCGCGCGCGACGCTTCGAACGACTCGTCGCCTTCGGGCGCCTCGCGGCGCAGCGAGACCTTCTCTGCCACGGCATGTCTCCTTTCCGTCTCGGCCCGGATCGCTTCGGCCGATTCTACCGCACGCCCGCCGCATGCGGACATGAACGACATCCGGCCAATTCATGCAGCGGAAACGCTCGCGACACAGAGTCGAAACACGCTGATATATAATTCATCTGTTCGACATCGATTCTCTCGGCGGCGTGCACCGCCCTCACCCAGAAAGGGGCTCGCGATCTCATGCGCATCGGATTCGACAACGAAAAATACATCGCATTGCAGGCAGAGCATATTCGCAACCGCATCGACCAGTTCGAGGGCAAGCTCTACCTCGAATTCGGCGGAAAGCTCTTCGACGACCACCATGCCGCCCGCGTGCTTCCCGGCTTCGAGCCCGACTCCAAGATCCGCATGCTGCAAAGCCTCGTCGACGACGTCGAGATTATCATCACCATCAACGCCAACGACATCGAGAAGAACAAGGTCCGCGGCGATCTAGGCATCACGTACGACGAGGACTCCCTGCGCCTGATGGACATCTTCCGCGGCATGGGCTTTCTCGTGGGCGGCGTCGTGATCACGCATTACACCAGCCAGCCTGCCGCCGACATGTTCCGCAGACGCCTGCAGTCCCTCGGCATCGCATGCTACCTGCACTACCCCATCGCGGGCTATCCGTACGACATCAACCACATCGTCAGCGACGAGGGCTACGGCAAGAACGAATACATCGAGACCACCCGTCCGCTCGTCGTGGTGACGGCCCCCGGCCCCGGATCCGGCAAGATGGCCACCTGTCTGTCGCAGCTCTACCACGAGCACAAGCGCGGCGTGACCGCAGGCTACGCGAAGTACGAGACCTTCCCCGTATGGAACCTGCCGCTCGCGCATCCCGTGAACCTGGCTTACGAGGCGGCCACGGTCGATTTGGACGACTCCAACATCATCGACCCGTTCCATCTCGAGGCCTACGGCGTCTCGACCGTCAACTACAACCGCGACGTGGAAATCTTCCCCGTCCTCAAGGCCATGATGGAGCGCATCTCCGGCTCGAGCCCGTACCAGTCCCCCACCGACATGGGCGTGAACATGGCCGGCCTCGCCATCACCGACGACGACGTGGTGCGCGGCGCCGCGAAGATGGAGATCGTGCGCCGCTACTTCCAGACCGCCGTCGACGTGAAGCGCACGGGCGTGGGCCAGAAAAGCCTCGAGAAGCTTGAAATGCTCATGAACCAGGCGGGCGTCACGTCGAGCTTCTCCCCCGCACGCAGCGCCGCGCTGCTCAAGGAAGAAACCACCGGCGCCCCCGCAGGAGCCATGGTGCTTCCCGACGGCCGCGTGATCACGGGCAAGACATCCGACCTGCTGGGCGCCGCCTCTTCGCTGCTCATGAATGCGCTCAAGGCGGTGGCGGGCGTCGACGACGACCTCCTCGTCATCAGCAACGAGGCGATCGAGCCCATCTGCCGTCTGAAGACCGAGCAGCTGGCCAGCAAGAACCCGCGCCTGCATTCAGACGAGACCCTGATCGCGCTGTCAATCAGCTCGGCGACCAACCCCGTCGCGGCGCAGACCATCGCACACGTCGACGACCTGCGCGGATGCGATGCGTTCTTCTCGGTCATCATCTCGGCCACCGACGAAAGCCTCTATCGCAAGCTCGGCATCAACGTGTGCTGCGAGCCTAAATACGAGCAGCACTCCTTCTACCATAAATAAGCCGCGCATAGCGCATGCAATCCAAGGCGTCGACGCAGCAAGTCGGCGCCTTTTTCAATGTCGCCCCCGCGCTCGCCAGGCAAGCCGCAGAAACGAAAAACGGCCGAGGAAGATCCTCGGCCGTTCAAAACCCTTAGGGGCGAAAACTACATGCGGCGTTCGTCGGAGAAGAACGTATTGGCGACCGCGCTGTAGAAGCCTTCGTTCTTATAGCGCAGCAGCACGGTGGGATTGTTCGACTTGCGCACCAGGACGCGGTCGATCGGCTCGTCGAGCGAAATGAACTCGCCGTCCACGAAGTAGCTCGCCTCGCGGCTCTCGGGGTTGCGGGACAGGTCGATCTCGACGATGTCGCTCGGATCGGTGACGACGGAGCGAGAGAGCAGCGTGTGCGGAGCCAGCGGCACCACCACAAGGCCCTTGAAATCAGGGGCGACCAGCGGACCGCCTGCGGAAAGCGCATAGGCCGTGGAGCCGGTGGCCGAAGAGACCACCAGGCCGTCGCCGCGCATGTCGACGAGGTGGTTGCCGGAGATTTCGATGCCGAAATCGATGATGCGGCCCAGGGCGCCGCGCGTGACCGAGAACTCGTTGAGCGCGAAGCGGCTTGCGACCACTTCGCCGTTCGAGATCAGGTCGATGTGCAGGCTGGCGCGCTCTTCACGCACGACATCGCCCGCAAGAGCGGCGGCCACGATGGCCACGACGCCGTCTTCCGAAGAGTTCACCAGGAAGCCGAGGTGGCCGAAGTTGATACCCAGAATCGGCACGCGCGTCTTGCCGACCAAACGGGCGGTACGAAGCATCGTGCCGTCGCCGCCGAGAGAAACCACCATGTCGAAGGAGGCCACATCGACGTGCGCGCAGGTGTCTTTGACCGATTCGATCGACAGGGGCGTCGAGTCGAGCTCCTGATGCGCAACCCCCTGGGAGTCGAGGTAAGCGGCCAGAAGCATCGACGCATCGAGGGCGGCCGCATTGGAATTATTGCGGATAATCAGGATGTTCATTCTGCCTCGTTTCAAACGTTGCCCGCGGACTATATGATGAGTTGACAATAGCCTTTGTATTATACCCAAACTCGAAAGCGTAGTATGAGCGCCACGCAGATTTCCACACCGGAAGACGAATCGTCTTCGCAGAACACGGCCGCCAGCGTCGGAGGCTCGGCAGCCCTCATCAGCTTCTTCGTCATCATTTCCCGCATCACGGGCTTCATGCGCACCTGGGCCATGGCCTTCGCGCTAGGCTCGACCATGCTGGCAAGTTCCTATCAGATAGCCAACAATCTTCCCAACATGCTCTACGAGCTGGTCATGGGAGGCATGCTTGTCACGGCGTTTCTACCCGTGTACCTTTCGGTGAAAAACCGCCTCGGCGAACGAGGCGGCAACGAGTACGCCAGCAACATCATGAGCATCGCCTTCATCGCGCTGGGATTGGTGGCGCTGCTGTGCACGGTCTTCGCGCCTGCGCTCGTGTTCACGCAAAGCTTCATGAGCGACCAGGACGGCATGGAAGACGCCGTATTCTTCTTCAGGTTCTTCGCCATCCAGATCGTGTTCTACGGCCTGTCGTCAATCGTCAGCGGCCTGCTCAACGCCTCGCGCGACTATCTGTGGAGCAGCGCGGCGCCGATCTTCAACAACATCATCGTCACGGCCACCTTCGTGCTCTACGCCTTCGTGGCACCGAGCAACCCCGAGATGGCGAAATTCATCATCGCTGTAGGCAACCCGCTGGGCGTATTCATCCAGGTGGCCATCCAGCTTCCCGCCCTCAAGCGCAACGGCATCAAGCTGCGCCTGCACGTCGACCTGCGCGACCCGGCCCTCAAAGAGACGCTCGCCATCGGCGTGCCCGCCATCCTGGTCATGTGCGCGGGCCTCGTCGTGGTGTCGGTGCAGAACGCGGCGTCGTACGCCACGGCCGACAACGGCCCTTCGATCATCGCCTACGCGCGCCTGTGGTTCACCCTGCCCTACGCGTTCCTCACAGTGCCTATCACCACGGCCATGTTCACCGAGATCTCCGAGATGCACGCCAAAGGCGACATGGCGTCCTTCAAGAAGGGCGTGGCGTCGGGAACCAGCCAGATCCTGTTCTTCATGCTGCCCTTCGCCATGTATCTGGTCGTGTTCGCCGAACCGCTCGTCACCCTCTACCATATCGGCGCCTTCACCGAAGAAAACATCGCCCAGATCTCGCTCTACCTCGCAGCGCTCGCCGTGTCGCTGCCCTTCTATGGCGTCAACACCTACCTGCAGAAGGCGTTTTCGGCCATGCGCCTCATGGGTACCTATTCGGTCATGATGGTGGCCTCGGTCGCTCTGCAGATCGCGTTCATCGCCGTGTTCGCCACTCCGTTCGGAGGCCCGCTTAATTTCGGCATGCCCGCCATCGCGCTCAGCGAAACGGTGTTCTACCTGGTTCTCGACATCGCTTGCTTCGTGTACCTGCGCCGCAAGATCGGACGCCTCGGCCTGAAGGGCATGGCGCTGTCGTTCGTGCGCTCGCTCGCCTTCGGCGCGCTGGGCGCGGGCGCGGGCGCGCTTGTCGTGTTCGGCCTCGACGCAACCGTGCTTCCCTTGAACGGCTCCATTCCCCACGCGCTGGGATGCATCGTCTGCGGCGGCATCGTCTCGGTCGTCGTCACCTTCGGCATCGCCGTCAAAATGGGCTTCGACGAAGCCGCAATGCTGGTCTCGATCGTCTCCAAAGTGACGAGAAGGCTCGGACTGCGCAAGCGTCCCGCAAACAACGCGCCCGCTGTCGAAAACGACGCTGAAACCGGACCCGCCGATACGCAGGACGAACCCGTCGCGCATGCCGAAGACGAGACGCCCGTGCAGGCCGTCGAATCCGATCGCAACGGCGACGAAGCGTTGGCCGAAGGCGATCCGCAGGAAGAGGGCGCCCTGCCCCGCGGACGCCACGCGGGAGAGATAGGCGCCCTGGCGGCATACTCCGAACAGGCCGACGAGGAGGCCATCGGACGCCATAGCGTCCAGGCGGTCTTCGAGCGCAAGGTCGACGGAGCACGCCATGCGCCGCTTAGCGGCCGCCATGCCCGTCGCGGCAAGGGCGGCGCGAACGGAAAGCGTACACAAGGCCGCCACGCCCGCAACGACGACGAATAAGGCCCTTCCCCGGCCTTGAACGGGGGCGTGCGCGTCCATGCGCCTACGTCCCCGCAATACGACGAAGGCCTCGGCCGCGATTCAGATTTCTGAATGCGGCCGAGGCCTTTTCAATGCGGAAATTCGGATGCGCTAGCCGTTCACGGGACGCTTGAAACCAGGCTCGGTGGTCAGAACCACAGGGCCGTCCTCGGTGATGGCGACCGTCTTCTCGAAGTGCGCGCTCGGCATGCCGTCGCGCGTGCACACGAGCCAGCCGTCGGGCATCTGACGCGTCTTGTGCGTGCCCATGTTGATCATAGGCTCGATGGCCAAAACCATGCCGGGCTCGAGCAAAATGCCGTGATGACGGCGACCGTAGTTGGGGACGTTGGGATCCTCATGCATGTTGCGACCGATGCCGTGGCCCACGTACTCGCGCACGACGCCGTAACCCTCGGCCTCAGCGATGGACTGGACAGCGAAGCCGATGTCACCCAGGTGATTGCCGGGGCGGGCCGCATCAAGGCCGGCCCACATGCACTTCTCAGTGGTATCGAGAAGCTTCTTCACCTCGGGAGAAACCTTGCCTACCGGGAACGTCCAGGCGTTATCGCCCACCCAGCCGTCGACCGTGGCGCCAGTGTCGATGGAGATGATATCGCCCTCTTTCAAGATGACATCCGCGGAAGGAATGCCGTGAACGATCTGCTCGTTGACCGACGCGCAGATGCTGCCGGGGAATCCACCATAGCCCTTGAATGCGGGAATGCCGCCCTCGAGGCGGATGAGGGTCTCGGCCAGACGGTCGAGCTCCAGCGTGGAGACGCCTGGGCGCACGTGAGAGCCCACTTCGCGCAGCACCTTCGCGGAAATGCGGCCCGCTTCCTTCATGGCTTCGATTTCAGCCAGGGATTTCTTGATAATCATGAGTTCGCCTTCTTCTGAATGAGAATCCGTTGCAATGAACCCCGCTTTCGAGGTTCGTCGTAGTAACGCAGACAATTCTAGCACACGGACCCTTGCTTACGAGTAACCTAAGGTGAACAAAAAAGACCCGCATAAAGCGGGTCTTTTTGAAGTAAGGCTTTGTTTTCGCTATTCGGCAGAAGCGAAGTTGCGAGAAACGGAGGGGTCGATGGCGATGCCAGGGCCCATGGTGGAAGAAACGGAGATGGACTTGAGGTACTTGCCCTTCGCCGCAGACGGCTTCATGCGGACGATCTCGTCGTAGATGGCGCCGTAGTTCTCAGCGAGCTTCTCAGCCTCGAAGCTGACCTTGCCGATGATGACGTGAGCGATGCCGTAACGGTCGGCACGGTACTCGACCTTGCCGCCCTTGAGCTCGGCGATAGCCTTGGCAACGTCCGGGGTCACGGTGCCGAGCTTGGGGTTCGGCATCAGGCCGCGGGGGCCGAGGATCTTACCGAGACGGCCGACCTTGCCCATCATGTTCGGGGTAGCGACAGCAGCGTCGAAGTCGATGTTGCCAGCCTGGATTTCAGCAACCAGGTCGTCGGAACCGACGATCTCGGCGCCGGCTTCCTTGGCGGCCTCAGCGGCAGCGCCCTCGGCGAAGACAGCCACGCGGACCTCTTTACCAGAGCCGTTGGGCAGGGAAACCATGCCGCGGAGCTGCTGGTCAGCCTGACGGGTGTCGATGCCGAGACGGAAGTGAACCTCGACGGTCTCGTCGAACTTGGCGGTGGAAACCTCCTTGACGAGAGCGAGAGCCTCGGCAGGAGCGTAAAGCTTGCCGGCTTCGATCTTCTCAGCGGCGAGCTTCTGGTTCTTGGTGAGTTTCATCAATGAATCCTTTCGTGGTGTTGGCGGGTGGAAGAACCACCCTTCCACATGTCAGGTAGGCTATTCCTTGCCAGCGAGGATAGCGGCGAGCTTCTTGGAAGGCACGTAGGTCTTCTTCATCTCGCGGCCCTCGATGCGAACGCCCATGGAACGAGCGGTGCCGGCGACGATTTCCATAGCGGCATCGATGTCGTTAGCGTTCAGGTCGGGGAGCTTGATCTCGGCGATCTCGCGGAGCTGGTCGTTGCTCAGCGTGCCGACAGCCTTGAGCTGCGGGATGCCGGAGCCGCTCTTGATGCCCAGCTTCTCCTTGATCAGGACGGCCGCCGGAGGGGTCTTGCAGACGAACGTGAAGCTCTTGTCCTCGTAGACCGTGATCTCGACGGGGATGATGGTGCCGGACTGGTCCTGCGTAGCAGCGTTGAACGCCTGGCAGAACTGCATGATGTTGACACCCTGCGCACCGAGCGCGGGACCGACCGGAGGAGCGGGGTTCGCAGCGCCGGCGGGAATTTGCAGCTTAATGAAGCCGCTGACTTTTTTCTCAGCCATCTGTCTTCCTTACCTTACTGAAATTGCTACAACGGCCAACCGTGCGTGAGAAGCCCTGTCCACCCAGGCACGCAGGAGCCGGGAATAATCGAACTAAATCTTGGCCACCTGATCGAACGAAAGCTCGACAGGGGTTTCGCGACCGAAAATGGAGACCATGACCTTGACCTTGCCTGCCTCGGGCAGAACTTCGGAGATGGTTCCGTCGAATTCGGCGAGCGGACCGTTGGTGACCTTGACGGACTGGCCGACCTCGAACGAAGACGTGGTCTTCTTCGGAGCGGCAGCGGAAGTGCGCTTCATAATCTTATTGAACTCTTCGCGGGTCAGCGGAGCGGGATTGCCCTGGCTTCCCACGAAGCCCGTCACGCCCGGAGTGTTGCGAACGGCAGCCCAGCTGCGATCGTCCATCTCCATGCGGACCAAAACATATCCGGGGAAAACTTTCTTTTCGCTTTCCACACGACGGCCGCTTTCCTTGATTTCAGTGACCGTCTCGGTCGGAATTTCGATTCCGAAAACGTTGTTCTCGAGACCCATGGTTTCGATACGGGTTTCGAGATTCTTTTTGACCTTGTTCTCATACCCGGAATAGGTATGGAGCACGTACCATTTTTTTGCCATGTTAGAGTCCTGCCCCTATGCCGGAAAGAGCAACGATCAGAGGGGTGACAATCAGATTGTCCAGAACGGCAACAAAGACGCCGAAAAACACCAAAGCGGCCACAACGACGCCAGACCAACGAAGGACCTCGGATCGAGTAGGCCAGGTAACACGTTTGAGTTCTGCTTTAACCTCTTTGAAGAACTTAAAACGCTGTTTCTTAGGCTTGGCCTTTTTAGCATCCGCCTTCTTAGCCTGCTGCTGCTTCGCTGCCTCGGTCTTCTTGGCGGCTTCCTCGGCCGAAATGCCCTGAGCCTCGAGCTCTACTGCCTGCGCTTTTTTCGCTTGACGATGAGCGGAGGCCTTTGCTCGCTGCGTTTTAGACTTTTTCGCCATATTTTTTCTTAATCCCTAAATGCGGTTTCTTAATCCCTTATGCGGTTTAGTGCGGGACCGCACGATCGCTCTCTAGGATAAATGTCCCTAAACCCAAAACAAGCAGCTCGCGTTCCAAGCTGCTTGAACAAGCTGGCAGGCCAGGTAGGACTCGAACCCACAACATGCGGTTTTGGAGACCGCCGCTCTGCCAATTGGAGCTACTGGCCTGTTTTCCTTACCTTATCGAGTTTCCTTGTGCAAGGTGTGCGTGCGGCACCACTTGCAGTACTTCTTCATCTCGATACGATCCGGATTATTCTGCTTGTTCTTTTTGGTCGTGTAATTGCGGCGCTTGCACTCGGTGCAGGCCAGGGTGACCAACGTACGCATGAATTCTCCTTCAAGTTAATCGTTTTGTAGCTTGATGATTGTACACATAAGAGCAGACCTTGAAGAGAAGAGCCCGCCCGAAAGCGGGCTCTTCATCTAATCATCGTAAATCCAAGAGTTATTTGATGATCTTGGTCACGCGGCCGGAGCCAACGGTGCGGCCACCCTCGCGGATAGCGAACTTGAGGCCCTCTTCCATTGCGATCGGGTGAATGAGCTCACCGGTGATCGTAACGTTGTCACCAGGCATAACCATCTCGGTGCCCTCGGGGAGGTGTGCAACACCGGTAACGTCGGTGGTGCGGAAGTAGAACTGAGGACGATAGCCATCGAAGAACGGGGTGTGACGGCCGCCCTCATCCTTGGTAAGGATGTAGACCTGGCCCTCGAACTCGGTATGCGGGGTAACGCTACCAGGCTTGCAGAGAACCTGGCCGCGGACGATGTCCTCGCGCTTGACGCCACGGAGCAGGCAACCGATGTTGTCGCCAGCCTGAGCCTCGTCGAGCAGCTTGCGGAACATCTCGATACCGGTGCAGACCGTGTTGGTGGTCTCACGGATACCGACGATCTCCAGCGGGTCGTTGACATGCAGAACGCCACGCTCGACACGACCGGTGGCAACGGTGCCACGGCCGGTGATGGTCATGGTGTCCTCGACAGCCATCAGGAAGGGCTTGTCGGTCATACGCTCGGGGGTCGGGATGTACGCGTCAACAGCGTCCATGAGCTCCCAGACCTTCTCCTGCCACTCTTTGTCGCCCTCGAGGGCCTTCAGAGCGGAACCGCGGATGATCGGGGTGTCGTCTCCGGGGAACTCGTAGGAGCTGAGGAGGTCGCGGACCTCCATCTCGACGAGCTCGAGGAGCTCCTCGTCGTCGACCATGTCGCACTTGTTCAGGAAGACGACGATGTAGGGAACGCCAACCTGACGGGCCAGCAGGATGTGCTCACGGGTCTGAGCCATCGGGCCGTCGGTAGCAGCGATAACCAGGATAGCGCCGTCCATCTGGGCAGCACCGGTAATCATGTTCTTGACGTAGTCGGCGTGACCGGGGCAGTCAACGTGAGCGTAGTGACGGGTATCGGTCTCGTACTCGATGTGAGCAATGGAGATGGTGATGCCGCGCTCGCGCTCCTCGGGAGCCTTGTCGATGTTCTCGAAGGCGGTGAAGTCTGCGTGGGCGGTGCCGTGGGAACCGTCGTTGTCAGACAGGGTCTTGGAGATAGCAGCCGTCAAGGTGGTCTTACCATGGTCAACGTGGCCGATGGTACCGATGTTCACATGCGGCTTGCTGCGCTCGAACTTCTCCTTAGCCATTATTCCTCCTCTTGGAATGGTCTTGCGACCAAATACTAACGTGATAAAAGACACGCGCCGTAAAGGCGCGTGCAAAAATACAAATGGTAGCGGTGACTGGATTCGAACCAGTGACGCCACGGGTATGAACCGTGTGCTCTAACCAACTGAGCTACACCGCCGTATATACTAACAGAACCTAATTTGATAAGCTCCATTCGTAGTAAAAATGGAGCCCGCGACCGGACTTGAACCGGTGACCTCTTCGTTACCAACGAAGTGCTCTACCTACTGAGCTACACGGGCAAACTGGTGGGCGCGCTAGGATTCGAACCTAGGTAAGCATAGCTAACGGGTTTACAGCCCGTCCCCTTTAACCACTCGGGCACACGCCCAGTTCATCAAGGTGCTCGATGCAATATGTGTACTTATCAAGCTGCGGTTCGCGGTTCGTTTTTCGTTTCCGTCCCGCGAACGAAGTGCATAATACGCTAGCCACAAATGCGTGTCAACACTCTACACGCTGCCGGGCGTATCCATTCTATAACCCCCTATTTCTTGGTATCTACCTGGCTTTTTTCTTACATGAAATGTCAAATCCAGCCCCTCTTGACCAAACTTTGTCAAAAAAATTTTTGTCGAAATAAAAAAATACGGGGTGATTTCCACCCCGTATTCCTTATTCGGCTTCGAAAAATATCGTCTGAAACGATGCTCGGAACCGCCGTTTCGCTTTTTCGCGCAAGCGTTCTTTAGACGTCGGCATCCATATAGCGGTCGAATTCGTCGGTGACTTCTTTCGAAGGCTTCTCCGTCAGAAGAGAAACGACCACGATTGCGATCAACGCGAAGATGAATCCGGGCAAAAGCTCGTAGACCGCGAAGATTCCGCCGAGCTGCTTGACGAAGAGATTCCACACGATGACGGTGACCGCGCCCGTCAGCATGCCCGCAAGGGCGCCCTGGCGGTTCGTGCGACGCCAGTAGAGGCTGCACAGCATCAGCGGACCGAAGGAGGCGCCGAATCCTGCCCATGCATACGACACCACTTGGAAGATCGACGAGTTCTGATCAAGCGCGATCAGAATGCCGAAAATCAGGATGACCGTGAGGGCCACGCGCGAGACGAACATGGTCTGAGCCTCGGTGGCGTTCTTATTGATCAAACCCTTATATAGGTTCTGCGCGATAGCAGAGCCCGCGATCAACAGATAGCTCGACGACGAAGACATGGTGGCCGCGAAGATGCCCGACACCACAAGACCGCACGCGAACGAAGGAAGCATGATCTGAGCCAGCACGACGAACACCGACTCGGCGCTCGACGCCGTGAGAAACGCCGTCGGAATGGCGGCGCGGCCCACAAGGCCGATGCAGACGGCGCTTGCCAGCGAAACGACCACCCACACGACCGCGATGATGCGGCTCTTCTTGATTTCCTTGGAATGACGCACGCTCATGAAGCGCACGAGCACCTGCGGCATGCCGAAGTAGCCGAGACCCCACGCCAGGCAGCTGACGATGGTGATGATGCCGGAACCGTAGACGACGGCCTCGCCGAAGACGGGAAGCCCGCCTTCCACGACCTGATTGCCCGCCTCGTCGAGAACCGGCGACGCCTGATGCGTCGCGGACAGGAAGCCCGGAATGGACTGCAGGAAGGCGACGGTGTTGTCGACGCCGCCCGCCATAGCCACGCTGCCCACGAACACGACGACGAGGGCGCAGACCATGATTGAGCCCTGAATCAGGTCGGTGGTGCATACCGACAGGTAGCCGCCGACGAACGTGTAGACGAATACGACGAGGGCGCCGAGGATCATCATCGTGGTGTAGTCGAGGCCGAACAGCGTCGCGAAGAGCTTGCCGCACGTCACGAAGCAGCTGCCGCAGTAGATACAGAAGAATAGCAGGATGATCAACGCGGCGACGCTCATGAGGACGCGCTTGTCGTCGTGGAAGCGGTTGCTGAAGAAGTCAGGCAGCGTGATGGCGTTGCCCGCCACTTCGGAATACTTGCGCAGACGCTTGGCGACGAACTTCCAATTCAGATACGTGCCGATTGCCAGGCCGATAGCCGTCCACATGGCATCGGATGCACCCGTGAAATACGCGATGCCGGGAAGACCCATCAACAGCCATCCCGACATGTCCGACGCCTCGGCAGACAGGGCCGTCAACCACGGACCGAGGCCTCGACCTCCCAAAAAGTAGTTCTCGGAACTTGCGTTCGACTTTTTCAAATAGAAAAAGCCCACCGCAAGCACGACGACGAAGTACAGGGCCATCGCAAGAACGACTTGGATGTCGTCTACAGACATCGTCCCTCCTCTCATGATTAGAACAAAAGCAATTGCCAATTATACGGTAAAGTAAGGCCGCGAAGACACGAGGTGCTTTATGATGCTAAAGCGCCTCCCCCGAACGGCAAACGAATCTAAAGGAGGAGACGAATGTCGTACGCCGACCTTGACAGGACGCAGCTCAAAGAGCTCCGGCGCGCCCTCGAACGCGAGTATGCCGACCACTGTGCGAAAGACCTTTCTCTTAATATGGCGCGAGGAAAGCCCTCCGCCGCCCAGCTCGAGCTGAGCCTGCCGCTGCTCGACGTCGTGGATGCGGCTTCCGAACTGATGGCGCAGGACGGCACCGACTGCCGCAACTACGGCGTCATGGACGGCATCGCCGAAGCCAAAGCGCTCATGGGGCAGATCATGGACCACGATCTCGCCACGGTGTGCGTGTTCGGCAATTCGAGCCTCAACATCATGTTCGACCTCGTGACGCAGGGCATGATGCACGGATACCTCGGCAACACGCCGTGGAAAGACCTCGACGACGTCAAATGGCTATGCCCCGTTCCAGGCTACGACCGCCATTTCGCCATCACCGAATCCTACGGCATCGAGATGATTCCCGTGGCCCTGGGCCCGGACGGCCCCGACATGGACGAGGTCGAGCGCCTCGCGGCCGCCGACCCCGCGATCAAGGGCATTTGGTGCGTGCCCCAGTACTCCAACCCGAGCGGCGCCGTCTACAGCGACGAAACCGTCCGTCGCCTGGCATCCATGCCGTGTGCGGCAGACGATTTCCGCATCTTCTGGGACAACGCCTATTGTGTGCACCATCTCTACGAAGAACGCGCCGCCCATGTCGCCGACATCGCGCAAGCGTGCGACGCCGCAGGCAACCCTGACAGGTATTTCAAGTTCGCAAGCACTTCGAAGGTGACCTTCCCGGGCGCAGGCATCGCCGCCGTGGCCGCCAGCGCCGCCAACGTCGCCGAAATCAAGGCACGCGTGGGCATCCAGACCGTCGGCTACGACAAGCTCAACCAGCTTCGCCACGTCCGCTTCCTGCGCGACGCGGAAGGCGTGGCCGAACACATGCGCAAGCACGCCGCGCTTCTGCGTCCCAAGTTCGAACTGGTCGACCGCATGCTCGAAGAGGGCCTGGCCGAAGCAGGATGCGCCACGTGGAGCAAACCCGACGGCGGATACTTCGTCAGCTTCGACGGCATGACTGGCACGGCGAAGCGCACCGTCGCTCTTGCCAAGGAAGCAGGCGTCACCATGACAGGCGCGGGCGCAACGTGGCCGCGCAAAAACGACCCGAACGATTCGAATATCCGCATCGCCCCCACCCTGCCGCCGCTCGAAGAGCTCGAGCAGGCCATGGAGATCTTCGTCTGCTGCGCGAAGCTCGCAAGCGTCGAGGCGCTCCTGAACGACTAAAGACCGCGAAGAACGCGGCACGGCCCTTCGCCCCGCACACGCCCGCGACATCCGTCGCGGGCGTTTTTCGTTGCGGGCTACGGCACGCCATCGTATGCGAGAGGTCTTCCCCGCTCCGTGCGGACGGCACGCGAAAAAAAGAACCCGCCGAAGCGGGTTCTTTGATGCCGGGAAGAACTCCTACGCCTCGGCGTAGACATCCTTCAGCTTGAGCAGATGCTCGTAGCGCTCGATCGCGGCCTTCTCGTTCTGCTCGAAGAGTTCGTCCGCACGGTCCGGGAACTCGCGCGTCAAACGGCTGTAACGAGCCTCGTTCATCAGGAACTCGCGGTAGCCGCCCTTGGGCTCCTTGGAATCGAGAGAGAACTTCTTGCCTGCCGGCGCGGCGGGGTTGAAACGGTACAGGTTCCAGTAGCCGCAATCCACCGCGCGCTCCATCTCGACCATGCAATTGGCCATGCCGCCCTTGATGGAGTGCATCTCGCAGGGCGAGTAGCCGATGATCAGAGACGGTCCGGGATAGGCTTCGGCCTCGGCGATCGCCTTCATGGTCTGTGCAGGCTTGGCGCCCATGGCGACCTGCGCCACGTAGACGTAGCCGTAGCTGATGGCGATTTCGGCAAGGCTCTTCTTCTTGATGTCCTTGCCCGCCGCGGCGAACTGGGCCACCTGGCCGATATTGGAAGCCTTGGAAGCCTGGCCGCCGGTGTTGGAGTAGACCTCGGTGTCGAAGACGAAGACGTTGACGTCCTCGCCCGACGCGAGCACGTGATCGAGGCCGCCGTAGCCGATGTCGTAGGCCCAGCCGTCGCCGCCGAAGATCCAGACGGATTTCTTGGCGAGGTAGTCCTTATCGGCCAGCACGGATGCAGCCAGCTCGCTCGTGGCGTCCTGAGCGGCGACGGCCTTCTCGAGCGCCGCGACGTAGGCCTCGGATGCGGCCTTGCTCGCCTCTGCATCGTTGCGTGCTTCGACCCATGCGGCGGCGGCGTCCTTGAGTTCGGCGTCGCCAGCCTCGGCGATCAGCTGCTCGCTTTCGACGACGAGCTTGTCGCGCACGGCGTTCTGGCCCAAAAACATGCCCAGGCCGTGCTCGGCGTTATCTTCGAACAGGGAGTTCGCCCATGCAGGACCGCGGCCTTCCTTGTTCACCGTATACGGAGAGGTTGCGGCGGGGCCGCCCCAGATCGACGAGCAACCCGTTGCGTTGGAGATGTACATGCGGTCGCCGAACAGCTGGGTGACCAGACGGGCATAAGCGGTCTGGGCGCAACCCGCGCAGGCGCCGGAGAACTCGAGCAGCGGCTGCTTGAACTGACTGCCCTTGACCGTGGCGTCCTGAATCTCAGGCTTATCGGAGACTTCCGCGACGCAGTAGTCGAAAACGTCCTGCTGAGCCATCTCGCCCTCGGCGGGAGCCATGGAAAGCGAGTTGGTCGGGCACTGGACCACACAGACGTTGCAGCCCATGCAGTCGAGCGGTGAAATGGCGAGCGTGTACTGCATGCCAGCCGCGGTCTTGCCCTTGGCGGGGATAAGCGTGGTGGCCTCGGGAGCGGCCGCCGCCTCTTCCTCGGTCAGCGCGAACGGACGGATGGTCGCGTGCGGGCAGACGAAGGCGCACTGGTTGCACTGGATGCAGGTGGAAGCATCCCACGTCGGGACTGACACGGCGATGCCGCGCTTCTCGTAGGCGGATGCGCCCTGCTCGAACTGGCCGTCGACATGGTCGACGAATGCGGAGACGGGCAGGCTGTCGCCGTCCATGCGGCCGACGGGTTCCATGATGGAGGTGACCATCTTCACGAGTTCGGGCTTGCCGGCGCGGACGGCCTCTTCCTTCTCGTCGGAAGCGTCGAGCCAGCTAGCGGGAACCTCGATGCGCGTGAACGCCGTGGCGCCCGCATCGATCGCACGATGGTTGGTATCGACCACGTCCTGGCCCTTCTTCAGGTAGGACTTGGTTGCGGCATCCTTCATGTAGCGGATGGCGTCTTCCTGGGTCAGCACGCCGGTCAGCGTGAAGAACGCGGACTGCAGGATGGTGTTGGTGCGCTTGCCCATGCCGATTTCGATCGCGAGGTCGATGGCGTTGATGGTGTAGAGCTTGACGTCGTTTTTAGCGATGTAGCGTTTCGCGTCGGCGCTCAGATGATGCTCAAGCTCTTCGGGCGTCCACTGGCAGTTGATCATGAACGTACCGCCGGGCTTGACGTCGTAAACCATGGGGAAATCCTTCGTGACGTACGAGGGATTGTGGCATGCCACAAAGTCGGCCTTGTTGACGTAGTAAGAGCTGCGGATTGGAGCGTCGCCGAAGCGCAGGTGGCTGATCGTCACGCCGCCCGTCTTCTTGGAGTCGTACTGGAAGTACGCCTGCACGTATTTGTCGGTGTGGTCGCCGATGATTTTGATCGAGTTCTTGTTCGCGCCGACCGTGCCGTCGCCGCCGAGGCCCCAGAACTTGCATTCGATCGTGCCGGCAGCGGCCGTATTCGGGCAATCGGGGTCTTCAGGCAGGGACAGGCCCGTGACGTCGTCGACGATGCCGATGGTGAACTCGCGCTTCGGGTCGTCCTTGGCAATCTCGGTGTAGACGGCGAAGACCGACGAAGGCGGGGTGTCCTTCGAACCCAGGCCGTAGCGGCCGCCGACCACGGTGATGCCGGAAACGCCCTCGATGGCGAGCGCGTTGATGACGTCGAGGTACAGGGGCTCGCCCACGGAGCCGGGTTCCTTGGTACGGTCGAGCACGGCGATTTTCTTCACGGTCTTGGGAAGGGCCGCGACGAATTTCTCGGTGACGAACGGACGGTACAGGCGGACCTTCACCAGACCGACCTTCTCGCCACGGGCGTTCATATAGTCGATGACCTCTTCGGCCACGTCGCAGAACGAGCCCATGGCCACGATCACGCGCTCGGCGTCGGGCGCGCCGTAGTAGTTGAACAGCTCGTAATTGGTGCCGAGCTTCTCATTGACCTGATGCATGTAGTCTTCGACCACCGCGGGAAGGGCGTCATAGTAGCCGTTGCACGCCTCGCGATGCTGGAAGAAGATGTCGCCGTTCTCGTGGCTGCCGCGCATGGCGGGGTGCTCCGGATTGAGCGCATGGGCACGGAAATCGCGGACGGCGTCCATGTCGCACATGTCGGCAAGGTCGTCGTAATCCCAGACGGCGACCTTCTGGACCTCATGCGAGGTACGGAAGCCGTCGAAGAAGTTGATGAAGGGCACGCGACCCTTAATGGCGGAAAGGTGAGCGACGGCAGAAAGATCCATGACCTCCTGGACGTTGCCCTCGGCGAGCATCGCAAAGCCCGTCTGGCGGCATGCCATGACGTCGGAATGGTCGCCGAAAATATTGAGGGCCTGGGTGGCCACAGTACGGGCGCTGACATGAAGCACGCCGGGGAGCAGCTCGCCGGCCATCTTGTACATGTTCGGAATCATGAGAAGAAGGCCCTGCGATGCGGTGTAGGACGTGGTCAATGCGCCTGCGGCGAGCGAACCGTGCATGGTGCCGGCGGCGCCGCCCTCGGACTGCATCTCGCACACCTTCACCGTGGTGCCGAAGATGTTCTTCTTACCCTGTGCAGACCACTGGTCGACGAAGTCGGCCATGGGGCTCGAAGGCGTAATGGGATAGATGCCGGCAACCTCGGTGAACGCATAGGAAACGTACGCCGCGGCGTTATTGCCGTCCATCGATTTGAATTCTCTCGTCATACCAACGCTCCTTTGAAACAAGCCTGCGCCATCTTCCCCGGATCGCGAGCTTTCCGCCGTGCAAACGAACATACCGCGTTATGGTAGCGCGAGCGCTTTAGCCTACGCGAGTGGGACGCTTGGAGTGGGTTGAGCGTTCGGCAAACGGTGCGGCCTGGAATCCGCCGACATGTGCGACCTTTCGCCGAAAAAGAATTCGCACGATTGCGCGCCGTATGCGGCGACAAGCCCATGAAACGCGAAAAGGCCGCATGCACGGCCTTTCCACTAGAGGCGATCGAGCTCTTCTTTCAAGAGCGGGATCAATCGGTCGAACGTTTCGTCAACCGTCTTTTTCTTCAATTGGCATTCCCAGATGACATGGACGCGCCAGCCCCGCTCTTCAAGGGAGCGGACATTGCGCTCGTCGCGTTCGACATTGCGCTCGAATTTCGGAATCCAGTACTCAAGATTGGTCTTCGGCATGGAAGGATGGCAATGCGGGCAACGATGCCAAAAGCATCCGTTGACGAAAATGCATACCTTCTTCCCCGGATAGGCGACGTCCGGCTTTCCCGGCACCTTCCATTGAAGACGGTATCCGCCAAGACCCGCCGCGCGGAGGCGCTGTCTGACGATGAGCTCGGGCTTGGTGTCTTTGCCTTTGTTGCCTTTCATGCTCTTACGTACGGCCGGAGCCACGATTTTTCGCGGCGCCGGTGCAGCATGGAGGATGCAACGCGTGCTATGCGCATGCCTTCTTATATAGGTAAGATGCTCGCGCTTCACCGACACGCGCCATAATCCGGTTTTCCCCGCGCCGCGAACACGAACAGCACCGAGACCCTTGCCTGAGACGCCGCGTTTCGCATGGATGCGACAGACGGGAGCAGGACCGTTTTCGATCCTGCGCGCACGTTGGGACACGCGTCCGCTAGCGCTCACGCCCACCCCTTATATAGGAGACGATGAACGAGATGCCCGCGACCGTCAGCGCCAAACCGAGGCCCGTGTAGAAGAAGGCGATGAACCATTCGGGCAGAAGGCCGCTTGCGCGCAGCGCAATACCGCCGCCCATCATGATCGCCATGATGATATAGCCTTTCTTGTCGAAGAAATGCCATATCTGCTTCTTGTCTTCTTCGAAGCCGCGAATGCGTTCGGAGTGCTTTTTCACGAGCTTCTTGAACACGAAGAGGTGGAACATGAGAAACACGACGAGCGTTCCCAGCAAGACCCACCATACCAGGTGGTCGTGAGTCAGGGCGCCGATGCCGATGTTGCCGATGTTGCCGCCTGCTATGATCCAGACGAAGCCCGCGACGAGGAGGAGTTTTTCAGTCGATATCTTCATGCCATCGATTATATACAGCACCCGATTTGTGTCAGCCATCTTCACATGAACAACGTTCATTTTAGAAAACATTATGGGGCGGCCCTCTTGCCGCCCCATAGGCTAAAGAAATGGATTTTTCTACGCACGCCGCTTCGCCAGGAGCGCGCATGCCTCATCGATGCGCGAACGAAGCGAATCTTGGTCGGCCGTATCGAAGAAATAACGCACGACGCATGGCTGGTCGCAGCGGCGAGCGTCGGCGCGCTCCACACGCACGAAAATCGTCTCGACCGCGTCGAAGCCGCGCATAAGGGCCACATACGAGTAGCAGCTCGCCTGCAGCAGATGCTTCGCATGCAGGGTCTCATCGGTCTCGTCGTCGGATCCGCCAGTCTTGTAATCGACGATCAACGCACGGCGCTTCTCCCCTTCCGCGCCCCTCCACGACGCGAACAAGTCGATCGAGCCTTCGAGATAGCGGATAGCGCGGCACTCTTCATCGCAGGACGATTCCTCGTCGAGCGACACGAAGAAGGGAAGCTCGGCGTGCATGTCATCGGCGCTTTCGCACATCCGTGCGACATCGCTTGCAAACCAGCGTTCAAGCGCTGCTTCGAGCCGCGGCAGCGACGCATCGCGAAGACCGCAGCCGAGCGCGATAGAGCGCACGCGCTCATACGGGGGCATGACAAGCGCGCCATGCGGTGCATCTCGCTCTTTGATCGCCCACTGGGCGCACAGATGAAACGCGGCACCGAAATCGGTCGCCTTATCGGTATCGTGGGAGAGGTCGTCGTTCAACGCATCCCAGAACTCCTCGTCGGGCGACGCGTAGAACGGCTCGGAAATCGCAGGCGCATCGCCCCCGCCCGCCTGCGCCAACGACGAATAGCTGGCCACGTCCTTGCGCAGGCCGGCCGGTCGGACATGCGAGGCCTTCGTTCGCTCGAAAAGACAAGGTATCTCGACCGATTCGCAGGCGGCGCGATCATCGACGGCGGGTCGCTCGTCTTGCTCCGTCTCCTGGAAGTCGGATTCATCGACATCGATGCGCTCGACGCGCGCGGGAGCGCTTCCGCCGAAGTCGACGAACGTCTTCCCTTTCTCGAAATCGTCGAGCCCGAACAGCGCGCTGCGAATGTCGTCGTAAATACCCGTATCGGCATTGATTCCCGAAGAGCCATCGTCGCTTTTGCCGGAACGAACGCTTGTCATGGCGACGACGAGCGCCTCTTTCGCACGCGTCAAAGCCACGTACAAAAGGCGGCGTCGCTCCTGCAGCTCCTGCTCGGCTTCATGTTCGCGCAGGATTTCACGCTGAGCAAGCGGCGTTTCCGCACGGTCGACGGCTTCGACGACGTCGTCGAAGCGGCCGTCGTTGCACGGCATGTATTCCGCTTTCATCGCCTTGACGGCAGGGGACGAGGACGCAAGCCCCGACACAGACCGGCTCGGAAGCAGGCTGATATAGGCCTTGCCATCGAGCGACGTGCAGGAAAACGCCGACGGACGCGGCTTGCCGGCGCCCATCTCGGCCAGGCCGACGATAGGAAACTCGAGGCCCTTGCTGGCATGGACGGTCATGATGCGCACGAAATCGCCGCCTTTGGCCGACAGCGCGCCCGGGGGCTCCTTCGCGATCGCGATATGCGACGCCATCTCTTTCGCCACCGACGACGGACCTGTCACGCCCGAGGCCTCGATTCCCTCGACGATACGGATGGCCTTCAAGACGTTTGCGGCCACGGATTGCCCCTCGGCGCCGCGCTTTTCCAGGCGGGATATCCAGCCCGAATCCACGACCACATCTTCCATGATCGACGAGACACGCTTCACTCCCGCATCGCACGCGTTGCGATCGACGATGCCTGCAGCATGAGCGAGCTGAGGCGACACGGCACCGTCCTGTTCACGCGCCGACTCAGCCATCGCCTCGAAACCTTTATCGAGGCCGCGCCTGCGCAAAACCCCCGTCGTTTCATCACAATAGGTGGACAGGGCCACGAAATCATCCGCGGAAAGAGCGAACATCTCGCTCGAAAGCACCTCGAACAACGCCGACGTGGCGTGGGGATTGGCGATGACTTCGGCCAAACGCTGCATGATGCGCACCTCGGGAGCCGACGAGAAGATCGAGCCGCCCGCGATGACGCACGCGAACCCTTCTTCGCGCAAAGCCCTCGCATAGACTCCCGCATTGGTCATGCGACCGAGCAGGACCACCATATCGCCCGCCTCATGCCCCGCTTCACGCAGCTCGGCGAAGCGACGGGCGATACGCCGCGCTTCGAAAAGCGCCATACCGGAACGGCTGATTCCTTTGCGCGCGGGATAGGTGCTCAACAACACGTCGACACGGCCAGGGCCTCCCAAAAACGGACGCTTTACCGACTTCTCATCGCGCGACGGGCGCAGCGACATGAACTCCTTGCCGAAGACGTTCGGCTGCTCGAAAACGCAATCGACAAACTTCAGCACGTCCCCATGGCTGCGGAAGTTATCGGGCAGCTCGATAAGGCCGTCGGAATTGGACTCGGCCACACTTGCCAAATGATTCTTATATACCTGCACGTCAGCGCCGCGGAAACGATAGATGCTCTGCTGGGCGTCGCCGACGGTGCACAGCCTGCATGCGCCAGAACCCGCCATGCGTTTGATCATATCGACCTGAAGCTGGTCGGTGTCCTGGAATTCATCCACCATGATGATGCGGAACTTATTCTCGTACTCGGCCGCGATATCAGGATGGCAGGCAAGCGCCTGAGACGCCTTGATCAGCAAATCGTCGTTATCGAGCAGGCCGAGGTCGTGCTTTTTGCGCGCATACGACTCATACACCGTCGAAGCAAGCTCGATCAGCTCGTCGAGAAGAGGTTCGGCTATCAGGCATCGAGCCTCCTGAATAATAAGCGCGCACGACGCCTGCAGGTCTTTGGCGAGCGCCTTGTACTCCGGCGAGCCGAAACGGCCCGACGGCCACGGGCACGTGTTGAAAAAGGACAACAGGCGTGCGGCGTCTCCGGGCGCGGAGCCGGATGCTTTCTCGAGGAATTCGTCGGCACTCTGCAGCCATGCATCGCGCGAAGCGCTCGCCTTCTGGGAAAGCGCCACGTCGCGCGCCTCTTCGATAAGTTCGACCATGGCGCACAGAAGCTGCAAGACGCTGCGGCACGACGGCGGTTTACGGAAACATCCGCAGCCTTCAGGATTCGCCGACGCGACGCGCACCAGCGAAAGCACCATGTCCTCGACGGAATCGGACGAACGCGGTCCCGTGCTCCGGGCGGCATATTCGGAGAACAGCGCATTGAAGCCGCGCGGAGAAACGAACTCGTTTTCGCTCGAAAGCGCCTTCTGCACCGACATGCGCAACATATCGTCGGCATGGGCGGGATCGAGCACCGAAAACGCAGGGTCGATCCCGAGCTCCACCGCATGCGTGCGAAGGATGCGCGAACACATGCCGTGAATCGTGGAAATCCACGCGTCATCGACCTTCAGCGCCTCGTCCGCCATGCCCTCCGCACGCAAGGTCGCCTTCACGCGCGATTTGATTTCGCCCGCAGCCTTTTCGGTGAACGTGATAGCCATCACCTGTTCGATGCCGTCGAGAAACGCACCGCCGTCAGGCGCCGAACCGGGCAGAAGCGCCCAGGCGATACGCTGGGTAAGCGTGAAGGTCTTGCCGCTGCCGGCGCCGGCCGACACGACCAGGGGCGCATCAAGCGTCGTGACGCACTTCAGCTGACCCGGCTTGAAACGATTCAAATTCATCGAGCTATCCCCTTCTTTGCGGACAAGAAATCTCAGGACAATACGAGCACGCCGCGGAGGCGAGCGGAAGCGGAGCGATCATGCCCGCCATAAGACGCTGCAACGCCTCGGCGATACGCGATTCGGTGGCATCGAGCAGGTCGTGGAAATACGGGCCGAAATCGCCGCGGTACACGCATGTTTCGGCGCGAAGCCCCGGGACATGCGCGGGTTCGATATCGCAGCTCAACGCGCCCGATATCTTCGGGGCCCTGCCATAGCCGAC
Source organism: Slackia sp. (assembly GCA_029266945.1). Taxonomy (GTDB): domain Bacteria; phylum Actinomycetota; class Coriobacteriia; order Coriobacteriales; family Eggerthellaceae; genus Slackia. Next base: position 22,270 of record JARIED010000028.1, on the reverse strand, counting down.
ATACAACGCGCCGACCACTTCGAATCCCAAAAGGCGGCGCACCGCCTGCGCATATATGAGGGTCTGCACCTTTCCCTGCTTCATGGCCGAACCCTTGCTCTCGGGCTCGTAGAGGTCGTAATCGGCCGAAAGCGAGCTTTTGTAGTCGATGATCACAGCACGGCCGCGCGCGTCGATGTCGATGCGGTCGATTTTGCCCACGAGCTTGCAGCCCGCGTAATCGAATGCCTCGTGCACGGGAATTTCGTACTCGAACGCATACGGCTTGAAATCGGGCAACAAACACGCCTCTCGGTCGAGGAAGCGCCTGAGCCTGTCGCACAAGTCGTCGACCTCGCGCTCTTCATACGCGGAAACGGGTACGAGCCTGTTGCTCGACGGCTTTCTTTCGAACTGCGATGCGCGTTGTTCTCGAATGACGTCGTCCATAACCGTCTGCGCTCGACCAAGCGTCGATTCGTCGACTTTCGGCGCCACGTTTTCTTGAAAGCGGCGATAGAACTCCTCGAGCACGCCGTGGGAAAAATCACCCATCTCGACGGCGCCGAAGCCCTCTTCGATATCGTCGAGGCGAAGGCGGCGCAGGGCGAACCACTTCTGGGGGCATTCGAGATAGCTTTCAATCTGCGATGCCGAAAAGCAGGGCTCGTCCACGACTATTCCGCCCTTGCCGACGCGCGGCAGCATGATCGCCTTCTTCGCGTCGTCGGATGCGATGCGCGCGATAGTGGGCGCATCGACGCATGCAGCGCATTCGGGCCCCTTGGCGCGCAACGACGCATTCGCCTGCAGCTGCTCTTCACCGCGCTCCAAAATCCCCTCCAACAGGCACGGAGGCAGCGTATAGCGATTGTCGACCTCGTCGGCATCGGTGGGGTCGGCGCGGAAGCAGTCGACGAACTCTTCCACCGTGGCCGCAGGATACGTAGGGCCTGCGGAATCATCGTTCAGGCAGCGCTCGATCACCAAGGCATCCTGCGCTTTTTCGACCGCGGAGGCAAAGGCTCGGCGCAGGTCGTCAAGCGCATAGCGAGGGCGTGCGACTCCGAGGTCGGCCGCAAACGCGGTTGCGGCGTCGTCGGCGTTTTTGACTGGGAAGGAAGCGTTGTCCATATCGCACATGATCACGGTGTTCCATACGCGATTCCCCGCCGCCTCGATGCTGCGGGCATCCACGATCAAGACCTGTGGCACGGCAGACGAAGTAGCGCGCGATGCGTCGACGCGCTGGGCGTCGACCGCCTCGACGACCGCACGGGCGTCGGTTCCCACGCATCGAGCCGACGCCATGACGTCGCGCAGGGCGCCAATGGCGGCAAGCTGCTCGGAAACGACCGATTCGTCGCCGCCGAACGAACGCGCCCTGTCCTCGAAATATCCGAGCAGAGCGTCAGCGTCGACCGAGTCGACCAGTTCTTCGAAATATTCGAACGCGCGAGACCTGCTGCGCATTTTCTCAAGGCACGCCTCGCGGGTCATAAGCCTGTCGGAACGAAGCCACGCGTCGAAATCATAAGCATCGGCGCTGCTCAGACCCGAGAACGGATTGAGCAGGAAGTCAGCGCAGGATTCTTTGTCGGCCTCTGAGCCGTGCACGATGGCATGCGCCGCGAAATACGCGCGACCGAAATGGGTGTCGCGGAAAGGGCGACGCGCGCTGACGGCGCATTCCATTCCCTCGCGCTCGAGCGCGCTTGCCAGCGATTCGTACAGCGCGAACGGATCGCGCGCCGTCAGAAGAACGCTGCCTTTATCTGCGTAGCGAACGATAGCATCGACGAGGAGGAACGGTTCGGCATACCTTCCCGAAGGAAACGCGAATCGAAGCTCGACGCCCTCTTTCGGCTTGACGATGCGCCCCCCGAACGACGAGCGCGACTCGACGCGGGCAAAACGCGCATCGGCGAGCTTGCGCTGCGCCGCCGTCAGAACGGCATCGTAGACAATCGCCTCGTCGGCGCCCTTCGTTCCCACAACGCGACCGGCCATGAGACGGCATGCGCGACCACCGTCGACAAGCGATGCACCGGCAAGCACCTCTTCGTATCGGCGCAACGCCTCCACGAGCGGCTCGAAACGCTCGGCGACCTTTCGGCTCCCGTTCAGGGCTTCTTCGAATTCATCGGAGCCGAGCGCTTCATCGGCAAGGCGGGCCAAAAGACGCGCCATGCCGAGCGAGCGCGGGAGATCGGGGCACGCGCACGACTCGAGCGCGACGTACAGCGCCATGATTCGCTGCGCGCTCGACGCGATTCTTCTGCCGTCTCCTTCGAGCGACCAAACGTCTGCCACCCACGCGCTCACGGACGAAACGGCCGTGGCGAACGAGTACGGGTCGCCCGACGCCGCATGACGACGCCTGAAAGCAAGCGCTTGCGCGCTATTGGGAAACAAAACGGTCAACACTTGAACGGCCTCCTTCATATCGGAGGTCCATTATAGCGCACAAGCGGCTTCAATAATGCTATTTTCAAACATTTGTTCGTAATTGAAATAACCGCACATTGAGGTTAGAAAAAAGAAACCCCTCCGCGCGGACATACGAAACCGTAAGGCGGAGGGGTTCGACGTCCCGTCGGCAAGCCGATGGGACGCAATATTCATTCAAGCTGTTTTCGCTTACGCGGGGACGACCTTGGTGACGCCCGGGACATGCTCCTTGAGGATGCGCTCAACGCCGTTAGCGAGGGTCATCTGGCTCATGGGGCAGCCCTTGCAGGCGCCCTGAAGCTCGACAACCACGACGCCGTCTTCCTGCACGTCGACCAGAGCGACGTCGCCGCCGTCAGCCTGGAGGCTGGGACGGATCAGATCGAGGACGCGGCTGACTTGTGCTTTATCGATAGCCATATCGATACTCCTTTTCGATCAAAAAATACGAATCGTTGGAATTATATCCCTACTCAGCGCGACGCGTGATAACAGGCTCGACACATTCGGGAGATGATACAAAACGCGCCGCCCTTGCGAGCGGCGCGAAATCGTGCGGCTTAGAGCTCGTTGACCCACAAGCCGTGCAGGTTGCAGTACCCGTAAACCTTGACGACGGCGTCGCCCTCGGCAAGAACGAACTCGGCCTTCGGCTCGTTCTCGGCGGTGAGCTGAGCGACCTGGTAGCCCTTCTCGGTGACCAGGACGACGAACTGAATGAGGTGCTCCTCGGTCATGGGATGCTCGACCTCGCCGACCTTGACGCGGACGTTGGCGCCCTCTACCTCGACGACGGGAACGTGCTTCTCGACGGCGGCGTCGACAGAACCGGCGACAAGCTCGACCATCTTCTCGCCGCAGCACATCACGGGAACGCCGGCGTCGACGACCTTGATGACGATGTTGCCGCAGTGCTCGCACTTGAAGAACTTGATATCCATGTTGTTGCCCCCTTAATAAAGCAATCTTGTTTACACCCGATATGTTACTTCTTTTGTGACATATCAGGAAGCCCCTCTTGAGGCAGCTTCATTGTAACCGCATAAATCAACAAAGCCACACCCGCGATTATCAAAGGAACCGAAAGAAGCTGCCCCATGGTCAGCCAATCGCCCCAGAGATATCCCAGCTGGGCATCGGGTTCGCGGATGAACTCGACCAGGAAGCGAAACGTTCCATACATGATGAGGAACAGCCCGATGAACGTGCCGCGCGGACGCGGCGGCGTCTTGCGGGACAGCGCGAAGAGCACGCAGAAAATCACGATGCCTTCGAGGACCGCTTCGTAAAGCTGTGACGGATGGCGCGGCATGGATCCGGCGGCCCCGCCGAACACCACGCCCCACGGCAGGTCGGTCGGCGCTCCCCACAGTTCGCCGTTGACGAAATTCGCGCAGCGGCCGAAGAACAAGCCGATTGCACCGCCGACCGCGCCCATGTCGGCTAGCGTGAGAAAGGGAATGTGGGTGATCTTCGATGCGACGAAGCCGCCCAGAAGAACACCGATCAAGCCGCCGTGGAAGCTCATGCCTCCCTTGTTGAAGGCGAGGATCTGATCGGGATGCTGCAGGTAATAGCCGTCGCCGTAGAAAAGCACGTAACCGAGCCTTCCGCCCAGAATGACGCCGAGCACGACGCAGATGACGATCGTGAAGAACGCATCGTCCCCCACCCTTACGCGCCAGCGGCGCGAAAGGTCGAGCAGCACGACGGCCGCGCAGATGAAGCCCGCCACGTAAGCAAGCCCATACCAGCGCACCTGGAACGGCCCGATCGCCAGCGCCACCGGGTCGAGCATCTGATAAATATCGTTAAGCATCGGCGTCCTTTCTTCCATGAAAACGCCGGGCCGCATAAACGCGACCCGGCGCTGCTGTCGCCTTCGTTACGAAGCGTTCGTTGTAGTCGGCGCGGCGGTTTTCTCGCGCGCATCCAAAACGGCCTGCCAGTCCTTGCCCACGACGACCAGGATATCGGTCTCGAAGGAATAGTTGACGGCATCGAGCACGGCGCGACCCGTTCCGAGCGTCGCCACGATGGCTTCGGCCTTGGCCTCGTTTTCCGACTTCTGATACACGATGAGCGTGCTTTCGTAGACGGCCTGGTTCGCGTTGCCCACGGAATCCACCGTGAAGCCCGCGCCCTCGAGGATCGAAGCCGCATCGGCCGCGGCGCCTTCGACGCTGCCGCCGTTGTTCACTGTGATGGTGAACGATGCGGGGTCGACGGATTCGATGATCGACTCCTTGTCCTGCTGAGGAACGTCGCCTGCCACGAAACGCTCCATCATGGCCTTCCATTCGTCGGAAATGGGCTCCTGATACACCACGTCGCCAGCCTTGGAAAGATACGTCGGCATGACGCCCGTCATGACCGATTCGGCCACGATGTCGCGCAACGACGACATCATCGCGTAGGCGGACTTGACGTCCATATCGGTTTTCACGCAGTCGGAGAAACCGTCCATACCCGTGTAGAACGAGAGCTTGTCCATGCCCACGAACTTCTTGAACAGGGCCTGCGCGACCTGCGACTCGTTCAAACCGCGCTGCATCTCGGGCGATGCGGCGAAATCGTTGGCGCGGCACAGGAACAGGGCCTGTTCGCCCGAAAGGACCTGGAATCCTGCGGGAAGGGTCATCGAACCCGCATCCTGGTCGCTTACCGGCTCGGACAGATTCACCTCGACGCCCCCGACCGAATCGACCAACGAGACGAATCCTTCGGCATCGATTTTCGCGTAATGGGAAACCTGGACGCCCGAAAGGTTCTCGATCGCCGAAACGACCTCGGCGTCGCCGCCGACCGGCTGCGCTTCGCCCAGGCGATGAGCGTTGCCGTCGGACAGCTTCACGCGCGCGTTGCCGGGAATCACGACCGCCGAAGCGGACGCGGTCGCCGAATCAGTGCGCACCAGCAGCACCACATCGGGGCCCGACCCGCCGTCGCCGTCGTCATACGATGCGGCAAGCACAGTGTAGGCGGGGCCGTCGGCGGGGGCATCCGCCAAAACCGACGCGAGCGCGGGGTCTTGAATCTGCAGCCTGTCGTTGACGCCGCCGATGAAGACGAACCATGCCGCGACCGAGGCGACGGCGAGCGCTGCTGCGGCGAGAACGATGGCCACCGCGATCTTTCGACGCCGGCTCGACGCCACCGCACGCTCGATGAATGCCTGCTGACTCATGCGGTTCGTGTAATCGCGTTTGCTTTCCCGCGTAGACGTATTAGGCAGGACCTGATGGATTTCACCGCGTTCCACATTGCGGGTGCGACGCGGGTTGGCCTGTTCCCTGCGGGACGCAAGCGGACTCGGGATACGCGCGACATGGGTTCCCAACGTCGCTCGGCGCATCTGTCGCGAAGTTTTCTTATATTGAGCACTGCTCGGTCGACGTGTAACCATATCCGCCGCTCCGCACTACCAATCGATGTCTTCGTCGGGCTCGCGATGCAGGCGGGCGCCGAGAGAAGAAAGCTTGCCGACGTAGTCTTCGTAACCGCGGTCGATATGGTGGACCTTATGCACGCGCGTGGTGCCTTCGGCGAAAACGCCCGCGAGGACCAGCGCCGCGCCGCAGCGAAGGTCGGTGGCCTTGACATCGGTACCCTGCAGCGACGTCACGCCCTCGACGATGGCGTGATGGTCCTCGATGGTCACGCTAGCGCCCATGCGGCCGATCTCGTCGGCGAACATGAAGCGGTTCTCGAACACGTTCTCGGTAATGACCGAGTTGCCCTGCGCGACGGCGGCCAGCAGCATGAACTGGGCCTGAAGGTCGGTGGGGAATCCAGGATGAGGCAACGTCTGGATGTCGATCGCCTCGAGGGGACCCTTCCTGGAAACGGTGATCCAATCGCTGCCGAAATCGACGGCGCAACCCATAGCATGAAGTTTCATGAGCGCCATGCGCAAGAAGCCGGGCTCGATGCCGCGCACCGTGACAGGGCCGCCCGTCATAGCACCGCCCACCAAGAACGTTCCAGCCTCGATGCGGTCGCCCACCGTGGTGTGCTCGCACGGATGCAGGTCGGACGCAGAAACGCCCTCGACAACAATGGTCGGGGAGCCCGCCCCGCTGACGCGCGCGCCCATGGCGTTGAGCATGTCTGCCAAATCTTCGATTTCAGGTTCGCGCGCGGCGTTTTCGATGATGGTCTCGCCTTCGGCGGTGACCGCGCACATCATGGTGTTCTCGGTGGCGCCGACGCTCGGGAAGTCAAGCGCGACGTAAGCGCCGTGCAAACCGTTAGGCGCGCTCGCCTCGATATAGCCGTGGTCGGTTTCGAAATGCACGCCGAGGGCCTCCATGCCCACCATGTGCATATCGATCTTGCGGGCGCCGAGGTTGCAGCCGCCGGGCATGGCCACGCGAGCTCGCCCGAAACGGGCTACGAGCGGGCCGAGCACCGAAATGGAGGCGCGCATCTTGGAAACCAGCTCGTAGGGAGTTTCCCACGTATCGACGTTCGCCGTATCGATCACGAGCGTATGGTCCTCGCGGTGCACGCGGGCGCCGAGCATCTCGAGCACCTTGGACATGACGGCGATATCGGAAATAAGCGGGACGTTGTGAATGACGCTTTCGCCTGCGCCGAGGATGGACGCAGCGATGAGCTTGAGGGCGGAATTCTTCGCGCCGGAAACGCGGACCTCTCCAACGAGCGGCGTGCCGCCTTCGACGACGATCATCTCTTTCGCCATGATTTCGATCCCCTTTTCTATAAAAAGCCGCTCGGAAAGCGGCTTGAATAGCATATGCACTTCGTGCATTTTCCCAAAAAAGACGAAAGGGTTGAACCCTTGCGCCCCAACCCTTTCATAAAACCACAGCGCCCGAAGAAAGCGAGGCGTGCCTACATGCAGCCGATTCAGAAAGCGGAGATTCTGAATAGCGACCATCCTTCGGCTTAGCGCCTTCCCGCCGAAAAACGGCGACCGACATAACGAGAAATCGACATCCAGCCATACATCCCGGTAATAACGAAACAGGGAGCATACAGGAATAGATACCTTGCCCTGCATTCGAACAGCAACAAGAACACGCTGATCATAAAGAGCGCAATTGCAACGACCGTAATACGAGACGGAATCTTTCGCGCGAAAAGACTCGACGCTATCCCCAGCAAAACAAAAAACCAAACGACTTGCGCGAAATAAGCCCATGGAACGACATCATCCGGCGCAAGCTTCAGCGGCGTATCGTCTTCGTCGGGAATGCCATATAGCCATTTGAAAAGAACATTTTGGCCGTATACATCTTCGAAATACCAGTCACGCCATGTAAAGGCGCCTTCACCGTACGACAAACAGGCCTTCTCGACTAGGAGCTTTGTCACTCCGGAAACCCCTGCTTCACGCACACGATCAGCCCAAACGTCCAGATTCCCCGCCGTCCTATCAGAAACATTATCGAATCCGCTGGAAAATGCGAAATCGTCTGGACTGTAGACACCGTTCGTTTCCTGATTAAAGCCCATCATCAAATAATGAGCAGCGTTGAATGCCTTGCTTTCGTCGTTGTCGAAAACGACCTTCGATTCGAAAAACGAAGCAAGAGAAAACGCGAGTACGCATGAAAGGATGCCGCCCAAAAATGAACCAGCCACAGAGCGCATATCCATGCGGCCAAGACGGCCACCGAGTATTTTAGAAAGCAGGCGGCAGAGCTCAACGACAGCAACGGCGGCCACGATGAAAATTCCCGTCGGCTTGATGCAATACCCGATGTATCCAAAAAAAACCACGCCGGACACCCTGAGCCACGGCTTCTTGACGACCGCGTAAAAGAACAGAGCAACCGTAGGGCAAAGCATTCCGTAAGAATCCGTATACGGAATAAAGATGTTAGGCGACAATCCGCACAAAACGAACGACACCGCGAACGTCGAAAGACCGACAAACGTACCACCGATAGCACGACCGACGAAAGAAGCGAGCACTACCGATATCGTAACGCTAGCGCAGCTTCCAATAACAAACAGTAGATACTGGTCGACATTGAAGAAGTGAGCGATATTCGCCGCAACGGAAAAGAATCCCGTTATAAACCACTGATTAGGATAGGTGGAGAAATAAGCTGGATCAAGATGTGCCAACTCGGGATGCGTGATTTCGAAAATATCCCATCCGGTTTTGAACCAGCAACCGTACACGATTGCCATCTGGATAGCGAAAAGAGCCGCACCGCCGAAAACGATAAGGAATGAAAAAACACGGAGGTCACCGAATCCACGGCATCCATCGCTGGACCGCCTTCGGTGTCCTCCCCTCTTTCCGCCCGTGGACCTCATGCCGACCAGGGCGGCAACGAAAGCCAAACCGAACAAAGCCGCCGCTCCGAATAAAATCGCGTTATACGGCGCAATCCCATACTGCTGGTAATACTCAATGAATGGATTGACGCAAAGAAGCAGCGCCAAAACAACTGCGACATAAACGAAATAGCAGCGTGCGCCAAAAAAAGGAACGGCAGAGAAAATGCGGGACATACGTTGGCGAGCACACGAAACGCCCTTCTTCGGAAGACTTTCGAAAGCAACAGGCCGGCTCGAAACGACAACAGTAGAGCGCGGGCAACCACTCCGATTGCTTTCGCATTCGTTCCGTCTATTCATTGCGTGTTATCCCCCTTGAATCCCCTCCGCAAATCGCGAAAGATACCCGTTGCAGCACAGCCGATCAAGCCGCATCAAGGCCCGCCAAATATCGTTTCGTCAAGAGGCCTCTCTTCAATTGCGAAAAGACGATTCCAAAACGGCGCTAATGGATGGTAGGCCCACGTCAAATTAACAGCGTATCCTCTTTTGGACGAACGCGGATACGACGCCTCGAGCAATTTTCCGTTTGAAACATTATACGCAATGCACATCCCGCAATCGCGCCCATGAGCCAAAAGAGGCAGGCCAAAGACGCAAAAAGGGGATTCGAAACGAATCCCCTTTTATAAAACCGATGCGCAATGGCAAACGGGCTTTTACTCGCCCAGAGCGAAGCGCTTGAAGTCGACGACCTTGATGGAACCGCCCAGCTTCTTAGCAACCTCGTCGGTGTACTGGTTGATGGTCTGGTCGGGGTTCTTCACGAAAGCCTGCTCGGTGAGGCACTGCTCCTTGAAGAACTTCTCCAGGCGGCCGGTGGCCATCTTTTCCTGGATAGCCTCGGGCTTGCCGGACTCGGCGGCCTGAGCCTTATAGATACCCATCTCGTGCTCGACGACGGCGGGGTCGACCTGGTCGCGGTTAGCGGCGATCGGGTCGACAGCGGCGACCTGCATGGCAACGTCGCGGCCGTAGTGAGCGAACTCGTCGGAAGCGATGTCGACCCCCTCGACATCGAAGGAAACCAGAACGCCGATCTTGCCACCCATGTGGATGTAGGAAGAAACAGCGCCGGCCTCGACGACGGCGAAGCGAGCGAGCTGCGTGTTCTCGCCCATCACGTGGATGCAGTCGGTGACGACGGCCTCGACGGTCTCGCCCTCGACCTCGGCGGCCTTCAGAGCGTCCATGTCGGCAGGCTTGGCGGCCACGGCGGCACGGGCGATCTTCTCAGCGTAGGCCTTGAACTTCTCGTTCATGCCGACGAAGTCGGTCTCGCAGTTGAGCTCGACGAGAGCACCGGTGGTGCCGTCCTCGGAGACGAGAGCCATGACGGTGCCCTCGTTGGTGGCACGGCCGGCCTTCTTGGCGACAGCGGCAAGACCGCGGGTGCGCAGAACGTCGACGGCCTTCTCCATCTCGCCCTCAGCCTCGACCAGGGCCTTCTTGCACTCCATCATGCCGGCGCCGGTCATCTCGCGGAGCTCTTTGACCATAGCAGCGGTAATGTTAGCCATGGGGAAATTCCTTCCATTCGAACGACGGCCCTTCGAGCGCCTTTGCGGCGAAGGGCCGTCGTACTTATATAACGTATTTATTCGGCGGCAGGAGCCTCGGCCTCAGCGGCCTCGGCCTGAGCAGCCATTTCCTCTTCGATGGCAGGAGCGCCGGTGGCGGCGATCACAGCATCGGCGACGAAGGTGCAGAGCAGGTCGACGGAGCGGATGGCGTCGTCGTTGGCAGGAATACCGAACTCGACGTCGTCGGGATCGCAGTTGGTGTCGAGGGTGCCGACCACGGGGATGCCGAGACGCTTGGCCTCGTGGATGGCGAGCTGCTCGCGGTTGGTGTCAACGACGAAGATGGCGTCAGGGACGGTCTTCATGTTGCGGATACCGTTGAGGTTGGTCTGCAGCTTGGCGAGTTCCTTCTTCAGCAGGACCTGCTCCTTCTTGGGCAGAACGTCCATGCGGCCGTCGGCCTCCATAGCCTCGAGCTCTTCCATGCGGGCAACGCGGGAGCGAATGGTGACGAAGTTGGTCAGCATGCCGCCGAGCCAACGGGAATTCACGTAGGGCATGCCGCAGCGGTCGGCCTGAGCAGCGATGGCCTCCTGGGCCTGCTTCTTGGTGCCGACGAAGAGGACGGTGCCGCCCTTCTTGGCGACGTTCTCAACGAAGGTGTAGGACTGGTCGAGACCGATCAGGGTCTTCTTCAGGTCGATGATGTAGATGTCGCCACGGTTACCGAAGATGTAGGGCTTCATCTTGGGGTTCCAGCGACGGGTCTGGTGACCGAAGTGCGCGCCCGCGTCGAGCAGGCTCTTGATGCTGACTTTCGCCATTGCAATCTCCATTCGTTAAACCTCTGCCTGCGGTCATCCCCCCTCCCGCAGCCTTTTTCAGTGGCCACTCGCGGTGAGAAGGTCGCGCAGACATGTGAAATATAGAAACTTCGCCATTATACGATCGAACGAACGCAATGCAAGAAAAATTTGCCGTTCCGCATGCACCTATGGACGAAAAGACAGGAAACACGCCGGCAAAGGCGACCGAACGCATACCGAGGGGAAACGCCCGGCATCTTATCCGGGCGTTTCCCCTTGATAACCTTCATTCGACGAACTCCATGCCGCAGTCGCGACATCGCCCTCCTCGACATGCGAAAGCGCGCCGGCAAACGCGAAGAAGGCGGCCCGCAAGCGCAGGCCGCCTTCTTCGGCGATGACCGAAAACCCGTTCGGTCTACTTGTTGAAAGCCATCTTGATCAGGCGGCCGACCTGCACGATCGCGGTGGGAGCGAACGCCAGGCCGATGATCTGGACGAACTGCATGCCCGTCAGCGGAGCGACCGAGAACGCGCTCTGCAGGAACGGAACGAACAGAACCAGCGCCAGCAGGATGAAGCCGCCCAGCCACGCCAGCGGGACCCATTTATTGGTGAACAGGCCCAGCTTGAAGATGGACTCCTCGCCGCGGCAATTGAAGCCATGGAACAAGCGCGCCAGCGCGAGCGTCGCGAACGCCATGGTGGACGCGAGGGCCGCGCCGCCGGCATTGAGGCCCAGGAAGAACGCCGTCATGGACGCCGTCGCGATCAAGGCGCCGTGCCAAACGACCTTACGCGCGAGCGGAGCGTCGAGGATCGATGCCTTGGGGTCGCGCGGCTTCTGGTCGAGCAGGCCCTTGCGCGCAGGTTCGAGGCCAAGCGCGATCGCAGGCAGGCTGTCGGTCAGCAGGTTGATGAACAGCAGATGAACCGGAGCGAACGGCACGGGCAGCGCCATGAGCGACGCGAACAACACGGCCATGATGCCCGCCATGTTGCCCGACAGCAGGAAGTGGATCGAGCTCTTGATGTTCGCATAGATGCTGCGACCGTTCACCACGGCCTTCACGATGGTGGCGAAATTGTCGTCGGCAAGCACCATGGAAGCCGCGTCTTTGCTGACCTCTGTGCCCGTGATGCCCATGGCCACGCCCACGTCGGCGCGCTTGAGCGCAGGTGCGTCGTTCACGCCGTCGCCCGTCATGGAAACGATGCAGCCGCGGCGCTGCCATGCCGACACGATGCGGATCTTATGCTCGGGGGACACGCGCGCATACACCGACACCTTGGGCAGGACCTCATCGAACTGCTCGTCGGTCATAGCGTCGAGCTCGGTGCCCTCGAGCACGATATCGCCGTTTTCGAAGATGCCGACGCTGCGGCCGATTGCGGCCGCCGTGACCTTGTGGTCGCCCGTGATCATAACTGTGCGGATGCCGCCGCGCTTGGCGTCGGCCACGGCCTGGGCGCTTTCCAGACGCGGCGGGTCCACCATGGCGGTCAGGCCGACGAGCGTGAAGTCGTGCTCGTCATCGAAAGTCACATCGACGGAATCGACGGAACGGTTCGCGAACGCCAAGACGCGCAAACCCTGACGCGAGAAATCATCGTTGGCCTGGGCGATGCGCTTGCGCATCTCGTCGGTCATCTCGACGTCGCCGTCAGCCGTCATCATGCGCACGCAGCGAGCAAGCAACACGTCGGGGGCGCCCTTGGTCAGCATGAGAAGCGAGCCGTCCACTTCGTGCACCGTGCTCATGAGCTTGCGGTCGGAATCGAACGCGAGCTCGCCCAGGCGCTCGTAGGCAGCGCGGGCGTCCTCTTCGCGCAGACCGTGCGCGTCGCCCCAATCGACCAGCGCGATTTCGGTGGGATCGCCCACCGCAGCGCCGGTTTCTTCGTCGGTGGTGGCGTCGCTTGCCAGAAGGCCCACGCGCATCAGGCGCAAAGCGACCGGATCGCTCATCGATGCATCGGCGGCTTCGACTTCCTTGCCGTCGAACCAGGCCTTGACCACCGTCATCTTGTTCTGCGTCAGCGTGCCCGTCTTATCCGTGCAGATCACACGCACCGAGCCCAGGCTCTCGACGGCCTTGAGGTCTTTGATGATGGCGTTTTCCTTGGTCATCTTCTGCGTTCCCATAGCAAGCACTATGGTGACGATGGAGCTGAGCGCCTCGGGGATGGCGGCGACGGCCAGCGCCACGGCGAACAGCAGCGAATCCATCACGGGCATATGGCTGCGGAAAACGGACAGCGCGAACACGAGCACGCATACGGCCAGAACCGCCGCGGCGAGCTTCTTCGAGAAGTCGTCGAGATTCTGCTGAAGCGGCGTCTTACGCTGCTGCGTCTGGTTCATAAGATGGGCGATATGGCCGATTTCGGTCTGCATGCCCGTGGCCGTGACCACCATGAGGCCGCGGCCGTACGTGACGAGCGATCCCGAAAACGCCATGTTCTTCCGATCGCCCAGGGCGACCGAATCGCCCGACAGGGCTGCGGCGTCTTTCTCGACGGCTTCGGATTCGCCCGTCAGCGAACTTTCGTTCATCTTGAGCGAGTAACATTCAACCAGGCGGCCGTCGGCGACTACCATGTCGCCCGCTTCAAGGAACACCAAATCGCCCGGAACCACGTCGGGGCCGGCGATTTCCTCGCGTGCGCCGTCACGCAGGACCTTGGCCACGGGGGCCGACATGTTTCTGAGCGCATCGAGCGATTTTTCCGCTTTCATATACTGAACGGTGCCGAGCACCGCGTTCAGAATGAGCACGGCGATGATGACGAGCGTGCTCTCGGCATCCCCTGTCAACACGGAAATGCCCGCCGCGATGATCAAAATGGCGACCAGCAGGTCCTTGAACTGTTCGAGGAACACCGCAAGGACGCTTTTCTTCTTCCCTTCGGCGAGCTTGTTAGGCCCGTTCGTCTCGAGGCGCGTGCGAGCCTGTTCGCTCGAAAGGCCGTCCACCGAGGTGTCGAGCTTGTCGAGCACCTGCTGCGAGGACATACGGTAAGGCGGTTCAGCCATCGCTTCCCCTTTCTCTCTCTTCCCTATCGCCAGTGTAACGAGGGCGAAACGAAAGCATGACGGCGCGAGGCAATCGTTTCCATCACGAAAGAATGCCGTCGGTGAGCCGTAGCGAAACGATGCGGGCGCTCGGACGCACGGTACCGGGAGACTCTGGATATGCCGGGCAAAAAAAGCTATTCCGAAGGCGTGCGCCACTGACACGGATCGGGCGCGGCGCCAGCGCGGATGCCTTCGATGATCACGAAGAGGCCGTTTTCGAACGAGCGCTCGGAATAACCCGCGCGCACCGAACGCCTCCATCGGTCGTTAGGGGCTACGATGCGCGTCGAAACGATGCGCTTGCCCGTAAGCATGCCGGGCACGCGCGATTCGGTGGCGAAGCGCGCGTTGTCGCCCGCGCCCGAAACAGGCGTCGGGGCCACCCCGCGCTTCGGGGGCTTCTCGCGCTCCTTGCGCTCCTCTTTTTCCTTTTCGCGCTCAACGCGTTGAAGCGAACGCAGACAAAAACCGGCGAAAAAGGCGTCGGCAATGCTCAGCATTTGGACGGCTATCTCTTCGGGCATTCCCTGCTCCAGATAAATCGCACGCAAGCGCATCATATACGGCTCGAGCCCTTTGGAAATGCCCGGATCGTTGAGCAGGCGCGCGAAATGCGGACGACGCATGCACGCGTGGCGCAGCGAGCGCATCGTGCGCAGCAGCGTTTCCTCCCACAACTCGCCGCGCAGCGCGCGCGTGTCGGCGCTTTCAAGAAAGCGGGCGATCACTTCGTTGAGCAGCGCCTCGCGAGACGGAACGTAGCCGTAGACCGCCATGGCGGTCACGCCGAGCTTGGCGCCCAGCGCACGCATAGAGCACGCGTCGGGTCCTTCGGCGTCGACGAGCGCGAAGGCCGCGGCGACCACCTGCTGCTTCGACAGCGTTCCCCGCTTGCGTTTCGCGGGCGGATTTCCCTTGCCTTGCTCGGCGGCCATAGCGCCCTCCTTCGACGTCGACCCGTTTATGATTCAAAACCATTCTACCAGGTCTGATGTTCTTCTATACGTTGTATAGTCCAGATTGAATCCGTCATGCCTGATAGACGGCCTTCACCAGGTATTCGACATTGCCCTGAGCGCCCGTGATCGAGCTTTCGACCACGCCTTCGATTGCGAATCCAGCGGCGGAAAAGGCCTCTTTCACCTCTTCGACAACACGCAGCCTGACGGCTTCGTCGCGCACGATGCCGCGGTCGGTTTCGTGGTGAGCGCTTTCGAACTGGGGCTTGATCAGAGCAAGCATCACGCTGCCCTGCTCGCACAACACCGCGAACACAGGCGCCAAGCCCGCCAGCCCGATGAACGAAAGGTCAGCCACCAGGACGTCGAACGGCGCACCCAATTTCTCAGGCGAAGCGGTCTTGATGTTGGTGCGCTCGAATACCGTGACACGCGAGTCCTCGCGCAGCTTCCACGCAAGCTGTCCGTAATTCACATCGACGCACGCCACGCTGCGTGCGCCCGCCTGCAAAAGGCAGTCGGTGAAACCGCCCGTCGAGCTGCCGATGTCGATGCAACGCGCGCCTTCCACATCCTGCCTGAAAGCGTCCAAGGCGCCCTGCAGCTTATGTCCGCCGCGGCTGACGAACGCGCGCCTGTTGCGCACGAATACATCGGCATTCTCGCGCACCATCACAGCCGCGCTCGTGGGATACACGTCGTCGACGCGCACCTCGTGGGCCAGCACGGCGCGCAGCGCCTGGCCGCGATTGTCGAAATAGCCCAGCTCGACGAGCAGGTCGTCAAGGCGCAGCTTCTTCGACTTGGCCTTGCGCGCGGGACGCGGCGTATTCACTTCGCTGGATTCACGATTCGACACAACGGACCTTTCTTCATAATGACGAAGGAACGCATGCGGCGCGATGCCGCGTTCGGCGCCGACGCCGGACGTTCCGCTTGAAACTCGATTTTCTTCCGAACGATGTCAAGAAACGCATCGCTCATTCGTATTGTAAGCGAGCAACGTTGCAAAGCACACCGAACAAACCGAAGGAGGGCGCCATGCGCACGAACAACCGACACGACGCGCACGCCGCCGCACCATGCCGCCGCAATACGCACGTCGATCCCGAAATGGAAGCGCGGCGCCTCGTCGCCACGTATTCGAACCTGATTTTGCGCCTCAGTTTCACGTACCTGAAATCGACGCATGACGCACAAGACATCTGCCAGAACGTCCTCATGAAGCTGATCGGACGAAGCGAGCCCTTCCAAAGCGCAGAGCATGAGAAGGCCTGGGTGGTGCGTGCGACGGCCAACGCCTGCAAAGACCTGCTTCGCAACTCCTACCGCCGCACCTCGGCCCCGCTTGAAGCCGCCGCCGATCACAGGGCGCCCGAAGAGCCCGATGGCAGCGACGTACTCGACGCGGTGATGCAACTCGACGAGAAATACCGCGAAGCGATCTATCTGCACTACTACGAAGGCTATTCCATCGCCGAAATAGCCGCTCTCACCGACCGCAGCGCTTCCGCAGTGGCCGCGCATCTGAGCCGCGGGCGCGCGAAACTGCGTTCCCTGCTGGGCGAAGCGACGTCCGAGCTGGGGCCCGAGCCGATCGAAGGCGCCGAAGACGACAGCGGCCCCGTTGCGAGAAAACATGCGGCACGAGCGCCGTCGATGTTTCGAAAGACAACGAATGCCGCACACGGCGCAAGGCCGTCGCTCTGATGCAATCGCGGCGTCCTGCATCCCGCCGCCGACACATCGGGCGGCAACCCTTTCTACCGACCCTCAGTCTCCCTGGAGGCCATCATGCATAAAACGTATCGACAGGCCCTAGACTCCATGGCCTTTTCCGAAGAAGCATCCGACCGCATGACGAACGACCTGGCCCAGGCAATCGCCGAACGTCAGATGCGCGAAGCGGCCGCCGCCCCTGCAACCGCCGCCACGCAGGCGCATGCGGCGAACAGACGCACGCCGCGCTTCAAGAAGCGCTGGCAACTCGTCGCCGCCGCAAGCCTCGCGGGCGCCCTGGCGGTGGGAGGCGCCGGAGCGATCGCCGCGACCGGCGCGCTGACCACCGTGAACGGTCTGCTCGACGACATGTTCAACGGCGCGCCGGCATCCACCGAGGTCATCGACGCGATCGGCCGCCCCATCGGCGCATCCACCACCTGCAACGGCGTCACCGTGACGGCGGACGCCGTGGTAGGAGACCGTTACAATTACGTCGTCGTGTTCAGCATCGCACGCGATGACGGCGAGCCCTTCGATGTGGCCCCGAACGATGCGGGCACGCTGCCCCTGATGTTCGAAGGCCCCTCGGGCACCCATATCGACTGGATGGATGGCGGGGGCGGAAGCATCCACTTCTACGATGCCGACCCGAACGACAACGCCATCCAAATGGTCGAAAGCATGTCCGCCGACACGTTCGACGGCAAGGGCATCATCGGCAATACCGCGCGCGTGCATCTTGAAAACCTCTCCGTGCTTGACGGAGCGAACGGCCCGCGCACCCTCGTCGAAGGCACCTGGGACCTCAAGTTCACGATGAACTACGACGACACGACCGTCGACCTTCCCGCAGGATTCGCCGTCGACTACAACGGCTTGAGCGCCGATGTCGAATCGATCGCCATCTCCCCCATCGGCATCACGGTGGATTACACGGCGCATGACATCATGAACTGGCAAGACCAGGACAGCGGGAAGATGTCCGACCGCAACGAGGCCGAGATGGACCGCATCCTGAACCTGCCCGTCCTGGTTTCGTTGGCCGACGGCACCGTGATCGACGCGACCGAAAGCGCCTCGTCGAGCCGCACCAACGACGACGGCACCACGAGCGTCCATAAGACCCTTGCGTTCGACGTGTTCGCCGCACCCGAAAACGTGACGAGCGTCAGCATCGCCGGCACGGAAGTCTGGAAGCGTTAGCGCGGCGCCGCCCGCCGAGCGACACCGGAGCGCGGCATGCAAGCGCATACGAAAAGAGGGCGACGGAGTTCATTCCGTCGCCCTCTTGCGTTGCCGGGCGGTTGCGGCGCCCTTAGGCCCGCTTCATGGACGCAAGCTTTTCGCGGATGCGGTTCGCCATGCTTTCGGCGTCGAGGCCCACTTCCTTGTGCAACAGGGACACCTTGCCCTGGCTGACGAAGCGGTCGGGAATGCCGAACGTCAGGATGGGAGGCACCTTCGCAGGCGGGTTCGCCGCGAGGTCTTCCAGGATGCCTTCGCCGATGCCGCCTTCAACCACGCCTTCTTCGGCCGTTGCCACCAGCGAGCATTCCTCGGCGGCGGCGCGCACGGCGGCCTCGTCGAAGGGCTTGATCCAGCGCATGTCGACCACGCGCACGCCGATGCCTTCGGCAGCCAGAATGTCGGATGCGCCTTCGGCCTCCTGCACCATGCGACCGAACGCCAGGATGGCCACGTCGTCGCCTTCGCGCGTAGTGCGCGATTTGCCCACCTCGAGAATCTGCGGGGTTTCGGGCAGTTCGACGCCGCGGGCCTCGCCGCGCGGGTAGCGCAACGTGACCGGGCCATGCAACGAAAGCGCCGTGTGCAGCATATGCACCAGCTCGGCCTCGTCGGAGGGCGCCATGACCTTCATATGCGGAATCATGCGCGTATAGACGATGTCGAACACACCGTGATGCGTAGGGCCGTCGTCGCCCACCAAGCCGGCGCGGTCGAGGCAGAACACCACGTCAAGATCGGGCAAGGCGTTATTGATGATCATCTGGTCGACCGCACGCTGCATGAACGTGGAATATATCGCCACGACGGGCTTCTTGCCGCCGATGGC
Source organism: Slackia sp. (assembly GCA_029266945.1). Taxonomy (GTDB): domain Bacteria; phylum Actinomycetota; class Coriobacteriia; order Coriobacteriales; family Eggerthellaceae; genus Slackia. The sequence goes on along the minus strand of JARIED010000028.1, from coordinate 3,359 downwards.
AAGACCGCTGGCCAACGCCACGGCATGCTCTTCGGCGATGCCCGTGTCGATGAAGCGCTTCGGATACTTGTCCGCGAACTCGTTGAGGCCCGTGCCGTCTTTCATGGCGGCCGTGATGGCCACGATGTCCTCATTGGCGGCCGCCTCGCGCACGAGCGCCTTGCCGAACACGCTCGTGTATTTGGGAGCGGCCGATGACGACTTCTTCACCTCGCCGGTAGCCAGGTCGAAGGGACCCACGCCGTGGAACACGTCGGGGCGGCGCTCGGCGGGCTCGTATCCCATACCCTTCTTCGTGACCACGTGCATGAGCACGGGAACCTCGGCGTCGAGCACCACGCGCAGCGTGTGCTTAAGCGCCGCGATGTCGTGACCTGGGACGGGAGCGGTGCACAAGAATCCCAGCTTTTCGAAGATCATCTCGCCGGGAATGACCATCTGCTTGATCGAATCCTTCACATTGCGGCCGAAATCGACCAGGCCGTGGCCCCAATCGCCCTGGGCCTCGAGCGCGCTCTGAATGCCGTCGCGGGCCTGGGTGTACTCGCGCGACGCACGTTTATGACCGAGGTATTTGGCCAGCGCGCCGACGTTGCGCGAGATAGACATCTCGTTATCGTTGAGAATGACCACCATGGGCGTCTGTAGCTGACCGGCGTGATTGAGGGCCTCGAAGGCCATGCCGCCCGAAAGGGACGCGTCGCCGATGATCGTGACGATCTTCTCGTCGCTGCCGCGCAGATCGCGCGCCATGGCAAGGCCGAGCGCCACCGACACCGAGTCGGACGCATGGCCCGAAGGATGCACGTCGTAGGGGCTTTCGGACGCTTTCGGAAAACCCGACATGCCCTTGTACTGACGCAACGTATCGAAGATATCCAGACGGCCGGTGAGCAGCTTATGCGCGTACGACTGATGGCCCACATCGAACAGCAGTTTGTCGTGGGGGCAGTCGAGCAGGCTGTGGCACGCCAGGGTGATTTCGACCACGCCGAGGCTCGGGGCCACATGGCCGCCGTTTTTCGAGGTGGTCTCAAGAATCTGCTCGCGTATTTCGGAAGCGAGAATGGCAAGCTCCTCATCGGTGAGGAGCTTGAGATCTGCAGGGGACGATATCATGTCAAGAATGCGGTGTTCCATACATCCTGCCTTAGCTTGCGGGTGTTTGCCACGTGACCGGAAGAGGCGTCATCGCGCCTCTTCTCCTGACTCGGCATGATCGCCCTCTTCGATAGTTTCCAGAAGCTCCGTCGCCTTCATACCGAGCTTCACCGCCTCGTCGTACAGATCGAGCGCGGCATCGAGGGGCATGTCGTCGCTGCGCACCTGCGCCGCTATTTCGTCGAGGCGGTCGCGGATGGCAGCGAAATCGGAGCGTGTCTGCTCGTCGGCGGCCATGCTACTCGGCGGCCTCGTCCGCCTTCGCGGGCTCGGGCTGAGCCGGGGCCTCGGCCGGGACGTCCGCATCCTCGGCCTGCTCGACGGCCGGTTCTTCCTCGACGGTCGGCTCGATGCCGGATTCGCTATCGCGCGCAATGCGGCCCAGAATGCCGTTCACGAAGCGATGGGAGTCGTCTTCGCCGCCGAATTCCTTGGCCAGCTCGACGGCCTCGTTGATGGAGACCGACACGGGAACGTCGTCCACGTATTTCAGCTCGAACGCGGCAAGGCGCAAAATGGATCGGTCGACCACGGGCATGCGATCGATCGCCCAGTTCTGCGAGCTGACGCTGATGATGCGGTCGAGTTGGGTCTTGTGCGAAGAAACCCCCATGATGAGCATGCGGGCATAATCGCCCATGCCCGCCTCATCGGGGACCAGGCCTTCTTCGACTACCTGGTCGGCCGGCTTGTTCAGAATCTCGCTCTGATACAGAACCTGCAGCGCGCAGCGGCGCGCCAAAGAGCGCTCGTGACGTTTCATCTATTCCCTATCCTTATATACGTGCTATGCGTTATGCCGAAAAACGGATGCCGTCGACATAGACATCGATCGAAGACACCTTGAATCCGACCTGCGTGATCACGGCGTCGGCGACGGCTTGGCGCACCTCGGCTGCGACGGAAGGAATGGGCCTTCCGAAATACACATCGACGTGCACGGCGATATCGACGCCCTCGGTCTCGTTCATGCTGACTTCGATGCCCTGGGCGGCCGCATTGGACACGAAGCGCGAACGAATGCCGGAAAACGTCGAAGAACCAACGCTCGCGACGCCTTCGACCTCTTTAGCGGCGATTGCCACGATGGTTTCCATGACGCCCGGGGCAAGCCCCAAGCCGTCGACATACAACTCTTCGCTCATGACGGTCCTTTCGGCTCGTTGTTGACTAAGCATCCGGTTATTGTACTCCATTCAGCGGCGACCCATGCAATACGCCCGAGTTTCGATCGAAATACCGAACTCGTTCATACGGCGCGCACGGCGGCGTACAATTCGAAGCACAGCAAGCCAACTGCCCGAGGAGACGCTATGACTACCGAAAATCCCGCCCGTCCCGCCTTCGACCGCGAAGCCCTCGCCGCGCACGCGCTCGAGCTGCACGCCCGCAACTTCAACTGCGCGCAGTGCGTCGCCTGCACCCTCGCCCCGTTCGTGAACGCCGACGAACGCGACGTATTCCGCGCCGCGGAGGGCCTCGGCGGCGGCATGGGAGGCTTCACCGAGACCTGCGGCGCTATCGCAGGAGCCGCCATGGTGGCAGGACTCGCTCGCAGCAACGGCTACGACGACCCCGCCAGCAAGCAGGACACCTACGCGCTGACCAAGCAGGTGGTCGACCGCTTCCGCGAAACCGTCGGCTCCACGCTGTGCGCCGATATCAAGGCGACCGACGGCGCCACGCCGCTGCGCCCGTGCGACGAATGCATCGTCTTGGGCCTCGATTTGGCCATCGACATGCTCGAAAGCATCGAGGCGCGCTAAACCCCGCACGAAGCGCCTGCCGCAGCCCGCACACGAAAAGGACCCGAGAATGCTCTCGGGTCCTTTTCATTTCGCTGCATGACGCGCACATCGCGCCTGCCGCAAAGCCTATCCTGTCAGACCTACTTCACCGGCGGGGTGCCTTCAAAGTTGCCGAAGATGGCGTCGATCATGACCAGGGCCTCGCCCTGCAGATTCTTCACGCCCACGACGCGACGGGCAGGGGTTCCCTCGGGGAAGAACTCCTTGTACGCCTCGTTCACGGCGTCCATGTCGGCGAGGTCTTTCACGTAGATGTTCACCTTGACGGCGTCTTCCATCACGTGGTCGACGCACTCGATGATGGCCTTGATGTTCTTCAGGGCCTGGACGGCCTGGGCCTTCACGCCGCCCTCGACGAGCTTGCCGGTGGCGGGGTCGATGCCGTACTGG
>JARIED010000035.1 GCA_029266945.1 Slackia sp. | reverse complement strand
CGTGGGACACGCCGAAGGTGACGGCGGCCAGCACCACGGTCAAGAAGATGTCGCGCACCCATTCCCGGGAGGCTATTTCGATGATCTGAGCGACCAATGCGTCCATGCTGCTCCTTTGCGCGATGGGGCGGAATCTGCGCGGGCGTGCCCGACGAAACGAAAGCATAGCACGCCGTCGTTCGCCGGGTCTTTCCCGTGGAGATAAAACATGCGGCGCATCCGAGGCGTTTGCGGCGTTGTTTTTCGACGCCCGACGTTGCCGTTCGGCGTCGATTCGCCTCTGGACGGACGATGGCTACGCCCGGATGCGTGATCGTTTGTCGGGGTTTCTTGCAAAAAGCGTGGAACACGCCTTTTCGAGCGATGTTTTTCGCCTGTCGAGGAAGGGCCCTGTGATACAATGCAACGGCTTGTCAGCGACGGCTGACGGCCCCGTCTCGAATCCGCGAGCGGGTAGATAACTGTAGGCCCCCGAGACATGTTGAATTCAACCACCATGACGAAGGGTCCCCGTGCTTGAAAGGGGTCCGTTTTGACCGAAATCAAGAACACGTCCGTCATCGACTTCGAGGACATCTCCGACGACCTGATGAACGAGATGATCGATGGCACCCTGACCGACTTCGACGAAGGCGATCTGGTCAAGGGCACTGTCGTGAAGCTCGAGCATGACGAGGTTCTGCTCGACATCGGGTTCAAGAGCGAAGGCGTCATTCCTTCCCGCGAGCTCTCCATCCGCAAGGATGCCGATCCCTCCGATATCGTTGCTCTCGGCGACGAGATCGAGGCCCTCGTCCTGCAGAAGGAAGATAAAGACGGTCGCCTGATCCTGTCCAAGAAGCGTGCCGAGTACGAGCGCGCCTGGATTCAGGTCGAAGAGAAGTTCAAGGCCGGCGAGGTTGTTACCGGCGAGGTTATCGAAGTCGTCAAGGGCGGCCTCATCCTCGACATCGGCCTGCGCGGCTTCCTGCCTGCTTCCTTGGTCGACCTTCGTCGCGTCAAGGATTTGGATATGTACCTGGGCACCGAGATCGAGGCCCGCGTCATCGAGATGGATCGCAACCGCAACAACGTCGTTCTGTCCCGCCGCGTGCTGCTGGAGGAGGGCCGCAAGAACGAGCGCGCCGAAATCCTCTCCAAGCTCGCCAAGGGTATGCGCCTCAAGGGCACCGTTTCCTCCATCGTGGACTTCGGCGCCTTCGTGGACCTGGGCGGCATCGACGGTCTGGTTCACATCTCCGAGCTCTCTTGGAACCACGTCAACCATCCCTCCGAGGTCGTCAAGGTCGGCGACGAGGTGGAGGTCGAGGTTCTCGACGTCGATCTGCAGCGTGAGCGCATCTCGCTCGGCCTGAAGCAGACCACCGAGGATCCGTGGCTGAAGCTCGTCGAGTCCTATCCCGTGGGCTCCATCGTCGACGGCAAGGTCACCAAGATCGTTCCGTTCGGCGCCTTCATCGAGCTCGGCTCCAACGTCGAGGGCCTGGTTCACATCTCCGAGATGGCTGCCAAGCACATCGACACCCCGGCTCAGGTCGTCAAGGTCGGCCAGGAGGTCAAGGTCAAGGTCATGGAGATCAACCCTGACCGTCGTCGCATTAGCCTGTCCATGAAGGCTGCTGCCGACGAGTTGGGCTTCGAGATCGAGGTCGACGAGTCCATCCAGGCTCCCGAGCCCCGTCAGCCCAAGAAGAAGGCCGAGAAGGCCGCCGACGCCGAATAACTTCACGTTATCGCGCGACTGATTCTTCGCTCGTGAAAAAGCGACCCTTCGGGGTCGCTTTTTTGTTTTCGAGGTTCCGTGGATTTGAGGAAAAATCGCTATCGCGGGCTAAAGTGACGCGGCGTAGTCTAGAATAGCACCGTGATTTCATTCGTAGAGCATATCGATATGCAACTTGCTTCGCGCGTCGTTTTGGGCATGAGCGGAGGGGTCGATTCTTCCGTGGCGGCTCGCCTGCTGATGGACGCGGGCTTCGAGGTGGTCGGTATGACGTGCATCTTCGTTGATGACGACAATGCGCGCCAGGCGGCCGAGGACGCGCGCGCGGTGGCCGAAAAGCTCGGCATACCGCATGTGCTGAAAGACTGCACGCATCGTTTCGCCTGCAACGTGGTCGATTCCTTCGTCGAAGAGTACGCGTCGGGTCGCACGCCCAGCCCGTGCGTCGTCTGCAATCGTTCGTGCAAGATACCTTCGTTGATCGAGGCCGCCGATGAGCTGGGATGCGGCTTCGTGGCGACGGGCCATTACGCGCGCATCGTCCGACTGGACGGGCGTCTTGCCGTCGCGCGCTCGGCTTCCGCGCCGAAAGACCAGTCTTACATGCTTTCGATGCTGTCGCAAGAGCATCTTGCCCGCCTGGTGCTTCCGCTTGGCACCCTTGCCGAAGGGAAAGCGCGCGTGCGCGAGCTCGCGGCGCAGTGGGGCCTTCCCGTGGCTTCGAAGTCGGATAGCCAGGACATCTGCTTTATTCACGGCTCTCATTTGGATTTTCTTGCGGAACGGGGCCTTTCCGAGTATCCGGGCGACATCGTGACGAGCGATGGTCGGGTGGTAGGAAGGCACAAGGGACTGCACCGCTATACCATCGGACAGCGCAAGGGCCTCGATATCGGCGGCGCTCCTGAACCGTATTACGTGATCGACAAAAGAGCCGATGCCAACGAGCTTGTCGTGGCCTTCGCATCGGGCGCTTCGATCGTCGGCGCGCGTGTGCGCGATGTGACATGGCAGGCGGGCACGGCGAAGCGTATTTCCGGTGCATGCGCCGAGCATGGGTCGTATCCGTGTTCGGTGAAGCTTCGCTATCGTCAGGCTGCGGCGCCGTGCCGTATCGTCTCGTCCGTCGCGCTCGACGAGCCGCCTTCGACGGTCGACGTGTTGCTCGACGTGCCTCAGGCGACCACGGCGCCTGGGCAATACGCCGTTTTCTACGATGGGGACACCGTGCTTGCAGCCGGCGTGATAGAGGAAGTGCGGCGCTAAGGGGCGGTCGCATCGCGCTTGGATGTTACGGTGCGTTTGGAAGGAGAATCGAAGATGGCCATGTATGTGAACAAGGTTCTGCCCGAACCCGCCGACTTGAAGAAGGAATATCCTCTTTCCGACGACCTGATCGAGCTCAAAGCGCGTCGCGACGCGGAAATCCGCGACGTGTTGACGGGGGAGTCGGATAAATTCCTCGTCATCATCGGTCCGTGTTCGGCCGACAACGAAGATTCGGTATGCGAATACGTGAGCAGGCTCGGCGCCTTGGCGCCGCTTGTCTCCGACAAGCTCATTCTGATTCCTCGCATCTATACGAACAAGCCGCGCACGACGGGCGTTGGCTATAAGGGTATGCTTCACCAGCCTGATCCGGAAGGCGCCCCCGATCTGCTCGAAGGCATCAGGGCCATCCGTCGCATGCATATCCGCGCTATGAAGGAAAGTGGTCTGACGGCTGCCGATGAGATGCTGTATCCGGAGAACCGCACGTATCTCGACGATATTCTTTCGTACGAGGCCGTCGGAGCCCGTTCTGTCGAAAACCAGCAGCATCGCCTGACCGCATCGGGGATGGATACCCCTGTGGGCATGAAAAATCCTACGAGCGGCGATTTGTCCGTCATGCTGAATTCTGTGGTGGCTGCGCAAAGCCCGCAGCGATTCATCTACCGGACCCAGGACGTGTCGACCGACGGCAATCCGCTTGCCCATGCCATCTTGCGTGGCGGCGTCGACAAGTACGGAACCACGATTCCGAACTACCATTATGAAGACTGCATGCGTCTTTGGGAGATGTATCAGAAGCAGGGCTTGAGCAACCCCGCCGTGGTGATCGATACGAACCATTCCAATTCTGGCAAGAAGTTCAAGGAGCAGATTCGTATCGTGGGCGAAATCACCCATACGCGCAAGCACAATGCGGATCTGAGAAAGCTGATCAAGGGTGTCATGATCGAGAGCTATCTGGTCGAGGGCCGTCAGGATATCGGCGACAACATGACCTACGGCCGGTCCATTACCGATCCTTGCATTGGTTGGGACGATACGGTGCGTCTCATTCGAGAAATCGCCGAGCGTTGTTAGAATCGTGATATCGGAAGCGCCGTCCCGCAGCGAGGGCGGCGCTTCGTGCATCAGGCATCAGGGGCGTCATGGAAGGGGCGAAGGCATGAAGAAGATCGTTTTGGTCGGGGGCATAGGGTCCGGCAAATCAACGGTATGCGGGATGTTCGAGGATTCGGGCGCGGGTGTCGTGAATCTCGACGATATCGGACATGACGTGCTGCTCATGCCTGCGGTAAAAGACGCCCTTCGTGATGCCTTCGGAACGGAAATCTTCGATTCCGAAGGCGTGGTGGTGCGTCCCGCCCTGGCCGCCGCCGCATTCGATACGGCAGAGCATACCGCAGCGCTCAATGCCATCACCCATCCAGCCATCATGGACGAGTGCTTTCGCCGCATCGACGAACTCGGTGCGGCGCATGACGTGGCAGTGGTGGAGGTGACCTCGGGCGACATGACGCGCGAGGCGTTCTCGTGGGCCGATGCCGTGGTCGCGGTGAGCGCCCCTGAAGCCTTGCGCATCGAACGTGCGTGCGCGCGCGGCGAGCAGAGCGAAGCCGATGTGCGGGCCCGCATCGCGCGTCAGGCGACCGACGAGCAGCGCGAGTCCATCGCCGACTACGTGGTCGAAAATGCATCGACCCTTGCTGACGTGCGGGCGGCGGTCGCGCAGGTGTGGAGCGCTCTTGTACGATGATCGTCGTTTCGGCGAACGCTTCTCGTCCGTTCGTTAACGCATTGCCTGTCCGCTCGTTTTATGGGTGCGGGAGGGTACAATTTTTCCGACGATACCTTTGACGAGAACGCGACGGGCTTCTTGACTGGACGAGGGCGGGGCCTGCAGAACGGGGGCGAGATGAACATCGATGCCGTCGTATCCTCCATGTCTACGGCCGAAAAGGCGGGGTTGCTTGCGGGGGAGACGCACTGGAAGACGCATGCGATCGAGCGCCGCGGCATTCCCGCCGTGGTGTTTTCCGACGGCCCCCATGGGCTTCGTAAGCAGGAGAAAGGCGAAGACCATCTGGGAATCCACGAGAGCGTTCCCGCCACCTGTTTTCCTGCGGCCAGCGCTTTGGCCTGCTCGTTCGACGAGGCCTTGGTCGAAAAGGTGGGCGCCGCTATCGGCGAGGAGGCGCGCGACCAGGGTGTCGATGTGGTCTTAGGCCCCGGCGTCAATATGAAGCGCAGCCCTTTGTGCGGCAGGAATTTCGAATATTTCAGCGAAGACCCGCTGTTGGCGGGCATATTGGGGTCGGCGATGGTGCGTGGCATCCAGAGTCGCGGCGTCGGTGCCTGCGTGAAGCATTTCGCGGGAAACAATCAGGAGCATGCGCGCATGGTGGGCGACTCCGTGATTGACGAGCGCGCCCTTCGCGAAATCTATCTTCCCGCTTTCGAGCGCGTGATACGCGATGCGAAGCCATGGGCGGTTATGACGGGATATAACCGCTTGAACGGCGTCTACTGCTCGGAACACCCTTGGCTTTTGAAGGACGTGTTGCGCGACGAGTGGGGTTTCGACGGCCTGACGGTCACCGATTGGGGCGCTATGAGTTCGAGTGTCGTATCGGTCGATGCGGGCTTGGATCTTTGCATGCCGGGTCCGCGTCCCGACCACGCGCGCGCTCTCGTGTCGGCCGTTTCGAAGGGTGGCCTGTCCTGTGGCGCCCTGAACGATGCGGCGCGTCACGTAATCGAGTTGGCATGCAAAGCGCGTAGCGGACGAGAGGTGCCGTATTCGTGCGATTACGAGCGCCATGCCGACGTCGCGTACGAGGCGGCGTGCGAAAGCGCCGTGCTGCTTGAGAACGACGGCATACTTCCCCTGAAGGGAACGGAGTCGGTCGCCGTGATTGGCTCGTTCGCCCTTCTTCCCCGATATCAGGGGGCTGGGTCTTCGAAAATCAATCCTGTTCATCTTGACGACTCTTGGAGCGCTTTGGCGAATGCGGGCGTCGATATTTCCTACGCGCAGGGCTACGACGCCGTGATGGGCGACACCGACGAGACGATGCTGGTCCAGGCAGCGCGCGTCGCATCGGAAAGCGATGTGGCCGTGGTGTTCGCGGGCCTTCCCGACCGCTTCGAGTCGGAAGGTTTCGATCGCAAGCTCATGGTGATGCCCAAGGGGCATCGCACGCTCATCGAGACGGTGTGCGCCGCCAACCCTCGTACCGTCGTCGTGTTGCAGGGCGGCTCCCCCATGGAGATGCCATGGCGTGCGAAGCCTGCAGCGGTGCTGCTGATGTATTTGTCGGGTTGCCAGGGGGGCCGCGCGACGGCCGATATTCTGCTCGGACGCGCATGTCCTTCCGGCAAGCTCGCGGAAACGTGGCCCGTTTCTCTTCAGGACACGGCCCTCGGCACGGGATTTCCCGATATGAACCGCGAGGTGCTGTATCGCGAGAGCATCTATACGGGGTATCGGTATTTCGATGCGGCGGGCGTGGAGCCCGCGTATCCGTTCGGATTCGGCATGTCATACACCGCGTTCGCGTACTCCGACCCCTGCATAACGGCATGCGACGGCGGGTACGAGGCGTCATGCGCGGTCGAAAACGTCGGAGCGTGTCGGGGGCGCGAGGTCGTGCAGCTTTACACGAAGCCTGTCGAGCGCCGCGGCTTCGCAGAAGCGCGCCGTCTTGCGGCATTCGCTTCCGTGGATCTTGCTCCAGGAGAGAAAAAGCGCGTATGCATGCGTTTCGACGAAACGGCGTTTCGCTTTTGGGACGTCTTCGAGCATCGCTGGCGCATCGAAGAGGGGAAGTACGAGGCGCTGTTCTGCGCGTCGAGCCGCGATATGCGCCTGGCCTCGTCCGTGACGCTCACGCCGGGTGCGGGGCCGTTTTCCGTCGATGGGCCGCGCGCCGGCTCCGGTGCCGGGCGCGAAGCCCCCGCCTGCTATGAGGATGTCGCGCCGGGATGCTTCGCCGATGCGGCGTTCGCGCGCCTGATGGGATCTGCCATGCCTGCGCGCCGCCCGTTGCGTCCTTTCACGATCGACTCGCCCGTAAGCGACATGAGCGCCACGTTCATCGGCCGCCAGGCGTTTCGCATCGTGGACATGCTGATGGCGAAGACGGTCGCGCGCATGAGTGCGGAAACGAGGGCGATGATGAGCGAGATGGCGGCGGATATGCCGCTGCGCTCGTTCACGTCGGGCGGCGTGCCGCTGGAGGTGGTCGAGGGCCTGGTGGACGTCCTGAACGGCCGCCGCATCGCCGGCATGGCGAAGATCGCAAGATACCTTCCTTCATGGAGCGCGGATGCCGATCGGTAGCGCATGCGGTTTTCAAGGTGCCGTCGCGACATCCCCATCATAGCCTATTTTTACGAACATATGTTCACAAAAAAACGAAATTATGGTACGCTAGACGTGCGCTCTGGAAATGCCCGGGCGCACGTCGTTTCCGAGTCGAAGGGCAAAGGCATGTCGTCTCATCTGCAGAACATAGAAGGCGCCTCTATGGAGGGAAAGCTTCCCGAGGTCAGGCTTGCTTCCACCCCGTTTCGCGTGGAAAGTCCCTATGAGCCCGCGGGCGACCAGCCTCAGGCTATAGAAGGGCTGGCCGACGGCGTGCGTCGCGGCCTGCGCTATCAGAATCTGCTCGGCGTCACCGGCTCGGGTAAGACGTTCGCTATGGCGAAGGTGATCGAGGCCGCGCAGAAACCCACGCTGGTCATGGCGCCCAACAAGACGCTTGCCGCCCAGCTCGCGGCCGAGCTCAAGGAATTCTTTCCCCATAATGCCGTGGTGTACTTCGTATCGTATTACGACTATTACCAGCCTGAGGCCTATGTCCCGTCGACCGATACGTTCATCGAGAAGGACGCATCGATCAACGAAGAGGTCGAGAAGCTGCGCCATGCGGCAACGTCGAGCCTGCTGTCCCGCCGCGACATCATCGTGGTCGCGTCGGTCAGCTGCATTTACGGCATCGGCTCGCCGATGGATTACGCAGGCATGGCGGTGTTTCTCGACAAAGAGAAAGAGGCGGAACGCGACGACGTTATCCACGAGCTCATCGACATTCAATACGATCGCAACGATTACGAACTCAAGCGCGGCACGTTCCGCGTTCGCGGCGATGCGCTCGACGTGTTTCCGCCATATGCGGATAACCCTGTGCGCATCGAATTCTGGGGCGATGAGATCGAAAGCATCCAAGAGATAGACAATGTGACGGGAGAAGTGCTCAACGATTACGAGGCGCTTCCCATCTGGCCCGCATCGCACTATGTCACGGCCCGTCCGAAGATGGACCGAGCCATCAAGAGCATCCAGGAAGAGCTGCGCGACCGCTTGGTCCAGTTCAAGGGTGAAGGCAAGCTGCTCGAAGCCCAGCGTTTGGAGATGCGCGTGAACTACGACCTCGAGATGCTCGAAACCATGGGGTTTTGCAGCGGCATCGAGAATTACTCGCGCCACCTGGACGGACGCGCACCCGGCGAGCCCGCCTATACGCTGCTCGATTATTTCCCCGACGATTTTCTCTGCATCATCGACGAGAGCCACGTCACCGTGCCGCAGATACGCGGCATGCACGAAGGCGACCGCAGCCGCAAGGTCACTCTGGCCGAGCACGGCTTCCGCCTGCCGAGCTGTCTCGACAACAGGCCGCTGCGCTTCGACGAGTTCGAGCAGCGCATACCGCAATTCATCTATGTGTCCGCTACGCCGGGCGATTACGAAGAGAAGGTCACGCAGAACCAGGTCGAGCAGATTATTCGCCCGACGGGCCTGCTCGATCCCGAAATCATCGTGCGTCCTATCGCCAGCCAGATCGACGACATCATCGAAGAGGCGAAAGAGCGTGCCGAGCGCGATGAGCGCGTCTTGATCACCACGCTTACCAAGAAGATGGCGGAGGATTTGACGGACCATCTGCTCGACCAGGGCGTTCGCGCCCGGTACATGCATTCCGACATCGCGACGCTCGAGCGCGTCGAGATTCTCAGCGCCTTGCGCAGGGGCGAGTTCGACGTGCTGGTGGGCATCAACCTACTGCGCGAGGGCCTCGATTTGCCCGAAGTGAGTCTTGTGGCCATCCTGGATGCTGACAAGGAAGGCTTCTTGCGTAACCACCGCAGCCTCATTCAAACGATCGGCCGCGCGGCGCGCAACGCATCGGGCCAGGTGATCATGTATGCCGATAAGATTACCGACTCTATGGACCGTGCCATTTCCGAAACGCGCCGCCGCCGCGCTCTTCAGATGCAATACAACGAGGAGCACGGCATCACGCCGCAGACGGTGCACAAGGCGATCAACGACGTCATGGGCTTCATGTCGGACGGCGACGGCGAGCAGGTCGGCTCTGCCGAAGAGGTGAACAAGACCCTCGCCGAACTTTCTCGTTCGGAGGTCATGCGCGTGATCGCCAGCATGGAAGAAGACATGGCCGCCGCTTCCGCCAGTATGGATTTCGAAGAGGCCGCACGCTTGCGCGACCAGGTGGTCAAGCTTCGATCCCGGATCGAAGGCACGGCCGAGAAGGATGTCCTGGCCGATTTGAAGAAAACGGCTCGCAAAGGAAGCGCCTTCGCCGCAGGTCGCAAAAGCGCCTATGGCGGAGGGCGCAGGGCGTAGACGAGATAAGGGGAGCGAATCCCTCGACCGCATCGTCGAGGGGTCGCACGGCGTCGACGTCATGTGGCCAGGCGGGGCAGACCGAGCTGAAGAGGGTATGTTTTCGCTCGGCGCTTTTTCATCAGGTCGCCGCTTCGTGCTGCATGTTCCCCGATTACCGAAATGAAGGGAATCTGGAATCGTCGGCCCGCCCATGCCTTCGGTATGGCGGCGCTTTTCGGCGCTTGCTAGTATCAGGAAAAAGGAGACATTCGAGCATAAACGGAAGGTCGTATGAGCACTCTCGAGAAGCAGGCGATGGGGGAGACCGAGCACAAGAAGAAAGACGTATCGAAAACGAAGGATCCGGGGCTTCCTCAGAACTGGAAGGGGATCGTCATCACGATCTGGATCGGCCAGGCGTTCTCGATTCTGACGGCGTATTCGTCCATGTATGCGGGCGTGTGGTACGTCACCGAAACCACCGATTCGGCGCTTATGCTGGCGATTGCGTCGCTGTGTTCCATGCTGCCCCAGGGTCTTTTGTCCCCGATTGGCGGCGTCGTGGCCGACCGCTTCAATAGAAAATACGTTCTCATGGCGGCCGACGCCTTCGTCGGCGCCATGGCGTTGCTCATGGGCATGATCATCTTCATGGGGCACGTATCGGTCGAGCTGGTGCTGATCATGAGCGCTTTGCGCAGCGTGGGCCAGGCATTCCATATTCCCGCCATGGAATCGACCATGCCGCTGCTCGGTCCCAAGCGTCATCTGGTGCGCATTAACACGCTCAACCAGAGCCTGTGGTCTATGGCCCTGATCGTTGGCCCGGTGTTCGGCATCTTCCTCTACACCGTCATCGGCTTCCAGATGGTGCTGTTCCTCAATGCGCTGGGCTGCGCGTTGGCCGTCGCCACGATCGCTACGGCGAAGATTCCCGATTTCCACGACACGAGCGACGAGGCCCGTCATCCCATCAAGAGCCTCAAAGCTGGTCTCGCGACGCTGAACGCCGACCGCGGCCTGCTCGTCATGGCCGCCATCGTCATGGGCGTCATGGCCATGTACGCAGGCATCAACTCCCTGTTCCCGCTGATGACCTACGACCAGTTCAACGGCGACGGCTACATGGCCTCGGTGGTCGAGGCCGCCTACGGCGTCACCTCGCTCGTCGGCATGGGCATCCTCTTCGTCTGGGGCGGCGGCCATCGTCTGCTGCGCCTGGTCGCTCTGTCGGGCTTTTTCGCGGGCATCATTCTGGTCCTGACGGGCATGCTCACCCCGGATATGTTTATCTTCTTCGTCATCCTGACCGGCGTCTCCGGCGTCATCGAGGCGTTTTTCAACGGCCCGCTGCTCGCGGTGCTGCAGAAACGCGTTCCACCCGAGAAGATGGGTCGCGTCATGGGCCTGTTCACCACCGTGTCGGCTCTTTCCTCGCCGATCGGCCTGGCGCTTGCGGGCGCATGCGCCGAATTCACCGGCGTGGCGAATTGGTTCATCATCGCGGGCGTGGTCGTGTCGATCGGCGGCATCCTTTTGGGAACGCTGCCTATCCTGACCAAGCTCGACAAGGAAATCGCGGCCACGTTCGACGACTCGCAGGCGGCCAAGCGCAAGGTTTCTGCGCGTTCGAAGAAGTCGGAGGAGCGCATCGAAGAGTAGAATGCGCAAGGCGTGGTTCGTTGCCGCACCTTTTGCATGCACGCGGAGCATGGGCATTCGCCGCGTGTATGCGGCGGGCGTCGGACGGTTGACGGGCCCCGCTTCGATTCGGCGGGAAAGGAGCGCGCATGATCATTTTCGGGTCGCTCGTCAACGGCCTTGCGACCGTTTTCGGCGGCGTGCTCGGCTTGCTGTTCAAGCGCCGCATGCCGAACGATCTGGGCGATTTTCTGATGAAGGGATTGGGCTTGTGCGTCATCCTGGTTGCCGTGCAGGGCATGGTCAAGGGCGGCGACGTGGTGGTGACGGTCCTGTCGATCGTTATCGGCGGCCTGATCGGCTTCCTTATCGACATCGACGCGTGGGTCCATCGGTTCGGCGACTGGGTTCAGGCGAAGATCGACCATGCGTTCCGGGGATCGACGGCGCTCGGCAATTTCTCTGATGGGTTCATCTCGTCATCTCTGTTCATCTGCATCGGGTCCATGGCGGTTCTCGGGTCGTTGCAAAGCGGTCTGCAGCTCGATCATTCGACGTTGTTCGCCAAGGCTGTGATCGACATGGTGGTCGTTATGGTCATGGCCACCACGCTCGGCGTGGGCGTGCCGTTTTCCGGTCTGGCGGTTTTCGCCTACGAGGCAGCTTTGAGCTTGGGGGCAAGCCTGCTTGCGCCGTTTCTGACCGATGCCGTGATCAATGAAATGGTATGCGCGGGAAGCCTTCTGCTGCTCGCCATCGGATTGAATATGTTGAAGCTGACCGATATCAAGGTGGCGAACTACCTTCCCGCCGCCTTTGTGCCTATTTTCGTATGCGCGGTCATGCAATGGGGACAGGGATTTGCGCTGTGAGCGTTGTCGAAATCGTCGTGCTGGGCTTCGCCTTGGCGATGGACGCGTTCGCCGTCACCCTCTCAAACGTCTTCTGCTATAAGGGCGCATCGCGCGCCCGCCTGTTCGCCCTGCCGATCGCGTTCGGCGCGTTTCAGGGGCTTATGTCTCTCGTCGGATTTTTCCTTGGCGGCATCGTCGGCGACATTATCGAAACCTATGCGGGCATCGTGACCCTGGTCATCCTGGGCATCATCGGCGGCAATATGATTAAAGAGGGCGTGAGTGCCCTGCGCAATTCCGAAATGTCGTGCTCGCTCGAGGTCGAGCGTCTGACGGCGGGCGTCATCCTGATGCAGTCGGTCGCCACGAGCATCGACGCGTTCGCGGTGGGTGTGAGCCTGCGTGCCGTTAACGTCGACATCGCCGCATCGGCGGCGACCATCGCCTTGACCATATGCGCATGCTGCTTCGTCGCTTTGGCGTTCGGTAAGAGGTTCGGCAACGTGCTGGGCGATAAGGAGCAGATCGTCGGCGGCGTCGTGCTGGTGCTTATCGGATTGAAGGCGATGTTCTTCTAGAATCGTCCGCATTCATGCCGCCGTCCAGGCGTGACATGCGCAGCGAAAAGGGAAGGAAGGAGTTTCGTCGTGGCGAATAGAATTTTCATTACGGGCGACACGCACGGCGCGAGCGAAATCAGCCGGCTCAATAAGACGTTTTCGGTCGGCCGCGAGCTTGACAAGGACGACTATCTGGTGATTTGCGGAGACTTCGGCCTTGTGTGGGCGGATCGCTCGAAATACTCCTATTGGCTGCGCTGGCTCGACAAAAAGCCGTTCACCACGCTTTTCGTAGACGGCAATCATGAGAATTTCGACATGCTCGAGGCCATGGACGTCGAGCGATGGCATGGCGGCACGGTGCATCGCGTCAACGACTCGGTGCTTCATCTGATGCGCGGCCAGGTGTTCGACATCGCAGGGCGCTCGTTTTTCTGCATGGGCGGGGCCCGCTCGGTCGACAAGGTCCGCCGTACGCCGCATAAAAGCTGGTGGCCTCAGGAAATCCCTTCGCCCGAAGAGCGCGCCGACGCCTGGGAGGCTCTCGATGCCTGCGGATGGAAGGTCGATTACGTGTTGACGCATTGCGCTGCCGTCACGGCGCAGTATCGTCTGAACCCAACGTACGAAAACGATGAGCTGACGCTGTTTCTTGGGGATATCGAGCGCAGGCTCGATTACCGTCGGTGGTTTTTCGGGCATTACCACGAGGACCGCGCCCTTGACGACCGCCAGACGGCGATTTTCGAGGACGTGATCGAAATCGTGCCCGATGATGCGGGCGATCGCCTGCGATACGTCTATCGCGCGTAGGACGCGTAGGTCCAGCGCGCCTCGCCGCCGGCGGCGAGGCGAAGGGCTCGCGGGTCCGGCTTTCTAGTACAGCGGCAGTTCGCCCGTGATCGGGTCGATCTGTTCGGGGTAGAGCGGTTCGAACGCCAGGCAGGTATAGGTGGGTTCGCCGTGGAACTCGGTGTGTCCCGCGTCTTGGATCAGCGCTACGCAGAATCCGGCGTTTTCGCCTTGTTTCGCCAGGTCGAGCAGGGCTTCTTCCGAATCGACATAGACGCAGATCTTGGCGACGCCGCGGGCGAACCATTCGGAAAGCGGCGTTGCGTCGCGGCCCGCGTCCGCCAGCTGCACCCAGCCGTCTTCGACGCGCACGTCGGAGAGGCGGTCTTCATTCGCGAGCGCCATCAGGACGGCCTCGACGCACGCGTGTCCCGATTGGGCCGCGATCTTTCCCTTGCGCATTTTCAGGTCGCGCCTGACCACGATGACCTGCTTCGCGTTGTACATGCGATTCCTTTCGTCTTTCGAGTTGCGTCCAGCGTGCAAGTGTAGCGCTTTTCGCCCGTCGCGGTGTTGCGGGCTCGCTTGCGGCGCCATGGGGAAAAGGCGGCTTCTTCGCGCTGTTTCTCCAGGTGGTCGCAAGCGATGATACAATGGCGCCGAATTGCAAAATGGCCGTGACGGATGCGCGCTAGAGCGCAGGAAGGCGAGCCCTTCCGGGGAAATCGAGGTGGAAGCCCTCGGCTATGCCAGTAACCGTGATTCGCATGCTTGGGTTTCGAAGGGCCTGCGCGTCGCGATGAGTCGGAACACCCGTCGTCTCGAGGCCCTGGAAAGAAAGGTGTCCGTATGCACGGAACCATCGTTCGCGCGATTCAGGAGAAAAACGCGAGCATGTTGCAGAAGATATTCGCGGTGCTGCTCTCGCTCGTCCTGGTCGCATCTCTCACTCCGACATACGCGGTCGCCGAAACCGACGGCGACTCCGCCGCTGAGTCGGTTATCGCGCTCGACTCCGGCAGCGAAGCCGATTCGGAGCCCGACAGCGAAGCGTCCGCATCCGATGAGGCGGAGCAAGGCGCTCTGCCGGTCGATCCTGCGGCTCCGCAGGCCGACGACGCCGCTTCGGCCCCGTCTCCCGAAAACGACCCCGCGCCCGCCGCGCCCCAGCATGAGAACTCGGCCGCTGCGGCCGCGCCTTCACAGCCCGACGTCTTGAGCGCCGAGGCCGAAAAGGTTTCCGCGACGATGTCCGTCATCGGCGTCGATGTCGAGGGCGCCACGCAGACTTGGGCCGCGGCCGGCACGTATGCGCTCGACAAGGGCGCCACGGCGGCGGACTTGTCCGAGGCCCTGTTCGCCGAGGCGGGCATCGCGGCCGACTACGGCACGGGCGCATACGGCTGGTTCCTCAGCACGATCACGTCCCCCTTCGACGGCCGCGTGCTCGGCTGGGACGAGGCCACCGG
>JARIED010000004.1 GCA_029266945.1 Slackia sp. | reverse complement strand
CCCATCTGTTCCAAAAGCGTTACGCCGTTATAGTGCGGAAAATACGGGCGGTATCGAACGACTGTCGCGCTGTCTCAAAGCGACCGGTGCATTCGATGCGCCGCAGCGTTATTCCCATTCGACGATGCAGGAATTCAGGAAGGGCTTCGGGGTGCGCTCGCCGTCGGCGACCGCCGCATCGAAGGCCTCGGCATCGACCATGCGGAATCGAGCCTCGGTATCGGAAACCTTCCAAACCTGGGTGCGAAGCTTGGTGCCCGGCAAAACCGGCGAGGTGAAGCGGCACTTGAAGCGCTTCATACGCTCGGGCTGTCCCGGGAACAGCAGCTTGATGACATGGCGCATCGCGATGCCCGCGCTGCACACGCCGTGACTGATCGGACGCGCGAGGCCGGTCTGCTCGGTGTAGGACCAGTCGATGTGCTGCTGATGCCAGTCGCCCATCATGCGGTAGATCAGGGGCCACTGCAGGCCGCAGGCCTCTTCGTACACCAGATCGGGCTCGCGATCAGGATATTCCACGACGTCTTTCGGGGGCTGCTCGCCGCCGAAGCCGCCGTCATAGATGCAGCAGTCATAGGTTTCGACCGTGCACAGGTGCGTGCCATCGGAGCCGTAGGACTTGCCTACCTGCTTGGAAAGCGATCCACGACCTTCGCCGCGGTCCCAGATGGCCTCCTGGGTCACATAGGTTTCGATATGGTCCTGCATCTTGAACGGCGCGTGGAAATACACGTCGATGCCGTAATGCAAGGAGCCGGAGTAATCGAAGCCGTAGTCGAGGGTGGTGGTCATCTCCTCGTTCACGGTCAGGGGCACGCCGAAAATCGGCAGCACCTTCAGATCGGGATTCTTGGCGTCGCCCTCGTTGACGTACTCCAAATCGACCAGGCCGTCCCACGCGCAGCCGCAGCCGAGCGCGCAGATCTCGAGGTCTCTGAAGGCGTAGTCTCGGACGAACGGGCCGAAGGTCTTTCCTACGATTTCAGTGCTGATCATCTGTCCTCCTTAGGTTCGCGCCGGCTCTCTCGAAGCCGGCGATGACCCGCCTTTCGCACTCCGCCGCGCCGACGAGGGCAGTTTGCCGGGCGGCGCGCGGTCCCCCACGAAAGACGGACCGGTTAGCTCAAGAGCTTCTTAGCGATCTTGCCCACGCTCGTGCGCGGCAAATCCTCGACCACTTCGATGATGGACGGGATTTTGAAGCCCGCCAAGCGGCCCTTGCAGTACTGCGCCGCCTCGTCGGGATCGAGCGAGCATCCCTTCTCGGGAATCAGAAACGCCTTGACGGCCTGGTCGCGAACGGGATCGGGCACGCCGATGACAGCCGCTTCCGCGATGTTCGGATGGCTGGCGAGAACGCCTTCGACCTCGGAGGCCGAGATGTTTTCGCCCGAGCGCTTGATCATGTTTGACTTCCTATCGACGAAGTAGAACCAGCCCCCTTCGTCGCGGTATCCCTTATCGCCCGTATGCATCCATCCGTCGGAATCGATCGTCTCCGCCGTGATCGCGGGCTCATCGTAATAGCCCTTCATGAGCGTGATGCCCGGCATGCCGTGAACGACGATTTCGCCCACGCATCCCGACTCGACGGCACGGCCCTCATCGTCGACAACTTCGACCTGATAGCCCAGGCCCGCGCGGCCGACCGAAGGCCAACGGCGCTCGCCGAACGGCAGGTCGGTCAAGACCCAGCACACCGATTCGGTGGAACCGTAGCAATTCATCAGGCGCACGCCGAAACGGTTTTCGAAGGCGTCCTTCTCTTCGTCGGTGATGGCGAGGTAGTACTGGATCGAACGGACCTGGTGGTCGCGTTCGCCCTCGTCCACAGGCTGGACCATCATCGTGCGCGCGATCATGGCGGTCAGTTGAAGCGAGGTAGCCCGATACTCGCGCACCTGTTTCCAGTAGCGGCGGGCGCTGTATTTCTCGATGAAGACGAGCGTCGCGCCTGCGACGAGCACCGGCATCAAAGCAGCGGTCTGGAAATTGGAATGGAACGCAGGCATGGTGGTCAGCAAACGGTCTTCGGGCGTCAGGCCGCACTGCCAGATGCCGAAATAGCCGCCGAACAGCATGTTGCCATGCGTGAGCTCGACGCCCTTCGGACGCGACGTGGTTCCCGACGTGAAGATGATCATGGCCGTGTCCAGCGCGGAAAGCTCGCAGAGATTCTCCAGCTCGTCGGAACACTTCGCCACCTCGGCATCGAAGTCGACCGCTCCGTCGAGCAGGGGCTCCCCCCCGCGAAGGTGCGATATCAGCACGTGCTTCATCGGGTAGATTCCCTCGATGCCGGCAGGCACGGGATTGCGCCATTCGATACCCTCGGGCACGTCGGAGATGTAGAACGGCTGGCAATCGGATTCGGCCACCACCATATCGATGCCGCACTTCTCGTAGACGAACGCGCATTCGTCCACCATATGCGCCATGTTGATCGGCACGGCCACCGCGCCGATCTTCGCAAGAGCCATGGCGGTCGAGACGCTTTCGGGCGAGTTGTAGAGCTGGATGGCGACGTTGTCGCCTTTCTTCACGCCCAAAGAGAGGAAGTAGTTCGCCGCACGGTTGATGTAACGGTCGAACTCGGCATATGTGAACGCCTGCCGCTCCCCTTCCCTGTTCTGGAATTCCATGAAAGCATGGTCGGCGCAATCTGTGCTCAGCCTCTCCCACAGATTGCGAAGGTTGTCGTTGCCGACGATAGTGCTCATTACTATCTCACTCCACCTATGCGTTCTTGCAAAAGGAGCCCGAAATGAATCGGGCTCCTTTCTTCCTTTGCGTCTAAGCGATTTCGGAAAATCGCGTTATTCGCTGATTTTGACAACGCCCTTCTCGGCGAGCTCGCGCACCTGCTCCTCGGTGTAGCCGGCCTTGACCAGCACATCGATGGTGTCGCCGCCCTGATGCGGCATCGGACGCCACACCTGGCCGGGATTATTCTTGAACTTCGGGAACACGCCCAGACCATGGAAGGTCTCGCCATCAGCGGTCTCCCAGTCGAGCCAGTTGCCACGGAGCTTCATGTGCTCCTGGTTCGGCAGGTCGTCGAGGTCGTTGATCACCTGAGCGGCGATGCGATGGGCAGCGAAGTCCTCTTCGATCTCGAACTTGGAGTGCTCGAGACAGTACTTCTCGAACGCAGCCTGGATCTCGTCGGCATGCGGGTTAGACAGCCAGAGGCCGGAGGTGTCCTCGGGGATGTCCTCGGTGCCCCAGAGATGGCCGAGGCCGATGGTCTCCAGGAAGTGCTTGTTCTGGTCGACGCCGTAGAGGCAGACGCCCAGGAAGCCGTCGTTGCACTCGAACTCGCCGATGCCGCAGAGGTTCTGGTTACGGGCGCCGGGGCGAGGCCACTTGACGCCGTCGTTGAGGTAGTCGACCAGGTAGTACTGACCGATGGCAAGCAGGGTCTCGTACATGGCGAGGTCGATGGACTCACCCTTGCCGGACTTCTCGGCCTTGTAGAGAGCGGCCATCGTGGAGAAGCCGATCATCAGGGTGTTGAAGTAGTCGCCGGCGTAGGGTCCAGGCAGCATGGGCTGCTCGGGGGTGCCGTTCTGCATGATGATGCCGGAGTAGGCCATGACGGTCAGGTCATACGCAGCGCGCTTGACCATCTTGGGGTCGCCCTCCTGGCCGAAGCCGGAAACATGGACGATAACCATCTTGGGATTGAGCTCCCACAGGACATCGTCGGTGATGCCCTTACGAGCCCACGTGCCGCCCTTGGAAGCCTCCATGAAGATGTCGGCATCCTTGACGATCTCGAAGAAGGCCTTCTTGCCCTCTTCAGAGAAGTAGTTGATCGAGACGGAACGCTGGTTACGACGCTCGGCCTGCTTGACGTTGGCGGTGTCGCGAATGGTGTCGCCTGCGCCCGTGTTCTCGAGCCAGATGACATCCGCACCCCAGTCGGCCATCAGGTCGGCAGCCTTCGGACAA
Source organism: Slackia sp. (assembly GCA_029266945.1). Classification (GTDB taxonomy): domain Bacteria; phylum Actinomycetota; class Coriobacteriia; order Coriobacteriales; family Eggerthellaceae; genus Slackia. The sequence continues at coordinate 22,065 of JARIED010000004.1, read as the reverse complement.
GCGAGCTCGACTGCAGCGTAGACGACCTTGACGCCATCAAGAGGGCCGAAGGACGGTTTTTCGGTAGGAATTGCCATGATATACACGACCTTTCTTATATCCAGGCGGGTTCGGAGGGGCGGCATACGGCCGCCCCTCCCCCGTCAATCCCTGAGGGTTAAGAACGTTGAAGCGCTATTACTGACGATAGGGCTTGATGGCGTTCTTGGAAGCGGTGAGAATCATCATCTCGTCGGTACCTCCGGAGACGCGGTCGACACGCAGGTCGCGCCAGATGCGGTTGATGCGATGCTCGGAAGCAACAGCGATGCCGCCCATGACCTGCATAGCATCGTCGACGACCTCGAAGGAGGAGTTGGCGCAGTAGTACTTGCACATAGCAGCGCGACCGGCGTCGACGTCGCCGCCACGGTTGTGGTCAGCGTCCCAAGCCGTCTCGTAGAGCATGTTGCGCATGGAGTCGAGCTTGATGGCCATGTGAGCGAACTTCAGGGAGTTCAGCTGGAAGCGAGCGACCGGCTTGCCGAAAGCGATACGGGTCCAGGCATGCTTGGCGGCATCCTCGAAAGCGGAGATGGCCGTGCCGTAGTCGCAAGCGCCGACGAGCCAACGCTCGAAGTTGAAGTCGGCAACGCCGCGGTTGAAGCCGTTGCCCTCCTTGCCGAAGAAGTCCTTTTCCTCCATCTCGACGTTGTCGAGGTAGACCTCGCAGCAGGAGTCCATGCGCAGGCCGAGCTTGGTCAGCGGGGACAGCTTGATGCCGGGCTTAGACATGTCGACGAAGAACTCGGAGATGACATCCGGATTGTCGGCGTCGCGGCACATGATGATGAGATACTTGACGCCAAGAGAAGAGGTGATGAAGGTCTTGGTGCCGTTCAGGTAGATCTTGCCGTTCTCACGCTTGTAGGTGGTCTGGAGGCCGGAGACATCGGAACCGGCGCCGGGCTCGGTGCAAGCGGAGTTGACGACCTGCTCGCCGGTACCCAGATACTTCAGGCAAGCTTCGATCTGCTCTTCGGTGCCCTCGCGAACGATGGTGTTGTAGCCGGTCAGCAGATAGAGAACGTAGGTCGGGGCGCCGTACTGGCCCAGGACCTCATAGATCGCCATCAGAGTGGTGAGGGGCTCTTCGAGACCCAGACCGCCGTGCTCCTCATCGAGCATGATGCGGTCGAGGCCGAGCTCGCACAGACCCTGCGTCCAGCGCAGAGGATACTCATGCTTCTCGTCGCACTCATGGAAGTAGGTCTCCCAGTTTTCGCTTTCCATGTAGTCGCGGTAGGATGCAACGATAAGCTCCTGCTCGTCGGACAGATTGAAATCCATGATAACCTCCTGTTTGCTATAAGGATTTCCACCAGCGCCCCATCTGAGGGAAGCGCGCTGATACCAAAAGGGTTTCCATGCGGCCGCAGCGGGCCGCCGAACCGCGCTAGGCGCGGCGAGTCTTCCAGAATTCGGCGCTGTGCTCGATGCACTCGGTAGCGGCGTCGAGCATGCGGGAGTAGTGGACGAACGCGTGGAGCACGCCGTCGAAAACCTCGAACTGGTTATCGATGCCGTTGTGCGTCAGGACGCGCGAGAGGCACTCGCTGTCGTCGCGCAGCGGATCGAGGCCGGCAGCGGCGATGTAGCACGGAGCCATGCCGGTCTTGAGGTCGTTGGCCAGCATGTCGACGTAAGGAGCGCTCGTCTCGGCCTCGAGGTCGCTGAGCCAGCACTGGTTGTAGTAGACCAGGTCTTCCTTGCGCATGCCGTCGATGTCCCAGCCGTAGAGGCGGCGGGAAACAGAATCGACCAGGCCGTAAAAGCCGTAGTAAAGAAGCAGGGATTTGACGAAGGAGTTATCGCCCTCCTCGTCGCGCAGCCACAGATTGGCGGCCATGGAAAGGACTGCTCCGCCAGAGTCGCCCGCAAAGGACAGGTCGTTGCCGTCGATGCCGCGCTCAGCACCGTGCTCGTGCAGGTATTTGGCGACCAGGGCGCATTCCTGGATGTTCGCAGGGTACTTTGACTCGGGAGACAGGTGGTAGTCGACGCTCACGACTGCAGCGCCCGTGCGGTCTGCCAGGATGCGGCAGACGCGATCGTGCGTGGCAGGGCTGCCGACGACGAAACCGCCACCATGGATGAACTCGATGACGGGAAGCTTCTCGGCCTCTACCGGATAGTAGAAGCGGGCGGTGAACTCGCCCTTCGGGCCCTCGAAAGCGACATCCTCGGTCTTGGCCATCACAGGGCCGCCTTCGTTCCAGAAACCGCGTTCCTTCACGTAGTTAGCACGCATTTCCTCGAATCCCACGTCGGTAACGAACGCGTCGCCGGCAAGTTCGGCCGATTTCTGAAGAACGGCCTTCATCTGATCGTTCATGAGAGACATTGCGTCAAGTTTGTTTTCCATGAGCATAAGTCCTTTGCGTACATCGGAAAAGTCGTATGGGAGGTGCGGGGCGGGAAGCCCCGCACCGTATTCGTCGAATCGGATTCGGCGCGAATCCGGCGAAGGGAACCGGGCCGGCCGCCGACGATGACGGCCGGCCTACGCGAAGCGCTGACTAGGCGTTCTTCGCAGCAAGATGCTTCTTCACGGTGCGCAGGCACATGAAGAGGAAGAAGACGCCGGCAACTGCGAAGACAGCCTCGATCGCGAAGATCATGTTGTAAGCAGCGTCGCCGGAAGCGTCGATCATGCCGCCATACCAGGTGTGGATGAAGATGTCCGGGCAGAAGCCGATGACGGACAGCAGACCTGCGGCGGTGCCGAAGATGCGCATGGGGATGCCCAGCTCGGACAGCGGCGAGGAGCCGATGGAGAAGGCGCCGTAGGTGGCGAAGCCGAAGACGACGACCAGGCAGACGGCGATGATGGCCATGCCGGGGTCCTGCGGCAGGATGATGAACACGCCGAGGATGACGAGAGCCAGAAGCAAGCAGCCCATGATGGTCTTGGTGCTCTTGATGCGCGCAGCGATCACGCCGAGCACGGGGCCTGCGAGCAAGCCGATACCGTAGGTACGGATGAGGCCGACGACGTTGACCAGGTTGGAGTCGGTGCCAAGAGAGGTGAGGTACGGGGTGGTGTAGGTAGCACCCTGGTAAACCGTATACACGCAGAAGTATGCGAGGCAAGCCCAGATAACACCCGGAGTCTTGATGGCCTCCATAGCGTCGGCGACGCTGAAGCCCTTGGCATCCTTGTTAATCTCGCCCTTAAAGTCGGGCATGAAGATGTAGGAGAGCACGCCGAGCAGCGCGATAACGACGCCCAGGAAGATCAGGACAGCCTGGATGCCCTGGGAGGGCACGGGGATGGCGGCGACGATAGCCGCATTGATCAGACCGAAGACCAGGCCGACAGCGCCATAGATCGAATAGCTGATGCCGATCTTAGTAGGATACTCGTCCTCCTCGCAGCAAAGACGGATGACCTTGAAGCGGGTGCCCCACCAAATCAGGATGGAGGTGATGCCCATGCCGCCGAAGAGCACGTAGCACATGGTGACGGAAGGCAGGGTGGCATAGACGAAGGTCAGAATGGCAGTGCCGAGGAAGCCCCACGTGGCCAGAGTGCGCATGCGGAACTTGTCAGCAAGCACGCCGGAAGGCAGGTAGAAGATAACGGCGGCGATGCCATAGAAGGACACCATAGCGCCGAGGTCGGCGTTGGTGCAGCCGAGACCCTGCATCAAGGGCTCGTAGAACACGTTCTTCAGATACATCGGAGTGTAGATGATGGAAGAACCCATCGAGATGAGGATGATCAAGAACCACTTGTGGATACCGGTCAGGTCCCTGTACGTCACCTCGCCCTTGCTCTTAGCAAGAAAAGACATGTGATTTCCCTTTCTCAAATATCCGCGTGCCTTAGGCCGCGGAATTCCCAACATCCCCTTCCATGCTTAGAGAGGTCCCGGTGCCTTGCCTCGCTCATATATAGATAAGCGGGCTCGATACTCGAAAGAAAGAGACCTCTATAAGGACTCGCCAGGGATGCGACCGCCATGAAGCGATCAGTCGTTTCGGCCCCTTCGCCGGTCTGTTCGCGCCTCCTCTCGCGGGAATGTCGTCTCATGCATCCTCGGACGTCGTCCGTGGAGACATGCGAATCAGATGTGGATATCTTGTGCTTGCATGACCCGTCCTGTCATCGCGTAAATGCCGCTAAAAGCTCTTTACTCAACTTAGCGGGAGTATCGAGAAATCGTATACTCAAAATCAGGTGATGGATTAACCTTGGAAAATCTGTCATTATTGGTTTCTGCTTTTTAACGATTCCCCGAAACGCCGCATACATAAATCTGCGATAAACACCGGATCCATTGCGCAAAAATAGATTGATTTTATCTATGTTATTCTCATATCTGCAACTGGGAGAAAGGCCTAGAGTGGGTGAATCGAGCGTGAAGAAAGCGCTGCTTTCGTCGGAAAATCGGGAGCAGGTCGGACTGCATTACCTAGGCATCAGCCTGATTCTGGCGTGGTATTACTGCCTGTGGTTCACGCCGAACTTCTTCACGTCCACGACGATAACCGACAACGCCGTCACCTTTTCTTGGCTTTCCACCCTGGCCCTAACAGGCGTCGCGCTCCTCGTGGCCCCCATGGTCTTCAAGAAGATTCATTTCTATGACCATCAGAAGGCCATCCTCGTGGTCGCAGGCATCATGAGCGTCTCGACATTCGCTTTCGGCGCGCTCGCCTTCACACTGACGTCTCCGCTGCTCGGGCTTCTGGTTTTTCCGCTGCTGTTCGCGGCCTGCAACGCCGTGTTCTGGGTGGCGTGGGGCGAATTCCACGCACGCCGCAAATCCAATTTCTCGCTAAGCAAGTTCGCATTCATCTTCGGAAGCGTCATGCTCGTCGCGATTACCGTCTCGTCGCTTCTACCGCGCTACGTGGTCGACGTATTCGTCGCGCTATTCCCGCTCGCAAGCGCGATCGCCTACATGAAGGAAAACGCCGAACTGGGCGACCGCGAACTTTCCACGCTTCTGCCCAAAGCCACGCGCGCAAAGACATCCAAGGCAACCGCGGTCATCTCCGTGGTGATTTTCTTCACCTGCGTGGGATGCTATTTCAACATCGCGATCATCCCCGTGGACGATCTGCTGCCCGAAGGCCTGTCGTATGTAATAGGCATCATGGGCGCTGCGCTCATCTGCCTTGCAATCGAGATCGTGCAGAAGGTCATGAAACGCAATATCGCCTCGTACCGCTTGCTTCCATGGCTCGTGGTGACATGCATCGTCGCCCTGGCGGTATTCGTCAATGGAAATTCAAACCACTTCGACTTCTCGTTCGTCATCACTGTTGCGCTAGCGGGCGTATTCGAGGTTTTTCTAATCGCCTACTTCGGTGCCCTCTCCAACAAAGGACACCTCTCCCCCGTCTTCGCATTCGCCATTTCGAGCGCCATCGTTCGACTGGGCTTCTTCGCCGGCGACGCATGGGCCGTCGTGTACGAGCACAACGCATTTTTGGCGGACAACTTCACCGAAGGAACGTCCCTCGTACTTCTATGCGTACTCGCTGTCATGCTGGTCCCGCTGCTGCATAAAGAAAATACGCTGGTACAGCTCACCCAGGCCCCCGCAGGCCCGTCCGAAATCGAAGAGGTGTGCGACGCAGCCATCGAGGAGTTCTCGCTCTCCAAGCGTGAAGGCGAAATCCTGAAATATATCGCACGCGGCTACACGGTCGACAATATCTCGAAAAAGCTCGTTATTTCGCCGTATACCACACAGACCCACGTGCGCCACATCTATTCGAAGATGCACGTGCACAAGCGTAGCGAGCTTCTCGACTACATCAACATGCATCGCGGCGACAACAACGATTGACGCTGCGAAAGCTTCGCACGAGGCGCCCGAGGATTCTCGGGCGCCTCTTTTTTGCCGGAAAGCAGTCGCGACCGTTCGAATCGAAAAGCGCCCGAACGACCCACGTTGCGAACGGCGGCCGCAACGAAGCGCGGCAACCGACCTGCGAAGCGAAAACGAACAAACGCCCGCACGGCAGGAAAACGGCATCGGGGCCGCCTGTGCGAACCGAGCCGTTTGGAAGGCGCCATGCACGGAATCGTGCACCCCCCTATCCAAGCGTACGTCGGCACCGCCGATACACGCGAAAAAGAAGCCCTGAGAACGATTCTCGGGGCCTGTATCGATATAGGATGAGTGCATTATAATCGCATTTTCAAATCGAACGTCTTGCAAGCGCCCACCGTATGCCTCGATCAATGCGAGCGAATATTGCGCCTCATACGCGCCGCAAACGGCGAAAAACGAAAAAAGAGGCGACCCCTGGAAGGAAATCGCCTCCTTTCGGATGCAACGGATGCGGATGGCAGCTCGCGCGGCCGCCGAAATCCTAGCCGAAGCGATACTCGACACCCATCGTCGGCTGCGGGTTCTCCCACTTCTCGACGATCGTGTCGCCGCATGCGATGCGGCAGGTGCCGCACTCGAGGCAGCCGGCGTAGTCGAAAGACTGCTTGCCGTCCTCATCGCGCTTGTACAGCGCGGCCGGGCACACGCGGATGAGCTTATCGAACTCGGCGGGGTCGCACGCCTCGGCGCCGCCCTTGAGCTCGATGTGCGCGTTGGATTCGTCGACCTCGTATTTGTTCAGAGACAGGTACTCGTCGACGTTCACCGTGAATTTGATGTCACTCATAGTGCCTTCATCGCTCCTCGAACGTCTTTGAACAGGTTTATCATGCCCATGCCCTTGACGATAGGCATCATGGATTTCTTCATCGGGCCGACCGGTGTGCCGTCGACGACGAACATGGTGTTCATCATGTCGCGCATCATCTCGGGATAGCCGCAGAACATGCGGTCGAAGTTCTCCATGAACGCAGGAACGTTCTTGAACTGGCGCATGTCCTTCATGACGAAGGAATTCTCCAGGGCGTCGATGTAGCACTTCAGGCCCGCCTTGGAGGCGTCGCCTGCGTCAAGCGCCTTGACGGCGGCCTGACCGGCCATCTGGCCAGCGGCGACGGCGTAGTCCATACCGCGGACCGTGTAGCCGAGGTTCACGCACATCGTGGCGTTGTCGCCAGCGATGAGCACGCCGTCGGCAGTCAGCTCGGGCATCGTGGTGATGCCGCCCTCGGGAACCATGTGGCCGGAATGCTCGACCAGCTTGGCGCCCTTGAGCACGGGAGCGACCTCGGGACGGTTCTTCAGATCCTCGAGCATCTGATACACCGGGACGGTGGCCTTCTCGGCGGTCGCCTCGATGCCGGCGACGATGCCGATGGAGATGGAGTCCTTGTTGGTGTAGATGATGCCGCCGCCGAAGGTGCCATGGGTGCAGTCGCCTGCGAAGAGCCATGCGGCACCCTCGCCCGGGTTGCACTGGAAGCGCTTCTCGATCTCTTCCTCGGGAAGTTCGAATACCTGCTTGACGCCGACAGCCATCTGGGAAGCGGGAACGCGCTTGGCGCCCACGGCCTGCTCGACCAGAAGGGAGTTCGCGCCGTCGCAGAGAACCACGACGTCGGCAGTGATTTCGTCTTCACCGGCGAAGATGCCGACAACCTTGCCAGATTCGTCTTTCACCAGCTTTTCGACCGCGATGCCGTAGATGTACTCGGCGCCGGCGTTCTCAGCCTGCTCAGCCAGCCACTGATCGAAGGGGCCGCGGAGGACGGTGTAGGATTCCTGGCCGTCCTTGAGAAGCTCGTCGGAAGCGAAATCGATGGTGAAGTTCGAATCGGGGGACATAAGCGAGATGCGCTCGTGAGACACCTTGCGCTCGAAGGGAATCTCGTCGAAGTTGTCGGGGAACACGGCGCGCAGGCAATGTCCGTAGATGCGGCCGCCCGTCATATTCTTCGCACCGGCGAAGTTGCCGCGCTCGACCACGAGGACCGACTTGCCCGCCTTGGCGAGCTCGTAGGCGGCGACGGAGCCAGCACAGCCAGAGCCGACGACGATCGCGTCGAAGTCTGCCATTGACTCATCCTTTCCTTGTATGGTTGATAAAGGGCCGGCGCAGACAGCGCCCGCGCCGGCCCTCAATAGCGAAGCTGATTACAGAGCAGCAGTCAGCGCAGGAAGAACGGTGTTGATATCGCCAACCAGGCCGAAGTCGCACTGCTTGAAGATAGGAGCGTTCTTGTCCTTGTTGATGGCGAACAGGGTGGTCGCACGGTTGCAACCGACCATGTGCTGCATCTGGCCGGAGATACCGGCAGCGATGTAGACCTTCGGGGAGAGCATGAGGCCGGAGACGCCAATGTAAACCTCAGTCGGCAGCCAGTCGACGCCCTCGGTCAGCGGACGAGAGCAGCCAAGGCCGCCGCCCAGCTTCTCGCAGAGGTCCTCGGCCATCTTGAGGTCTTCCTTGGCAGCGAAGCCACGACCAGCGGCGACGACGACGTCGGCCTTGAACAGGTCCACGCCGCTCTTCTCGATAGCCTTGGAAGAGACCAGCTTGACAGCCTTGGCGGGAGCGACCCAAGCCAGCTCCTCGACAGCGTTGGCGCCGGAAGCCTGAGCCTCGGCGAACACGCCTGCGCCGACGGTGTAGATGGCCACACCGGCAGCCTTCTGCTTCTTCATGGCCACGCCGCCGAAGAACATGCTGGTGGCAACGTCGCCGTCGAAGGCGATGACGTCGGTGATGACGGAAGCGCCCAGGTGGGCAGCGAGCTTACCGGCGACGACCTTCATGTGCTTGGTCGGCTCGACGAAAACGACGTCGGCCTTGTCGGCGTCGAAAGCGGCGATCACGGTGTCGGCGGCGTCGTCGATCACAGCGCCCTCGGGAAAGGCGATGTGGGCGATCTTGTCAGCGACGGCCTCGGGGACCTGGGTGTCGCCGAAAGCGACCAGGACGACCTCGTCGGCAACGGTACGGGCGCCGGCGCAGAGCTCGGCGATAGCGTCGGAACGTTCAGCGAGAACGAGTGCTTTCATCTTTACGTCCACCTTTCCCTTACAGCGCGGCCTTGATGGCGGCAGCGAACTTCTCGATGGCGCCGTCTTCGGAGGCGTCGATGATCTCAAGCTTACGGTCGGCCTGCTCGGGAGCCTTGCAGTCGACGATCTCGATGGCGTTGGCGTAGGTGCCGTCAGCAGCAACGACGTTCATCGGCTTCTTGCCAGCAGCCAGGATGTCCTTCATGCCGGGGATGCGCGGAAGAGCGGCATCGGGCGTGACGGAAACGACGGCCGGGAGCGGAACCTCGACGGTCTCGACGACGTCCTCGAGGGTGCGCTCGACGGTCACGAAGCCGTCGCCGGCCTCGATCTTGGTCGCGCCGTTGACGACGGGAAGACCGAGCTTGGCAGCGAGCTGCACGTCGACCTGCTGCGCGTAGTTGTCGGCGGAACCGTCGCCGCACAGGATCAGGTCGTAGTCGCCGACCTTGGCGACCAGCTCGGCGAGAGCGGCTGCGGTGGCATGGGCATCCATGTCGGCGCAGGCGTCATCGGCGGTCATGAAGAGCTCGTCGACGCCGCGGGCGAGGACGTTCTTCTTCAGCTTGGAGTCGTCGATCTTCTTGTCGCCCACGGTGACGCCAACGACAGAAGAGCCCTCGTTGGCAGCAGCGAGCTGAGCAGCGGCCTCCATAGCGTTCAGATCGTAGGTGGAAACGATCTTGTGCGCCTTGGAGAAATCGAGGCTGCCGTCGCCGGACACCTGGATGTCCTGATCGTCAGGGACGACCTTGAAAGAAACAACGATTTTCATCCTGTACCTTTCCTTTCTCATTTCTTAGAGGACCAGTTTCGCTGATCCCTGTTAAGCATGTTTCGTGTCAGCGCTCGCCGCTATCGCGAGAAGCTATCGCGCCGTGCTGCAGGACTCGAAAACGAACGCGGCCATTATGCGACGCCTCCAGGGCCCGATTCATCCCGTAAACACCGTGAACCGGATTTTACTCAATTTCATGTGATGCCCTATACGCTTTTGACGTGGTGTTTTATGAAATGGGAATTTAATGGCTTTCTTGCGCCGATAGCGCCTTCGAGGCATCGCGAGGCGTTTTCAAGCACGTTCGCGGGGGCCTCTACGCCCTTCGCAGGCACCGTTCGGGGCCTGGAGACGATGCCGAAAAAAGCAGTATGGAATCGGAGGGGTCGATAAAAAGAAAGGGCGGCAGAATTACTCTGCCGCCCTTGGAAGGACGCGATCGAAACGACGTTGCGAAGCCTAATGGACCGAGCAGGAAAGGCACGGATCGTAGGCGCGCACAAGCTTTTCGATTTCAAGGCGAAGCGTCGGCTCGTCGGCGCCCTGCGCCGCCAGAAGCTCAGCGACCTGACGGATGTTTTTCTCGGTGTCGCTGAGGTTATGAACCGTCGGCGTGATGATGTTCGCCTTAAGCACGCGGCCCTGCTCGTCGAATTCGAGGTCGTGCACGAGCGTTCCGCGCGGCGCCTCGGTCATAGCCACGCCCCGGCCGGCGCGCGGTTCGAACGCCACAGGCGCGCTTGATCCCTGCATCTCGGCGAGTTCGCGCAGCATGGCCTCGCAGCGTACGCATACGTCGACGAGTTCGACCGCCTGGGCGACGTTGTTGTCGTACGGATTGAGCGCAGGGGGCCTCAGGCCCGCCTTCGCCGCCGCTAGACGCGCCTCGCGCGTGAGCTCGTTCCAGCTCGTGTTGATGCGCGCCAGAGCGCTCGTCGCGAACGTCTCGTCCGTATCGGCGCGGCGCGAGAAATACGCTGCGGAATGACCGACCTGGTATTCGTCGATCAAGTCGCGGTAGTCGTGCACGTCGAAGACGTGTCCGTCTTCGACAAAGCGCGGGCTTCCCGACGCCACCGCGTAATGGCCCTCTTCGTACAGCGCCATGAAATCGCCCTTCGAAGCGATATCGGGCACCGAGAAAGCCGCGAACACGTCGACCACATGCTCGGCGAACGGACGCATGGCGGTCAGCTTGTCGGCCAGCTCGAGATATTCGTCGCGTTCGATTTCATGAGTAAAGCCGCCCACAACCGCAGTGATCGGATGGATGGAACGGCCGCCGATCTTCGTGCACAGCTCGTTGCCGAGCGCCTTGACGGCCAGGCCGCCCTCGAAAAGCTCGGGGTCCTTTTCCGCAACCGGGAACAGGCTCTCCTCCCCCACGAAGTCGGGCGCGGCGAACACGAACAGATGCGATGCGTGGTTTTGCAGGTAGCTTCCGTAGATGAGCAGCTCGCGCAGCATGCGCGTGCGCTCGGACACCTCGATGCCGAACGCGTCCTCGATGGCCATGAGATCGGTCACCACATGGCTCGACGAGCAGATGCCACAGATACGCGACGCAATATAGCTCACCTTGTCGAAGGGGCGCCCCGCCACCATGGATTCGAACAGGCGGGCGGGCTCGACGATATTCATGCGCACGTCGCGCACCACGCCGTCTTCGATGGAAACATGCACGTTGCCGTGGCCTTCGACACGGGCGATATGATGCATGGTCAGCGTCGTCGCCGTCATTATTTCCCCTCTCGCAGCATCGGGTTCGTCTGGTTGAACAGCTCGAGCGCCTCGTCGAAATCGGACGCGCTCATGCCCATCGCCTCGACCATAGAGCGTGCGGCGGGCAGGTTGGCATGCGGCGACAAGCCGCGGCATCCGTTGCATTCGCGGCCCAGGTTCACGCACTTCGCGCCGCATCCCGCCAGTGTGACCAGGCCAAGGCACTGCTTGCCCTGACGCCACAGACAGCCGCCTTCGTTGCGCTTGCAGCTGCCACACATGGTGTCGGTCAGGTCGAGGGCGTTGCTGCCATAGAGCGCGCGTTCGAGCACGCGGATGAAATCGGCCGTGTCGATCGGGCACGAACGCACTTCGAAGTCGACGTCGACCACCGAAGACACGCTGCACGGAGCGCAGGTTTCGCCGCACGCCTCGGGCACATCGGCCCCGTAGACCGCGTCGTAGCAGGGCGCAAGGCCTTTCGCCGCCATGCCCGGGATGCCGCCTGTGACGGCGCAGGCGCCGATCGCGATGAGCGTGCGGGCGCGGTCGCGCCACTGCTGCACGCAACGCCTGCTTTCCTCCGTGGTCACAGCGCCTTCGATCACCACCACGTCAACGTCGCCCTCGGGCTCGGGAGCGCTCGAGGCGAGCTGCCAGTAGCGCAGGTCGACCTGGCCCAGGACGTCGAGCAGGTGCGCTTCGTCGTTGGTGATTTGCAATTGGCAGCCGAAGCAGCTCGCAAGCCCCACGATGACCACGCGAGGCGGCATGCCGGCCGTATTGTTCGAGCAAGCCATGTTACATCGACCCCTGGATATTCTTCGCTTCCCAATAATTGAACACCGGCCCGTCGATGCACACGTACTGGTGACCGACCTGGCAGTGGCCGCATTTACCCATACCGCACTTCATATGGCGCTCGAAGCTCATGTAGATGCGGTCGTAGGGAATGCCCTTCTTGCGCATCTCCTCGACGACGAAGCGATACATCACGGGAGGACCGCACAGCACGCCGTAGGTGTTCTCGGCGTCCACCTCAAGGTTCTCGAAAGGCTTGGTGACCAGGCCGACTTCACCGTCCCAGCCCTCTTCGTAATTGTCGACGGTGAGATGCAGGTCGAAGTCGTTGCGATGCTTCCACATCTCGAACTGGTGTCGGAACATCACTTCGCGCGGGTTCTTCGATCCGTAGATAATAGTGACCTTGCCGAAGGCGTGACGCTCGTCGTGAATGTAGTTGATGAGCGACTTCAGCGGTGCGATGCCCAGACCGCCCGCCACAAGCAGGATGTCGTGGCCCTTCATCTCCTCGAAGGGGAATCCACGGCCGAAAGGCCCGCGAATGCCCACCACGTCGCCGCACTGCATGGTATGCAGCACTTCGGTAAAGCGGCCGGCGCGGCGCACGCACAACTCGATGAAGCCCTGTTTGGACGGCGCGGAAGAAATGGAGATGGGCGCCTCGCCAACGCCGAAGATGGAAAGCTCGACGAACTGGCCGGGGTCCTGGTGAAACGCCGAGCGGATACGCTCGTCGATCAGGCGGAATTCGAAAAGCTTCTCGGTGGCGGTCAGGTCGGTGATCGACGTGATACGCGCAGGCCAGGGACGGTACGGGTTTTCCGCCATTAGTTCGGCGCCTGTTTTGACATGGTCAGCGCTGCCGAGGCGCGATACCTGGACCGACGTCGTGTGCGCATGGCTATTCGGCATCGTTTGCCTCCTTAGTCGTCACGGCCGACGAACGGGTCTTTTCGGCGAAGAACTTGAAGACCTCGATGGGATTGATGTTGGTCTTGCAGGCGCGCACGCAGCGGCCGCAACCCACGCACAGCATGGTGCCATGCTTCATCTTGAAGCCGTTGAGCTTGTGATACATGCGATGGCGCACGCGGCCGCGCTCGTCAGCGCGGAAGTTATGCCCGCCCGCCACCTGGGCGAATTCGGGGCTCGTGCAGCAATCCCAGGTACGCACGCGCTCGCCGCTCTTGGCGTCGGGGGCCAAGATGTCTTTGATATCGAAGCACATGCAGGTAGGACACACCGCCGCGCATGCCGTGCAGTTCAGGCAACGCGAGCCCAGTTCGGCCCAGAAAGAATCGCGATGGTAGGTATCCATCAGCATGGCGATGTCTTGCACGTTGGGAATGGATTCGTCGAAAGCGGCGGCGCGGCGATGGTTGGCAGCGGCGAAGGCGGCACGGTCGTCATCGGTCGCTTCGCGCAGATGAGTGCTTTCTTCGAGAATCTCGGCCGCGGCGACCGAAGAGATGGAGACCCAGTAACGGTCCCCCAGGTCCTGAAGGAACAGGTCGTAGCCGCGCGGAGCCTCATCGGCGCCGACGCGGTGGCAGAAGCAGCTCGACGTGGGCATGCAGCCTACGCCGACGATCAGGGTCGCTTCGCGTCGTGCGCGGTAATACGGGTCGCTGTAGCGCGAATCGAGAAATACGGCGTCCAGACGCTCGATAGCGTTCAGGTCGCAGGGATGCACGCCGAAGAGCACGCGAGGCTTCACATCGAGCTCGTATTCACTCACGTCGTTTTCGGCCACATCGAATTTGAAAAGCGTTTCCTCGGGAGGAAGGAAGTATTTTTTCGGCGATGCCATCGTGGTGGGATAATCGAGCACCGCGTCGTCGGGGTTTTCGATCACATCGAAAATGTAGCCCTGGCCATGTGCGACCGGGGCTACAAGTTCGTATGATTCCATGAAAGCTTGGATCAACGACGGAAGGTCATCGGCATCGATGATTCGGTAGAGCACGCGCTCCTCCTCCTATGCAGGGACTCTCGATCGATGGCCCCGCCGCATCGAGTTCGGTTTGCTTACGCGCCGAAGAACACGCCGATCTCGCGCTCGGCGGACTCGGGGGAATCGGAGCCATGGATGACATTTTCGTCCATGATGAGGCCGAAATCGCCACGAATCGTGCCAGGGGCGGCTTCTGCAGGGTTGGTGGCGCCCATGAGCGTGCGCATCTTCTTGACGGCACCCTCGCCGGAAACGACCATCTTGACCACGGGGCCGCTGGTGATGTACTCGATCAGGCCGTTGTAGAAGGGCTTGCCCTCATGCTCGGCGTAGTTGGCCGCAGCCTGCTTAGGAGTGACCATGCCGAGCTCCATGCGCTCGATGGTCAGGCCGGAACGCTCGATGCGAGCAATGATCTCGCCCATGTGACGGTTGCGCACGGCGTCGGGCTTGAGCATGGAGTAGGTCTTCTCGATTGCCATATCTTTTTTCCTTTCTTCGAATCCGCCGGTCGGCGGAATTGGAACCTGTGTGAGAAAAACGCGCCGCGGATGCGGCGCGCGGAATTACTGCTGCGAGGGGAACGACATCTCGATGCCGGAAACCTTCCAGCCGAGCAGGTCGCGGACCATCTGCACCCGGTAATCGACGTCGCCGCCTTCGGCGGTCTTCGCCGACACGTACACCGTGGAGTTCGACATGCTCTTGTCCACGCCGTCGATGGTGATGTTGGAATCCTGCACGACGCCGCGCATCGCGGCATCGATGTTGTCTTCGCCCATGCGCTCGACGAAATACTGCGAGGCGTTCGCGGTATCGGAGAACAGGCTGCGCGCGACGCTTTCCTGCGTGGGATAGCCCCAGCCCTGCGTGTACAGGAACACGCAGCCCGCCGCCGCAATCAGCAGCAGCGTGAAAAAGACGACCAGAATCTTGAGGCCGACATTGCGGCGCTTGCGGTCCTGCTTCGCGATTCCCTTCGAATAGCGCTCGAGCTCTTCGTCGCTCGCATTGAAGAAGCGTTCGTCGCCCGACGCGTAGCCGTCGGGGACGGTGTAGCCGTACGCCTCGACCGGGTAGTATTGAGGATCGTTATACGGCTCGAAAGCCTGGGTCGCCTGTTCGTAGACGGCCTCCTGCGGAAGCGGCGCTCCGTCGGCGGCCACGTCGAGGCCCGACATGTCGTTTTCGGGCTCGTCGGGAATCACGATGGGCTGCATGGCGGCGGTACCGGTGGCGACGGCCTGCGCGGCGCGACCGTAGTCGACGCTGGCGGAGTCGCTCAGGAAGTAGGTCTTATCGGCCAGCGCCTCTTCGAAGGCGCTCATGGCCTGTTGCATCTGGCCGCACGCCACATATGCCTGACCGAGGTTGGCGTACATCTTGTTGCGCGTCGCCGGATCCATGTCGAACTGCAAAGCGCTTTCGTAAGACTGCACCGCGTCGGCGGGACGGCCCAGAGCCATGAAGCACACGCCCAGGTTCAGCAGGGCCTTGGTGCGGTCGGGGTTGTTCACGTCGAGCGCGGCCTCGCGGAATGCCACGCCTGCTTCGGCGTTCTTGCCCAGCTTGAGCAGCGCGTTGCCGAGGCCCAGATACGCCTTGTAGGGCGTGTCGTATTTCGCGTCGGAAACGGCGATCTCGAAGTGGGACACGGCGTTTTCGTAGTCGTGCAGGAAGGCATAGGCCTTGCCCAGGTTGCAGTTGACCGCGCCGCACGCGTCGTAGGCGGTGTCCGCCGTGGCCTGTGTGTAGGCGTGGATGGCCTGGTCGAAGTTCTTCATCTGCAAGAAGCAGTTACCGATCTGATGATAGATATAGCCCGAATCGCCAGGCCCCTTGGCAATGGCGGGGTCGGTAAGGCACTGGTTGTACAGCTCGAGCGCGGTCTGGAAGTCGCGCGCCTGGTACGCTGCACGGGCCTGGGCGATAGATTGATTATCCATGAGACTCTTCCTTCGGTGCCGATGCGGCCGTTAGTCGGCGTTTTCGATTTCGACGGTCTCGATCACGTCGCCGACGCGAAGAGAGGCGATGACGTCTTTGCCTTCGATGGTCTGGCCGAACACCGTGTAACCGGAATCGAGGTTATGCTGGGGTCCGAGGCACAGGTAGAACTGGGAACCCGCGGAATCGGGGTTCTGGGAACGCGCCATGGCGAGGGCGCCGTCCTCATGGGAGTTGTTGGGGTTGGTGCTGAACTCCTCTTTGATGGTGTAGCCGGGACCGCCCGTACCCAGGCCCGCCCACGGATTGCCGGCGGCGGCGATGACCTGCTCGGAGTCGAGGTCGCGCGTGTTGGGGCAGCCGCCCTGGATCACGAAGTTGGGGACGTAGCGATGGAACTTCAGATTGTCGTAGAAGCCTTTGCGAGCGAGCTCCACGAAATTGCCCACGTGAATCGGCGCGTCGGCTCCTGCAAGCTGGAGGCGGACGTCGCCCTTGGAAGTCTTGATGACGGCGATTTCGTTGCCATTCGGCTGGTATTCGGGGGTGTACATAGCCATGCCCATGCGCTCCTTCTCTCGTGCATACCCGTAAATAGACTTGCAGCAAGGCCGCATGCGCGGCGTGCGGTTCTTAAACGGCTGGTGCCCCCTACAGGATTCGAACCTGCGGCTTTCTGCTCCGGAGGCAGACGCTCTATCCCCTGAGCTAAGGGGGCACATTAGCGTTCGGAATTATACGCTAAAATGGCGAGACACGAGAAAAGAGGACGCATGCATGAAGAAATAACCATAGAACGGCTTGCCTACGGCGATACCGCGATCGGACGTGCCGCAAACGGGAAAACCGTCTTCGTCGAAGGCGGCTGCCCAGGCGACGTAGCGCTCGTCGAAATGACCGCCGACAAGGGCAATTACCTCGAAGGACGGGCGATCGACATCGTCACGCCTTCCGCTGACCGCGTGACCCCGGTCTGTCCCTATGCCGCCGAATGCGGCGGCTGCGGCTGGCAGCACGTCTCCTACGAGCGCCAGCTCGAAGCCAAGCGCGACAACGTCGTTTCGCAGCTCGCTCGCACCGCGAGCTTCGGCGAAGAACGCGCCCAGGAGCTCGTGGCCGCATGCGTGCCGTCGAAGCGCCAGATAGGCTATCGTAACAAGCTCGAATTCGGCTGCGCGCGCGACGAGCGCGGAGGATTCGTCACCGGCCCCTACCGCAAGCACACCAACGATATCCTGCCCGTCGATTCGTGCCCGCTGGCGCATAAGGCGATCGAGAAGGCCCCGAAAGCCGTGCGCGGCGCGCTGCGCTATCTCAGCGGCAGCAACGACCTGGGCATCTACCGCGTGGGCGTGCGCCATTCTCTGCGCACCAAGTCGCTCGAGGTGGCCCTGTGGACCAATCCCGGCGCTTTCCCCCGCGCGGCCGTGGCGAAGACCCTTTCGCAGGCCGTCAAGGCGACGAGCATCGTGCGCGTCATGACCGACGACCGCGGCAAAGCCCGCAAGCTCAAGGGCGTCGAAGTGCTGACCGGCAAGGGCTTTTGGACCGAGTCGGTCTGCGGCGAGGACTTCAAGGTGAGCGCTCCGTCGTTTTTCCAGGTGAACACCGCCCAAGCGGAGCATCTGGTCCGCATCGCGCTCGAGGGCCTCGAGCTCGACGGCGATGCCGTGGTTGCCGACCTCTACTGCGGCGTGGGAACCTTCACGCTGCCGCTGGCCCGCGCCTGCGACCTCGTGTTCGCCGTGGAAAGCTACGGCAGCAGCGTGCGCGACCTGCGCCGCGTAAGCGAAGAAGCGGGGCTCGACAACATCGAGGTCATCGGCGGAGACGCGGCCCGCGAGCTGCCCGAGCTCGGCGAGCTCGACGCGCTCGTGGTCGATCCGCCGCGCGCAGGCCTTGCGGCCGAAATCATCGGCAGCATCGCCGAGGCCAACCCGCGCCGCGTGGCTTACGTGAGCTGCAACCCGTCCACCTGGGCACGCGACGTGGCGCGCCTGGAAGACGCAGGATACGCCCTGCTGCGCGCCACCCCCGTCGATATGTTCCCGCAGACCTACCACACCGAAGTGGTGTCGATTTTCGAACGCAAGGCTTAGATCGCGCACGCCCGGCCGCAAGGAAAGCCCTCCCGGCCGGGCGTATCCGGAATCCGCATGCGCGAAGTGCCGGAAGGGTATACTGGAGACGCGCGGAGGGATCGACCGCGCGTCGACGGCCATGCACGTACGGCCGCCTCAGTCCGACCGTGAAGGAGGGCATCATGGCTCTTGAGAAAATCCTCGTTGCCTACGACGGCAGCGAAGCCGCTTCCGCCGCACTCGATTTGGCAGCCGATATCGGAGCGGGCAACGACGAAATCGGCATCGATATCGTTAACGTGGTCGCCATCCCGCTGCTCAGCGACGACCAGCTGGTCAGCTTCGCTTCGGTGCTCGAGCTGATGGAGCGCGACGCCGAGGCCCTGCTCTCCGACGCCGTGGCGCGCCTCGACGAGCGCGACATCGACAACGACGTCGAAACCTATATCCTCAACGGCACCGATACCGCCACAGAGATCGCCAAGCTCGCCGAGCAGGACGGCTATGACATCGTCATCGTCGGCAGCCGCGGACTCGGCGGCATCAAGGGCTACCTGGGCAGCGTCGGCCACAAACTGCTGAGCATCTGCAACAAGCCCGTCCTGATCGCCAAATAACGCGGTTCGCGTCGCGTCGACGAAATTACATCTTGTGTAAAGGTCGAAAGAGTAGTAACATATTCAAACGCACTAATGCGGGTGTAGTTCAATGGTAGAACCTGAGCCTTCCAAGCTCATGACGCGGGTTCGATTCCCGTCACCCGCTCCATCAAAACCCCAGACCAGGTCGTTATTGACCTGGTCTTTTGCTTTTAATGCTCAATCCGATGCTATATAAATGCTAAATCGTGCGCCAAATGTGCGCCAAACTCGGCGAAAACTTCTTGCAGAATTCGCGCGCACGGCCTCCCGTACGACATCGAAACCGCTCGACATGCAAGGCCTTCGGCCGCATCATAGTTCCCGCAGGGTCGATTCCGCATCGAATCGAGACAGCGACGCCTCGATTCGCCCTTCTTTGGAAAAAATCATCGCGTTAGGTCATTTTTCTCCAGCTTTGCCACGCATGCGCTCGATACCATAGCCTTTAAGGACACTTTGAACACCATTTCTTGCTTATTCGTGGCTTAACTTCGACAAAACGCCGACCGATGATTGTTCGATGTGCGCTTTCGTGGCAGAGTCTCGTTTTTTCGGCCTCGAAGCCCTTATTTTTCCAGATCGACGCGAAATCGGGCGAAAACAAGCGCGAGCCCATGACACAAAAAAGCCGACGACCCGCGTCGTCGGCTTTTCATGCAACGTTATTTCAGATAGCGCTTCAGGTCGAGTCCGCCCATGATATCGTCCATGGCCTCTTTGAGCTCCTTGGCGGCAAGCGCGCCTTCGCGGGCAAGCTCGACGCTGCCCTTTGCCATGTCTTTCATCTCGCCCTGGGTCACACCCATCATGACGACCTTGTCGTCGGGGTCGGGCTCTTCCTCGGCGGGGCACCAGTCGTAGTGCTCGCACGATTCACACTCGCCGTCGCAGCCCGCCTCGTAGAATTCCTCCGCTGCGGCCTTGGCGGCCTTCTCTTCTTCGGTCAGCTCGCGCTCGGGCTCCTCTTCGACCTCGCCCTCGTCCCCGACGGCCTCTTCGGCCTGGTCTTCGACCTGCTCCTCTTCGTCTTCGAAATCATCGGGGCACCAGTCGTAATACGGGCAGGTCTCGCACTCTCCTTCGCACTGCTCTTCGTAATAGCGCTCCCATTCGGCGCGCATGGTCGCGTCGTCTTTGGGCTCGAACTTCTCCTTCAGACGCTGGTACTCCTCGTACTCGCGGCACTCTTTGGATTTTTTCGCAGAAGCCCTGCGTCCGCGCGTTTTCGACGACTTGCTATCGTCGAGGTCGAGGTCGCCGAACACGGCTTCCTTTGCGACGTTTTTGGCGACACGGCCCGCGGTGCGCGTGGCCTTCCTGAACAGACCCATCGGTCGAAACCCCCTTGACTATCGCAGACGCGCCTTCAGCGCCCGCTCGATTTCGCGTTTGGAATCGCGCTCCGCCATGGAGGCGCGCTTATCGTAGAGCTTTTTGCCGCGCGCAACGGCTAGCTCGAGCTTGACCAGGCCGTTCGTGGCAAAGTAGATATTGAGCGGAACGAGCGCCATGCCCTTCTCGCGCGTTTTCTCCTCGAGATAGCGGATCTGGTTGCGATGCAGCAGCAGCTTGCGCTTGCGGTCGGGATCGGGATTGGCGATGTTGCCGTGCGAATACGGGGCGATATGAAGCCCGTGCAGACACACCTCGCCGTGACGGATCAAGGCGAAGCAGTCCGTCAGCTGGCAGTTGTTCTCACGCAGCGAGCAGACCTCTGTACCCGATAAAACCATGCCCGCCTCGAACGTCTCGAACACCTCGTACTCATGGAACGCCTTGCGATTCTTCGCTATCTGCTTCTTTTCTTTCGCCACCTGTTTAGAAAACCTTCCATTCGTCCGCCGTGCGGCGCCCCTGCGCCGCGGCATCGCTTCAGTATATCCGTTCGTTTCGCGCAAGTACACCAAGACCCGTCAGGCGGCCTATCGCTCCACCAGCTTGAAATCGGCCCGACGCTCGTAAGGATAGACCGCGTCGATTCGCACGCGCACCCGCATGCCGAGACGGTACACCGCCAACGTGTCCGACCCCGTGAGCATACGGCGTACCGGGTCGAGCGCGAAGTATTCCTCGCGGCCGCCCAAGGAGACGAACCCCTCGGCGGTGTTTTCGAGGCGCACGAAAAAGCCCGATGCGGTCACGCCCGAGATGATGCCCTCGGCGATCCGTCCGACCTGCTGCTGCAGCAGCTCGTAGAGCTTGAGCTCCTGCGAGTCGCGCGCCGCCTCTTCCGCCGTGCGCTCCGCGGCCGACGAGTGCTCGGCGATCGCGGCCATGGCGTGCTCTTCGGCGGTGGTCTCCTGGCTGCGGCCGAAGAGGGCCGTTTTCACCATGCGATGGACCATGAGGTCGGGATAGCGCCTGATCGGGCTTGTGAAATGCGAGTATGCGTCGCTTGCCAGGCCGAAGTGGCGCTCGCAGACGTCGCGATACGTCGCGCGCTTCATGCTGCGCACGAGCAACGACGAGACGAGGAATTCCTCTCTGCGGCCGCGCGCGTAGGCAAGCACGCGCTGAATGGCGCGCGGGTCGGCCGACGAGAACGCGTCGAGCGAGACGTGGCCATCGTAGCCGAACTCCTGCAGAATCGGCTTGAGCTGAGCCATGTCGCTTTTCGTCGGCGCCTCGTGCACGCGGTAGATATTGGCCATCTTGGCGTCGCGCAGAAAACGCGCCACCGCTTCGTTGGCTGCGATCATGGCTTCCTCCACCAGCGCCGTAGCATCGGTCTTGGTGCGCAGATCGACGCTCACGGGCCTGCCTAGCATGTCGAGGCGCACCTTGGCCTCGACGCTTTCGAAGTCCATGCCGCCGCGCGCGATGCGGGCCGCATGAAGGCGGCGGGCCGTCTCGTTCAGCGCGCCGATGCAAGACGCGATGTCGGCCGCGAGCGCATCGGAAGACACGCCCGCCGCCTTGGCCGCTGACGATTCGTCTCCGCGGCGCAGCGCGTCGATGCATTCCTGCGCCTGGCCGTAGGTCAGACGAGCGCTCGACTTGATCACCGACGGATAGATGTCGGCGCGCAGCACCTCGCCCGAGGCCGAAACCTTCATATCGACGCTCATCGTGCGGCGCAGCTCGCCGGGACGCAGCGAACAGACGTCGTTGGAAAGCGACTCGGGAAGCATGGGGATCACGCGGTCGACCAGGTACACGCTCGTGCCGCGACGACGCGCCTGCAAATCAATCGGACTGCCCC